>JAICFW010000053.1 GCA_025923455.1 Nitrososphaeraceae archaeon | reverse complement strand
GATTCAAAAATAATTCAGTGCATAAGAACTCAATTACAGGACTGTAAAGAAATAACAAATGTCCTGTCACATGATAAAGTGCAACAGATATTGAATCAATCTTCACAATTTAGCCACGAAGCAGTTGATAATTTGTTCACTATTACTTCACTCATAGAAGATAGCATGTGCAAGAGGAGTACAATAGAGAAATACTATTAGACATATCTACCAAAAAAGTAACAAGTATGAATTGTATAAATTAATACTGGAATAATAATTTGCAGTGCGTGCAAGGGCAATTTCTCATGCAATAAAATCAGGCAGGCATCGAGATTTCTAACGGTCATAATGCGAGTGTAATGTTATAAGGTTAAAGTATCATGTTCAAGATAAACCAAAACTAAAAACCAATTTATGTGAATTTCGAAAAAAAAATAAAAAAAAGTAGCGACCTAATTGCCGCTACTAGAACTTCCGCCGCCTATTTCACGCTTTGACTTTTTCGTGGTTAGGTCGACAATGCTTAGATCCAAGCTTTTCTTATTCATTTCAGCTCTGATTAAATACCAATTTATATAAACCTAACTTTAGATTTTTCTATCACATGGTAATGCTATAAGTTAAAGCATTATCATGTTCAAGCCATAACTAAAAACCAGCTTATGTGAATTTCAAAAAAAATCAAAAAAAAGTAGCGACTTAATCGCCGCTACTAGAACTTCCGCCGCCTATTTCACGCTTTGACTTTTTCGTGGTTAGGTCGACAATGCTTAGATCCAAGCTTTTCTTATTCATATCAACCGTGATTAACTCCTGATTTATTTAAACTTAACTCTACATTCTTCCCTCAAATCGTTACAATATATTGTTTCATCATGACGAACGAGACACTCATTTGATTACCGTACGTCTAATTTGAAAATCACAGGATCGAAATATGATAATAATTTTATAGAAGAATATTATGTAACAACAGCAGAACGCTGCCATCCTGATGGGCTTGCATAATAGAGACTTCTCATCAATACTATTATTTGGTAATTTCAATTTGCCTTCATAAAACTATCAATAAGAATACTTTGCTGTCGGTATCAAGTTATGGTTGTTAATAAATGTCGTTTGTATTTGCAGTTAATCTTTATAGGTCGAATCTTATTTTGCCTTTCAACATTGCAGCGATAGAATAGAATAAGCTTCCAGTTGTTAGCAGAACTATGCCAATAATTGCGGCAGCGACCATAACAAATAATCTGTTCGTAAGCAGTACAGTTACATATCTATAGGAAGCAAAGTACTCTAACGCATTGTACGCAAAATATCCAGATACAGCCAGAAAAGTGATTCCAGGCAGTCCATAAAATACTAGTGGATGGCGCAATGAAACGAACTCTATTATCCGAGATGCCAAAGTGACCCTCATCCCTTTTGTCAACATCAAGGAAATAGTGAACAATATACTTCCAGTAGTAAGCAAAATAATTCCGATAATTGTAGCTGTTATTGATAACAATATCATATTTATAGAAATAAATCTCGTTTGAGAGAACAATTCCAAGGCGTTGTAGGCGAAATATCCGGATACGGCAATTAAGGTAACACCAGGCACTCCGTAAAAAAGTAAAGGATGTCGTAAGGAAATGAATTGAATTACACTAAATAGTACCCTGATGCCATGTGATAAAAAATTATGAGTTGAAGAGTTTTCGACATCATAACTTATCGTTACTGGAACTTCAGTTATCGATAATCTATTAGAACCGGCTCTTAACAGTATCTCTGTAGATATCTGCATGCCATCTTCCAGGAGGTTCATCATTTGTAGGGCATGTCTGCTATACCCTCTAAAACCGCTTTGTGCGTCTGTCAGATTCTTATATGAAGCATGTTTTGTGAACTTTGTTATGGTCTTAATTCCCAGAGTACGGTAAAATGGAATTCTAACTGCAGGCTTGTTTCCTATGAATCTGGAACCTATGACGATGTCGAATCCATTTTTGAGTATAGGTTCGATGATGTCCGGAATCTGCGCAGGGTCATGCTGTCCATCTGAGTCAATGGTTACTATAATATCGGCCTTTCTTTCAAGTGCTTTTTCAAAAAGGGTACGAATAGATTTTCCATATCCGTAGTTTTTAGGATGATTGATTACTGATGCTCCTTGATCTTGTGCAATTTTGGCAGTGTTATCAGTAGAACCATCGTTACAAACGATGACTTCATCTGCATGATTTCGTGCCTTACGAACTACATTGCCTATGTTTTTTTCCTCATTATATGCAGGTATGCAAACTATAATTTTCACAGGCTTGGACCCGCTCGAGTTTTGCTCGTGTTTTAATTCCATTGGAGGTAATTTTTCACAGGCGCAGATCTATATAATTTTATAAATTTGAGATTTATATGATTTGACTTTGAGTTATAACTGCTAGTCATCTTGGGGGAAATTGTAGATAATATTGCTACAGATACTGTAAGACTATGTGGTTCATTAGTTATCCAATTTACGAACTGATGAATGGTATCTCGTTTATAAATATTTAAATTGTTATCTGCGAGAGTATTTCTCTGTCCAGATGATTGCCTTCGCATTATTGGCCTCTATTTTTTTGATAGTTTTCGGAATCCACTTTCTCTATCTTCCTCTGTTAAAAAGAACTGCCCAGATACAGAATAACTTGTCACTGAAGAAAAAGGCGACCAACACCAATTCACATTACGATCTACCCATCGTTTCAATTCTCATTCCCGTCTATAACGAAGAATCTGTAATAGTACGAAGGATTACTAACATATTTGATAGCACATATCCGAAAAATAAACTACAAGTGGTTGTCATAGACTCTGGATCTGTCGACAAGACCCGGTCAGAAATCAATTCAAATTTCCAAAATATGGTAACTCTAATTACTGAGGAAGAAAGAAAAGGCAAGGCGCACGCCATCAATTTAGGACTAGAGATATGCAAGGGAGAAATCGTCATACTTACTGATGGAACTGCGCTCTATGACGGGGACACTATTTTAGAGATGGTGAATTCGTTTAAGGATACTTCAATTGGGGCTGTTTCGGCTTTGTATCGTGTGCCCAACATTGAGGATAGTCATGTATCTTCTTCTGAGCACAAATTTTGGTTGCAGAAAGATCAAATCAGAATATTAGAAAGTAGAGTTCATTCTACTTCTTGGCTATCCGGTGAGGCATGCGCTTTCAGAAACAAGATTGTAGCTAAAATAAACGAAGATACCTTGGCGGACGATTCAAATATTGCCTTACAAGTAATTTCCAAGGGGTACAGAAGCGTAGTAAATGAAAAGGCATACTTTACCGAAAGATCACCTACACAATTTTCTGATTATGTCAATATCAAATCAAGAAGAGCGCTGGGCGGATTAATAGAAACATTGCGATTCAAGGGGTTGTTTTTTAACCGTAAATACGGTTATTTTGGTATGCTAATTTTCCCGTATAGATTTTTTGTCTATCTTATATCTCCAACCTTGTCATTTGTGCTGATAGGACTGGCCATTCCATCTTCATTCGAGTTTATAGAATATGCAGGGATAAATGGAGCTATATTACTAGGATGTCTATCAATAGTCGCAGGTTTTATTCTTAGAAAGGTGATACTGACTTTTTTTTACACTCAACTTTTTACAACAATAGCCCTTATTTGGCTGCTAACAGGAAATACCGATGTTCGGTGGACTCGATCGAAGAGTAGATAACAATAGCGGAAGCCGTCCTCCGGAAATCTATATCATAGGCGATGAGCTACAATCTATCGAATAGTAAATCCTTGCTGTGGAACGAGATAGACGAATTTTATCGATCATTCATATAATGGATAATCATTTCAATATGGTAAATTTTGGCATATGTCGCCTTCTCTCTCGTAATACAGTTGATAATTGTCCTAATGCTTTTCGCTGTAGGTTACGGCAATACGATACATTCTGAAGAAATTGTTGATATGAACAACACTAAAAGTACTACCGGCTATAACGATGAAATATTTTACATTAGTAACAATACAGGACATTCTGAAGAACCACAAATCATAAAAAATGGTAGTAACATTTACATGCTCTGGATTGATGACAGTTCGGCCAGTCGCAATATTTATTTCAAAAAAAGTTCAGATAACGGTTGTACGTTCGGCCCTACAATAGATCTGGGTGTTGGAAAAGGGGGATCTTTGGATCCAAAAATGGTTGTTTCTGGTAACTATGTCTATGTAATATGGGAGTACACACCTGAGAATAATGGTATGATATACTGGACAAGAAGTGCGGATAATGGAGCAAGTTTTGAGAAAGTGAAAAATCTGGGTAATAATACTGGTTTCAACGGGTTTCCGCAACTAGCTGCATCAGGAAGCAATGTGTTTGCTACATGGCATGACGCTACTGATGGCATTGTTTTTTTGAGGAGTACTGATAATGGAGCAAGTTTTGAGAAAGTGAAAAATCTGGGTAATAATACTGGTTTCAACGGGTTTCCGCAGGTTGCCGCAGCCGCAAATAATGTCTATGTTGCATGGACTGATAACGCTCAGGAAAAATATGGGCAGATATTTTTCACTAGGAGTACGGATAACGGGGAGAGTTTTGGAGAGCCATTTTTAGTCTATAAAGGACAGGAAAGTTACGCAAATACTACTGCACTCAGTCCAAAATTAGTTGCAGGCTCTGGGGACAATAATGTCTATCTACTATGGCAGAGCGGGAGGGTTGTTCAACATGCTAGGGTTAGTGCACTCATTAGTGATGTTCTCTTTACAAGGAGTACGGATAACGGGGAGAGTTTTGGAGACATTGTCAATTTAAGCAATTATTCAGGGTGGGCAGTTGATCCGCAGATCGCTGTTTCAGAGGAAGGTGGTGTTCATGTTGTTTGGACTAATAATTCTATCGGGAACGAAGAGATAATTCTCAGAAACGATGTACAGGTTAAGAGCTGTATTTCCTCAAATTTCACAGGCAAACCGATAAATTCAGATGGTATTAGGAATAACCAAAGCCTTTCGGAGAAATCTATAAATGTTGCAATTGTGGAGCCAACGTTTACCCAGGCGGCATACGACAAGTCGTTTTACATGTTTTATGAGATTTACGATGAAGAGATTATTGGAAAAGATACAATTAATTTTACGAACTATACTAGTCTACTATCTAGCAGAGTTCCCGACAATACCGGAAATTGGTCCGGAACGTACCAGATTGTAAACCACTTGAAATGGTTAATCCCCAAATCATCCATAGATGTGTTGGGCGATGAAGATGTTCATAACCGTTCTTCTATACTCAGTCCAGATGGAGAAAACTTGTATGATGTGATAATGCTTCAACATCAAGAGTATGTGAGTCAGCAGGAATATAATAATCTAAAAAAATTTGTGTCCAATGGAGGAATACTTTTCCTACTTACTGGAAACGTTTTTTATGGCGAAGTAGAATATGATGAAAAGAACAACACAATCAAGTTCGTAAAAGGTCATAATTTTGCTTTCAATGGTCAATCGGCATGGAGGAGTGTCAAAGAAAGGTGGATGGACGAGACTTCTGAATGGACAGGCGGGAACTACAAGTGCTGCTTTGCTTGGGAGTTCGTATTTCATAACGATCCATTCGGAATAACCCACAACGAAGAACACCACGTTACAAATCCCAAAGCAAAAATTTTGCTTGATTATAATGCCACGGCAGCTAAATCAGATGAAGAATTCATTATTGCAACATATGCACTGGAATATAAGAAAGGAACGGTCCTAACACTTGGCATTTGGACTGTCAACAAGTTATTTGAAAATGAGCGGTTCCTGAGATTCTTTGATAGTCTATTGTTTCAATATGCCCTAATTGATTCATAGAAATGAAATTTGAAATCACGTGTGGGATTTGGAAATTTGAAATACAGTCTCTGAAATATACATATAAGCGTCCTGCATTCTTTGATCCGAACAATTGACTCTGGTAAAGCATTCATTGTTTATTGTCATAATTCTCGTTGCATTTGGCTGCGCGCTGTTAGCGACTTCTATTTCCGCTGTCTCCTCTCAATCGCCCCAGTCAGAGATTAACTGGACAAACGGAAGTAAGATGCCGACACCAAGATCTGCTATGGCTGCTGCTCTATTGGATGACAAGATCTACGTTGTTGGAGGACAAGGGGTGAAGATAAAAAAAGATAAAATCATGGAGGTGTATGATATAAAATCCGATAAATGGACCCAAGGACCTTCCCTGCCAGAGCCACTTGACCATCTGGGAATGGCGAGTTACGACGGGAAAATTTATGTTGTGGGAGGCACTCACAAGTATGGCTATTCTAATAAACTGTTGATTTATGACCCCTTAAAGAATAATTGGACAGAAGGCAAACCTATGCCGGGCGCTCGGACAGCTCTAACTGCAAATTTTATCGATGGTAAGTTATATGCAGTAGGAGGCGTCGATGATGTTCACAATGTCGTTGGGACGAATTACGTCTATGATCCCCTTACTGACACTTGGACAGAAAAAGCCCCAATGCCTACTGCGAGACACCACCTGACATCCTCTGTAGTCAATGGAAAGCTCTATGCAATTGGAGGCCGAATATATGGAGATGGAATTCCAGAGCCTATTGCTAAGGCGCTATCAAATTTTGATGTTAATGAAATGTACGACCCAGTAAAGGATTCTTGGACCAAGCTAGAACCGATGCCTAGTAAAAGAAGTGGGCTAGCCTCTGCCTCGATTGGAAATGATATTTATGTTTTTGGGGGAGAAAAAGTAAAAGGGACATTTGAAAATAATGAAAAATATGATACCATAATAAATACTTGGACTATTGAAGATCCATTACCAACGCCCCGTCTCGGACTAAAGGCAGTTGCTAATGATGATAAAATATATGTCGTGGGAGGCAAAACATGGTATGACATTGGTGGAGAAGTCGAAATATTTCATGTTCGCCAATGACAAGCTTGCGGAAAGTAATAGAGTAAATTAAGTAGTAAAGTGAATTTGACCACAAAAGAACCTTAGTTGGATTGGTATGTGATGTTAAAATGAGGTATGAACTTTCAATAATTTAGAATCATATCTCGCTTTAGGTTCATCGATGCTCATCCTTCCCGACCTAAAAGACCTTTGAAATTATTTGTTACCCCATAAAAGTCTCAAATATGGTAGAACTATATGTTGGTAAAAAGATTAATTTTCAATGCGGCCGATATTTTCTGTCCCTAATTGTTGTATCTATGTTGGACTCTCTTTAACATCATCAGGAACTATCTTGAATATTTTTCCCTGTTTATGTGATACCACGTATAGGTACCCATCAGGTCCAAGCTCTAGGTCGGTTATTGAATCAAAGCCGTGGCCAAAGAGAATGGGACCGAGTTCCTCCTTATCTAAGGAATGCACTATCCTATCGGTTATGCTGTTACCAAATTCCAGCGTGGTTCTATTGACACTCAGGTCGAAATGATATAAATTACCATTATTAGAGTCTGCGACGAATAAATCATCTTTGTATTCTTCACCTAATTTATCAGAATCAAAAAATTTAAGTGCGGTAAGACCTACGGTCATATTCCATATGAATTCAGGATCGCTGTATTTTCCTCGACCTTGAAAATCCACTAAATCTTCCAGATCAACTTTACTGCTACTAATGAACTTGTTATCGCCACTTTCAAAGTATCCCCTATAAGGAGGAGTAAGTCCTTGTGGATATAGTAAAGTGTGATTGTAGATTGGCCATATTCCTTGGATTTTTAGCCATCCACTGTTGAACCCAGGTTCTACCATATTTATTTCATCACCAAATGAAGGACCATTTTCTGTATCCCACAATTTTCCGCTCAGGTGATCAAAATCTATTCCGTAGCTGTTGCGTATCCCGTAGGCATAGTATTTGCCTAGAATACCAACATCACCAAGGACCCATCGCTTATCTCCTTCTGTTACTTGTTCACCGTCTTGGGTAACTCTCAATATTCCTCCTCTTCCATCGGGTGCATGTCCATCATCTACATTTGCGGATTGAGAATTCAAAACAGTTTCCTCGATCCCCTCGTCGCAGCTATTGTAGCTGCAGCTATGACCATCACCTGTGGTAAGATAAAGATTGCTATCCGGTCCTATAATTAAAGAACCTCCTAAATGATCTGCTCCAGGATTTGCGGGTAAATCCAACAATAGTTTTGGATTCACCAACCTGTCTTGTTCCAGATCATATCTGTATAATCTGTTGCCTTTCGGTTCTGTTCCTTCTGCGCAATAATTTATCGTAGGACAATCGTCAATTCCGTCTTCTCCTGACGACTCTGTGTAGTACAAAAAAACACGAGTGGAGTGAGGGTTCGAAGGTTCTTTGTTGTCACTCTGGGAATTCCCCACAGTTTGAGTAACCATTTTTGATATAGCAACACCGAGTAAACCTCTTTCCTTTTCGTTGGCAACCTTTAAATCCAGCAATGGTGGTTCCAAGATATTTCCATTTACGATCCTCTTCACGATACCAGATTTTTTCTCTAGAACTATAAAATCATTTGGACCCAAGAAGGCCATACTGGTAGGACGCTCTAGTCCTTCTACGACTACTGTTGCATCTATACCTTCGTCCAGTATATCGGGTAGCATCTCTACCCCGGTAATTGAAGTAGCAGTGACAAAAGTGTTGTCGTTCCAAATTCCTGTTATAATAAATAGCATACCAATGACCGCAGATACCCCACAAATCAATAACGTTAAGGATAGAAATCCAAATGAGAGTATATCTTTTTTAATTGGCATCTGAATCATGAATAAATTTAATTGCAGACTTAATAATCTATACATTATGGTGTAACAAAATTTTCAATAATATGAGAGGCATCCGGCATCGAATCATGAAGGTGCGTCTAGTACCGGTGCATTAGGTACCGGTAATATTACAGTCAATTAATGATCAATACTTTGTTATGTTGTTTATGCAACCTGTTTTGGCCAGCCAGGTCTAATTTATATCAAGATATTTTTACTTTGAAGGCAGTAAAAGTCAATTTATATAACCAAGTGGTAAAAGTTAACTTTAATTGAATCTAGCAGTAGATACAAAGATTATCTTTTCTTTAATCTCTGCTACTCTGCTAGCTGGAATTAGCGTCTATTTTATACTTTCATACTTGTTAGTAGAAATGAAATTTGTTTTACCAATTAGTATTTCTATGGCAATACTCTGTTTCGGGCTGACTAGATATTATTCACTGCAACGCGAAGATACTCGTGTCTATCACTACAGTGACAATTTTGATACTAGTTTGAAGGATTCTTCATCAGATAGTCAAAGAAATATTCAAAATTGGATCTCAAAAACCACATTTTCGTTTATATATTCGGTTTTGCTCATTGCGTGTGCATTTTTTTCAATACCACGATTAGATGTTGTATTCACAAGTTGGAATTATGGCAATCTATCCGAGTTGCTGGCAGCGTCTGTTGGAATTTTACTTTGTTTTATCTTCCCCGGCTATGCCGCAATATCTGTTGTGACTAAAAATTATAGAATGAATGGACTCTTGAAAATTTTGTTAGGATATCTTATCAGTATGTTGATTACAGGCTTGACAGTTTACTTCTCATCAATACTTTTCGATAGTAACATATATGAAGATAAGTTTATTCTTCTTGCGATATATCTTGTTATACTGATAGTATATGCAGCTTATCATAAAATCCATAAAATTACTTTTACGACTGATTTTAACCTTCGCAGTATACCTCGTCATATGATTACTGTAATAGGTACTAATTTATTGTCGCATCTAAAACGGAATTTGCCTGTACTTATCGTATTTGCAAGTCTTTCAGCCTTAATGATTACATCAACTTATTATCTCTATGACGGAGTAACAATAGGCGATCAGTGGTACCATCAGAATAGAGCCTTACTCTTCATGCATGGAAATTTCAAAGAATCCATAACGACCAATGGAGATCAAAATTATACACCGTTACTCTCATCCTTACTTGCAGGTTTAACTTCTATTTCTGGAGTTCCATTGGTAAATGCGTATGTCTCTATAGCGTTACTAAATATGACAGCAGTATTTGCGTTTTATTATTTCTGTCGAACATGGCTTCCTTCCAACTTGAAAATGGCATCCCTATTTGCGTCCTCTCTTTTTGTACTAGCTGCTGGCTTTGGCTGGATGTATGTGCTTTATCTTACGGAGTTAGAATCAATTGACTCGCAGGCCAACGCCATATCATATTTTGTTCAAGAAAAAATAAGAGAGAGTGACATAAGGCTATCTGCAAATTTCATGATTGCAGCATTTCCGGACTTTAACACTAGTCTTACACTTGTGTCCCTGCCTGCGGGTTTTATTTTGCTATCCTTAATCAAGATTGAACTTCCTAGTAAAGTCAGACATTTATTATTACTTTCTCTGATCGCTATTGTAGGAATTCTGTTTCATGATGAATTTTACATTTTTGTTGTAGCTTCATCTCTTTTGGTGCTTGCCTACAACATGAGAAAAAAAACAATTGTTTATTTTGCCCTTCTTATTGCTTTGGCATTAGTATATAGTATAGACAGTTTACTTCCTGTAAACTATTTTACATCAAATAGTATACTTGGACTATCAGTTATTGAGATAAGTGCGATCTTTATAATAGGAACACTTGCTTTGTACCTTCTCAGGCAGAACTGGAATAAATTTTTTGCACGTATTTCGATTAGAAAGTTGCAACCAAACATAAAGCTGACTAGAATAGTATTAAAAGTAGGATATATACCAAAGATACTATTTGTTTCTAGCATAGTATATTTATTTGCACTTTGCTTTCTTGTTTGGATTCAACTTCCTGCAAATTATATTGATGTTCATACTCAGGGCTATAATACTCCGTGGTATTTGTACCCAATGAGAATGGGGATCGTTGGTCTATTTGGTACCGCTTTCGTACTTTCATATTTATTTAAAAGGTATGAGCGAGAGGTATTCATTTTTGGAATAATTGCCATAATTGCTCTTTTTGCCGGTCCGTACTACAACGAACACAGATTCAGCAAATATGTAATGGTGGGCATGATAGGCTTTGCATCATTAATGATTTTTAAACTAATAGATTTCGTAAGAAATAAGAAATTAATTCTAAATGGCGTTTTAATATCAGCCATAGTCATAGCTGCCAGCGTCTCAACATTGATGTATATTGGCTATAACGCATTGGTAATACAGTCTCAGGACTATTCTCATGCCTTGGGACGTAGGAATTTTCCTTCACCAAATGAGATGGCATTGCTGGATTCGATGCGTAGTGAAATACAAGGTGGTTCCAATAACTATAATGTAGCAACCTTTCCAAATGAATACAATTTTCGAGAAGGCGATCTCATTTCCAAACTTCATGCATTTTCAGGACTGCCGTTGAGAAAATCCATACAAACACAATACATATTGAACTCTTCCAATATAGATTCATTTTATCGCTTAATAGAATTAAGCAATACTGGATATATGATGATACCAACTAATAGCATCAATCAATTCACACTGTCTGATCCTGTCCGATTTGCAATTACCAATTTCCAGCAAATATTAAAAAACGATAGTTATGTAGTACTCAAGGTTCCTTCGTTGAACGGACCGTCCACAAACTCGGAACACAATCTCGGAATATTAAATGAAATTGGTAACTCATTGTCACCAATGATAGAGAGTAAGAAAAAGTTGGAGGTTAACGACCAAACTTTTAATTATGAAAAGGATACGGCAGAATTCATCCAAATCCAAAAATCGAATCAAGCGGAACAAGTTATCTTAAATGGTCTGAAAAAGAATGGCGGTAAGACAATTTGGTCTAATAATTTCAATGAGCAAGGTATCAATTACATAGAATTGAATCTGAGGACAATTGATGAAACCAAAATCGGAAAGGGAATTTCAGGTCTAAAATGGAAAGATGGGAACCGTACTTTCTTTGTTTCACTATCAGATAAGGGCATACAACTAAGAGAAGAGATTGGAAAGGGCAAAAGAGATCTAGTACTGGGCCAAAATTCCCAAGTAAGAAATAATCTTGGTATGTGGCAAGTATTGAATGTTCTAACACATAATAACTCAATTAGTGTATACGTAGATAGTATTCTAAGAATTAATGTTCCCCTAGACCTGCAAGAAAATGATCCGCAAGTTACAAGCGTAGGCATAAATTCAGAGAACAGTGTTGTACAATTCGAATCTTTAGGGATAGGAAAAATTAAGCAGGAAAATTATAACGTCAAGGATTACAGCTACTATTACGCACTTACGTCGCTTGCAATGTCTGAGACGGAATACAGTTCTTACCTTGAAAATGATTACTCTATTTTCTCGAATGAGGCAGTTATTTTACCAAATAATATGAACGATCTGAGCGATGAAATGTTCAATAACCTTTTAAACTACACAAGGTCTGGAGGGAAGCTGTTCATAATCAACCCAAGTGATAAATTTGAAGGGAAATTTGATAAACTATTCTTGAGCGAACCAATGGTTAATGAAACTCGACAATTCAAACGGATTACAAGCGATGATAAAAACGGATTTGTTTTAGATGTTACCGGAAAAATAAAAGATTCCAGAGTGAAACCTTCGTCTGATATTAAAGTAATCGCATCCTATAAAAACAATGACAATGAGGCCATTGCTCCGTTTGTAATTGAGAAGAATGTATCAGATAATGGAAGAATTACATACATTAATGCGTTTGGATATTTTAACTCGATATCTGCCAATCCCAAACACAATTTTCCATCTCTTGTAGACTTTTCTGACATATTTGAAATTGGACATGTGAAAGATAAACCAAGAGGTAACGAGAGCGGATCAGAACCCATTAGACGTTTCATTGGAGATTTGACGGTAGTAGGAAAGATAACGCTGAATAGTTCATCAGTTTACTTTGATAATAGTTCGCTGGACTCTTCAGTGTCCTCTATTAAGAACATGTCAGTTTCAGACAAGCATGGAAACCTCAAAATACAGCATGAAAACTTGTCTCTACTTGACATTAAGACCTTTGGTCAATACGAACATCTAATCAACACAACAGGTAAAATAACGTTACCATCGATTAACTCCAAAGGTAACTACCTAGGTGTATCATTACCCAACGAATTTAACATGACAATTAAGCTTCTAGGAGCAGATAGTCATTTGACTATTATTACTAACAATAGTAATTTGACAAATAACATAATACAAATAGGAAATGAATCAAAAATTGACTTCTATAGTAGTAGTCCTAAATCCAATATATCAAGAAATATTCTAATGTTGTTGAAAAATCCGGAATTAAAGGTAAATGGCAATGCGCTATTTGACAAAACTAATTTTTACGGGCAAGAAATAGATGATTATATTCCGCTTAATGTAAATGGTAAGGTAGATGTAAAGTTTGATTTTGTAGAGGATTATAAAGATACATTCAGGGAGGGTACCAAGATCGGTTATCTAACTTATATAGACTCATTGAACATTGAGGGACAAAGAAATCAGACAAAACTACAGTTAGAACTTCCTGGCCACATTTCAGATGATATAGACAGACGCGGGATGGGTGTACCGATAAGTAGTATACTGACCAATGTTGTTAATTTGGCCATCATTATTGTCATTAGTATGGCAACAATAGTTGCCATCCTGTTTCACAGAAGAATGAATCTTAATTACACGAATCCCACTAAATAATTTACATAGAATTGTCAACTCTGTTTCCATCATCGATTGAAATTGTCTGGATCTCAAATTCTGGCAATTTATCAAAAAATGAAGATTGTCGGACAACAGCTGCCAAATTTCGAAGTTAAGATTTTCTGAATCTTTAATGTTATTCGTGCTATTTAGTATAGGCTATATACAGTGGCTTTATACACAATCGTAAATATATGAAAAATATTCTGATAACGGGAGCCAGTGGTTTCATCGCGAAAAATTTAGTAGAAGTCTTATTGAATCATGAAGATTTCCATCTTATTCTTACTGATAAATCCAACCTATTTAAATATCCTAAATATAGTATCAATCCTCCAAGACTGTCTAAACTCGATGTAGGAGACCGTGCCGCTGTCTTTGATATATTTAATCACGAGGAAATAGATACTTGTATTCATCTGGCAGCAGAAGTAAGCGTTGAGGACTCGATAAAGTATCCAGACAGAACGATGATGGTAAATGTTAATGGAACTTTGAATGTACTGGACGCATGTGTGCAAAATAAAGTAGAGAATTTCATTTTTGCATCTTCTGCCGCCGTATATGGACATCCTAGGAGGTTGCCAATTTCCGAGGAACATGAATTAAAACCCATTTCTCCTTATGGCAATAGTAAATTAATTGCAGAGCAACATGTTTCGTCATATATGAGAGCGAAAAAAATTCGGAAGGCTATTTCACTCAGGATTTTTAATGCATATGGGGAAGGTCAAGTAGGAAATCTTAGTGTTATGGCAAAATTTGCAAGAAAACTTTCAAAAGGTCTACCACCGATAATTTATGGAGATGGGATGCAGATTCGTGATTTTGTTTCTATAAAAGACGTTGTTAATGCAATTTTGCTATCAATTAGAGCAATGGAAGAGAGTAGTAAAATTTTTCTATCAAACTCTAATTGCGTATTCAATATAGGTACTGGTGTAGGTACTACCATAAAAGATCTTTGTGAAGAAATGATAAGAATCTCTGGATTGGACCTGCAGCCTATTTACCAAAAAACAGATAGTAAAGCTGACATTAAGGCTAGTTACGCCGATATAACTAAGGCCAAGGCGATTTTACAATTTGCTCCAAAGAGTAATCTGAAAAAAGATCTACAAAACTTGGTAACGTCAACGGTTACTACTAAAGTTTAGTATTATTTGGTTTTTTTTATTTTAATATTCTGGTTAAATAACGATATTTTAATTCATAATTGATTGAAATAAGAATTGTAATTTTCATTAATTCTTATCACCACTTTTTGTATCAAATGCTTTGATCACCCCCAGTCCGATCCGTCAGATAATTTCTGCCAATTCAATGTTGTTTATAGTGATGTTCTTATCGCCAGAACACAGAGATTACACCAAGGCCCATAATGCATAATCCTCCATATGCTACGGGTGGGACGCTAACAACTGATCCAACAATTGCCAAACCAATACCAGAGCAGATCGTAATTATTTCACCCATTCTTCGTTGATTTTTCATCGTCCAAAAAAAGTTGTAGGTAGCTATTATAAAAGCCTATTGTAAATTAGTTTTGGTAAGTTAACGGGGTTTAGAAGATTAGTGGTAATTTAGGGGTGTGGAAACCTTTACATAAAATTTTGACGTACCAAATTGCAGTGAAGTTCGGCTTTGATGTACAGGGAATGGACGACGTAATGAAATCCCTTAACGCACTCGGAAAAAGCATCAACTCGTATGAACTTAATCAATGGGCTTGTATTATCGAAACTACTGCACGAGAGGAATGCAAAACAAACACTATCAGACTTACAGCGGAGGGCTACAGCATACACGTTCAATACGATGATGAAAGGAGTAAAGAATGCATCATAAGAGCAATTAATAGACATGTGCATTTAATGCCATTGTTACTACAAGGTATATTTCGAAAATTAGCGAATGATATGAGATCAGGAGCATTTACTCAATAATTTCATAATCCATAGGAATATGTATTGATATTATAGCCTCTGATGAATTTGAATCTAGAGTAATGAAAGGTTCACCGATTTTTACCGTTCCTTTAGTCATCATAGTTCTTGTTTGTAAAAAATATTTGAGAAGCAATTTACGTAAAATAGGAATGTTTAAAATGTTTTGACTCTGCCTTTATTGATGAGAGAGGTTGAACCGATGCCAACGGTCGTGGTGTATCCAACTCCTGACTACCGAGCAATCGGACGGTAATGATACCTCTCCACTTTATGACTAAAGTGAGTATCTAGGAGTATATCAACATACTTAGCTTTATGCTTTTCTATTGTAATGACGTGATAATTTTCGGATGATATAACAAAGTATCTCCACACTCATCAGGGCTTAGCCCTAAGTAACAAGTACGTTCATACAAATAGATTCCCAACACGACTAGTCCTACCATAATAATAACTTGATTGGTGCTTATCCGTTTAAAGAAAAAGCATCAATCAGTTATTATGATTAAGAATAACAAGATTTTCAATTTAGCGTTATCTAATATATCACTGGGAAAAGATGAAGAGTATTTGCCATGGTTGGTGTGCCGCTGTTTACCAGAATTGTAATTTCTATTGTCTAATTTCTAACCTCGATATAGAGATGAATGAAATTCCATGAACAAGGATTTAAGCAACTAGAGCAAAATCAGTATGTTGGTAAGAATCCTATACCAGAATCCACATGACAATTCCGATTCTGACAATTTTTACATCAGTATCCCAAAAGATTGGAGTGGAGCAAGCGATGATGAGGTTACCGTGATCATAGACGATGTTTGTGTAGTGGTACCGCAAACAATCGCTGGTGCCACAGGTGAATTAATTGTATTAAGACTACTTGAAGCGATGATTGATGGAGACATTATAGATGCTGGAGACGTACAAAAGGCCGTCGAACACATATTATGATATAAAGTTAGCTAGGTGGCCAAGATCAGGCTTTCCAGATTCACTGCTAATACTAAATGACAATTAAAAGACATACGTTGTTAAGCAAGATTCCTCATAACTAAGTGAATCAGTGGGTTGTGATAAAAAAATTGATCAGTTGATTGCCTGCTGGATTGTTTCTTTTACTTCCAGGATTCTCCCATTATTTGGGTCTAATTCCAACACCCTATCTATCCAGGCAACAGCCTGTTGATGCTTACCTGCACCGAATAACGAATCTGCTTTTCCTCCTATGGCATATTCATCGTGAGGGTCTATCGCAAGAACTCTATCATACATTATGATTGCTTCTGGATATTGTCCTAATTCCCTTAATGCAGCACCTTTGCTGATCAAACCCATTAGGTTGGTCGGATCAATACTCAACGCTTTATCTAACCATGTTATAGCCTGTTCGCCTTTGCCTTGACCAACCAAGTCAGTCCCTTTTTGAACTAGTGCCGGAACATTGTTCTGATTCACAGCAAGAGCCTTATCATACCAATTAATTTTAGGATTTGAAGATTCTAAGACAGAGGCGTGAACTGGTGGTATTTGCAAAGACCACACAGTAGCTAATATGGCTAAAGCGACTAATATAGAAACTAAAGGGATGTGATTTTCAGTCTTGGATTTTGAATTATGCAATTTTGAAATCGTTACCCCTCTCAATATCAAGACTCTCCT
>JAICFW010000052.1 GCA_025923455.1 Nitrososphaeraceae archaeon | reverse complement strand
TCCCTTCTCATTAGACCAAGTTTCTCAAGATTTTAGTAGATCACTTTACATAGTTTAATAATGGAACCAGTCATTCGTTCCTTAAGAGAAGCTGATCTGAAAAAAGCAGATGCCATTTTTAGACTATCCTTTGGCACATTTCTGGGATTACCTGACCCTATGAGTTTCTTCGGAGATACAGACTATATCGGTACACGATTTAGGGCGGATCCTTCGTTGTCACTAGCTGTTGAGGTAGATGGAAAATTCATAGGATCAAACTTTATCGCAAATTGGGGCAGTGTAGGAATATTTGGGCCACTCACAATCCATCCCGATCTTTGGGACAAAGGCATTGCAAAACTTATGTTAGATAAGACAATGGCGATCTTTAAAGAACTAAAAACTAAACACATTGGACTCTTCACCTTCCCCCACAGTCCTAAACATATCCACCTTTACCAAAAGTACGATTTTTGGCCTAGGTTTCTTACCGCAGTTATGTCAAAACCTGTCAAGCCAGAGTATACAGAGAAAGAAAGCAAAGAGAAGATAAGTTGGACCAAATATTCTGACATCCAAAAAGAGCAAACATCACAGGTTCTTGACAACTGTTCTTCTCTAACAGATTCGATATATAAGGGCCTAGATCTCAAGATTGAAATACTGTCAGTGGCCAATCAGAAACTTGGAGATACAATTCTCTTGACTGATAACAAAAGTAACAAGTTGGTAGGTCTAGCCGTCTGTCACTGTGGACCAAAAACCGAAGCTGGAATCAATTCATGCTATGTTAAGTTTGGCTCGGTGACAGCAAGTGGGAACAGGTCCAAATCTGCTAATTTTGATGACCTTATTGAGTATTGTGAACATTTTGCGGCGTCTCAGGGACTATCCAAACTTGTTGCTGGAGTTAATCTGGGTAACTTGGCGGCCTATAGGAAGATGATTTCCATGGGGTTCAGGACTGATTCCCAGGGCGTTATGATGACTAAAAATAATGATCCAGGGTATCATGTTGAGGATGTCTATGCAATCGATGATTGGAGATAGATTTAACATAAATTTAGGATTGGCGGATAGCGGTTTCAATGAAATTATTCAGTCATGTTCCTCACCTCTGGATCCGAATTGTTAACAATATGAATCCCGACGAACTGGAATATTCAATTAGTCAACAAAAACTTTAATGGTAACCAGTGTCTTACTAATTGATAGAATCTACTAACAGAACTAATTTTATCGCTCGTACCGACGTCTGTGAATCAAATTTATTCCTAATCCCTCAGGATTTGCAGGTTTAACAATTTGTGATAATATAAGGTGCTAATTCACCCAACAACTTTAACGTTTGACTGAGTAACTGCATCTGTAATCTGGTCATTAACTGCGGTGGGGAATGAATCTATCACCAATACAGGATTTTCTAGGTCCTTCGGTAAATCTGATTTTGTTGTCATATTTCCAAGAAAAGTAACATCATAGGTTAAGAACTTCTGTTCTTTATCATAAATGGGATTAAAAAGTTCTAGTTCAAATATATCCTCTTCCTCATCCCCTACCAGAGTAAACAGAGCAGCATTAGGAGGATCTAATTGAAAACTATCTTTTCCTTCTGTCCAGTTGCCCACAAAGTCATTCATACTTTCAGTTACCACTATTCTATCCGGTCTGTTAGAGAACAAAATTGTTTTATCGGATAAATCACTAAGTTCCAGTAAGTAGTTAGTAGCATTAATCTCTGAGATTGAACCTGATTCAGCATGTTGAATTGCTATGAATTCGGGTCCATTTGGATTAGTAGCGTTTTGTTGTGCTTCAACAGTTGTTGTTAACGACATTACAACAACAAAAGCTGCCAGCGTTGAAAGTATTGCAAAGTTATTGAGAATTACCATTTTCAGTGCTTACCTCTTAGAATATTTAAATTTATATTTGAAACTCCCCCAAGTTCTTCTGATTATCGTTTTAAGATGACTTCAAGGCTCCACCATAACAAAGCACTAATACCAAGGTAGTAGAACCCTACTGTATGCAACGTTCAAATCCTGATTATCGCAATTCTGTAATTGTATATAGGTTTTCTAAATAGCCTTAATACTGATAAACTACATAGTATAACTGATGGGAGCTGTATTTAGACCAAAAGATTTGGGTAAAGGTTATAAGAAGATAATAGAAAATGCGGTAAAGGATCTCAATCCCGATACGAGGGATAATGTGATTGAGCTATTCGATTCTTGGCAAGATTCAAGTTCCCTTCAAAAATTAAAGGAAATGATAGGTTCCACCAAAGCCGATCAGGTATTAAAAAATATCCTTGCAGATAAAGATGCTAATTTAACCAATGAAGAACGCATGGCATTGAAAGACATTTTAAAAGATTCATTAACCTTTGATTAAGAACTAGATACAAGTTACTACATCTAGGCACACTACTAAAATAGCGGTACTTTATCAGGCCACCTAGACCCGAATTGTTAACAATTCGATTCCCGACGACCTGTTATGCAACGATTGAATTGCTAATTTGGTTTGGTTTAAGTCCTGAAATATCTGTCAAGTTCTAGCAAAGTGTTTAGAAATTAAAACACTACAAGTTCTCAGCTAATGTAATGAATCCATTTTTGAATCCAACTCTGAGTTACATCTAAAAGTTAAATGTTGTGCCAACTCCTGTTTGTATAAATTTTTCAGGGAAAATTTCTATTATTCTATTTGAAGCTTTCCAACCAGTGCAATGACAGGGTACGATATAATTAGGGTTAACCTTTTCCAGCTCTTTCATCGTAGGTTCGATTGCTTCGTCATATATTCCACCCGCTGGAAGATGAAAACCTCCAATGACTGCATGTATTTTACTTATTCCGGTAACCTTCTTTGCGTAGTTAATCGTATTTACTATTCCTGAATGACCGCAAGCAGTTAAAATCACCAATCCTTTATTTTTAACATTGACCACCAGTGCCTGATCGTCCTTGACCAAGGGATCAGGTATGAGATCTATTCCATTGTTACCAGGATTTTCTACGTATTGAATGGGAAAGCCCTTTTCAAAGTGCTTCTCTCTTGGTATCTCCCCTGTGATAAGTAACCAGGGTAATTGATCACTGGGAAGCAATCTTACACCAGTATTCATGTGTATTCTTACCTCCATTTCTTGAAGCTGCTTTTCATCTAAGGCGGGCATCTTGGCTCTTTTTTCATTAGGTAATATTATCCACCGTTTTAGAAAAGCATCAGGATGTGCATATAGACTAACAATAGAATTTGGTCTTCTACTATGTATCGTATTAATAATATTAACCAGACCTGTGAAATGATCAAAATGACCGTGGCTCAAAATAATACCTTCAATGTGATCAAAATCTATACCAAAAATATTTGCATTATAAATTACTCCATTTTCACTTACGCCGGTATCAAAGAGAAATGAATGGCTGTTAGCTTTCGTATTTTTATTTCTATCATATTTGACAACATTAACTAAGGCTGAAAATCCATGTTCCGCTATTGGAGGCGGTAAGTTGATTCTCTCTTTCAAAATCAGAGGCATTCTAATTGCATGTTCAGAATTTGTTAGCAAAAGATCAGTTGAATTGTCCATTAGGATCGTAATAGCGACCTCATCTATTTCTTCAAGAGACATGTTATCTCCAATTTACGTACGTTACCGGTATAGTATATAAACATAAATATTTTGGAAAGAACATTTTGACATTCACTCTTTTTAACGCAATGCATGAGAAAGTTGTCTGACTATAATTCATGATGTGCAACATGTGTCTTTATTTTCACATCTACAGTTTACTGGTTCTTTCAGACATACAGGGCAAATAAGGGTACCACATCCTACGCATGTATTATCTGCCTTATTGCATGCCCAATGGTTACAGGTATTAACGTTCATTTCTAGTTCTCATATTAGTATCCATACAATATAAGATTCATTGTATTATTTCTACTAGAAACCATCCACTAAAGAAAAAGCTAAATGCCATGTAATAGAACCCCAATACATGCGCGGTTCAAATTTCAACGAACTAATATGAAATTCCACCCGAGTCCCGCTTGCTGAATATTAATATTGTTAGACAGGTGACATCTTAACAGTGAAGTACAGTCGCATCATAGTATCCAAATTTGGCGGCCCTGAAAATCTCCATCTTATTAAGGAGGAAATTCCTGAACCGAGTGCAGATCAAGTACGTGTGAAAATATTGACAGCAGGAGTATCGCTGGCTGATATTCTCATACGCGAAGGTATTCATCCGGAATCATTTTTTAAGCGTCCACCTTTATGCATTGGTTGGGATATCGTTGGAGTAGTTGATAAAATAGGAGACAAGGCGTCCAAGATATCGACTTGGAGAACAGGCGATACCGTAGCCGCGTTACCAATAGTTGGAGGATATGCTGAATATCTATGTCTTC
>JAICFW010000051.1 GCA_025923455.1 Nitrososphaeraceae archaeon | reverse complement strand
GAGTTAAATTTAACTTGAACGTTGATCCTGATTATGAGGATGCGATAGGAGGTTGCAATATGAGTTTTAAAGACTCAATGGCACGAGGCTATACTTATGATAGGAGCGATCTTGACCACGTTGAGTTGACTGGATTTTTCAATGTACACAAACCGACAGAACATGATGGAATTTATCTCAGGGGACCATGTAATCATCATAATGAAGCAGATCATCTTTGCTGTGAGGAATTCAATTACGACTGCGAAACAGATTGCAATTCTACCAAGCTAAGATCCAAAGTTAAATTTACCAAACAAAGTCCAAATAAATATCATAATGACCCTGCTGGAGTTAAACCCATAGTTCCGCGCACTGTATTAGCAGGTCATGGGTGGTTTGGGATCAAGTATATTCACATAATTCTATCTCATGATATGAATAATCCAAAAGTGAAATTGGAGCAATGGATGAATTTCAATGGAGATGGTAAAACGTGGATAAAAGTGAATGAAGTCGTGGACAGTAGGTCCTATAAATGGGGGCCAAAGGCCATATGCGAAGGAGAAGATTATGAAGTTGGGGCCTGGGGAGCACCACGTATGGTTTACAAGTGGTATTTGGGAGACGTAGATTTTAAATGGTTTTCATGCAGGCAAATCGAACCAACTTTAATCCAATCTTGACATTATTGATATTTGTTAGAAAAATTCAGATATTCAAATTAAGAATCTAGAAAACTTCAAAAAAAATTGAATAATTTTCATTTTTATGCCGAGTTTTTGCAAGACTTTAAATAGTTAGGAGCCCAATTCATAAATAATGAAATCATCAATGGAGAAATCTCCAGGATGGCTTCGAGGCGTACAAATTGGTCTTGGAATTATTACGGTCATACTAGCAATCTATGCACTTGCATTCCCAGCTGTTACTTTTCTTGCTGTAATAGTAATAATGGCAATAATTTTGTTCATTGTAGGTATTGAGAAAATCATTACCGGGATCTTTCTTCCTGTAAGGGGAAGATGGGCTACGATAGGGTTTGGCATACTCGTACTAATATTTGCTGGTCTCGCTATTTCATTCCCGGAAGCAACAGCACTGGTAGTAACGGTCTTTGTTGGGATTGGACTTATCTTCAATGGATGTGCACGAATTGTGGAAGGCATATCTGGAAAACATTCTGATTGGGCAAAGTTTTTCCTAATAGGTGTAGGAATATTTTCAATAATAATAGGAGCTGTTGTTCTCGTCTCTCCTCTGTTCGGAGCAATGTTTATTGGAATTATTATAGCGATTGGGCTACTGATAACAGGAATTCAAATGATTGCAGTAGGCATTGCGGGTAGAAAAATGTTACCTGATTCGTCTGTTACTACTTAGTAGTCTCTAACGATACAGAAACATCTTTACCACACTCAATTTCGTCATAATCAACGAGATAGGACTATTGATGAACTCGATGAGTAGTTGATTTATTGTTTCGTCCCACTAGGTATCAGGAAGTCAACCGCAGTAAACAATCCTTCGAGTTCCTTTGAGATCTGATCTGAAAAGACGCCTAATACTTCAAAGTCCGCTGCCTGCATTCTTCTTGTGCTAAACATTGCCAGAACCCCGATTACTTTATTTCCATGAGTAATTGGATAACCTGCAAATGATTGAAGTTTTTCCTTTTTGGCCCATTCGGGATGTCTGATTCTCTTGTCATTGACAACATCGTTAGTTACTGTTGGCTTTCGAGTCAATACAATATTCCCTATCTTGTTCGAGTCAGCCGGAACCTTTGAAAACTCACCATTTATGTTTTTGTACTTTCCAGCGCTAAACTTTAAAATAAGATTTTTACGTTCTCTATCCAGTAACCATATTCGGGCGAACTTTGCCCCAAAATGTTTTATTAAACTCTCAACAATAAATTGGAACTTTTCGTTTAGATTGTGATATTTTTTCAAGGAATTGAGAATCCTGTAAGCACGCCATTTTTGATCTCTTATTTCATGATCGTCAAACAAAGTATAAGGTGTAACCTTAACCATGGTGGATTCGTAAGACCGGAAATCGTCAATAAGATCGATAAACCTGTTTAAGAAATTCGTACTTTCAAATTCATATTGTTCTATGGAATCAAAAACGAAGTGACATATCCAATCAAAATCACCTGTCATTCTTGCGGAATAGACGCAAAAATATGATTCGCCACAATATTTCTCTAATCGGGATATCATTACAGACGTATCTGCCCGAAATTTGAATTTTAGAAGAATTGTACGATTAATCTTTTCCGATAGTAAAGCAGGGTTAAGGAGCAGAGAATATGCTAAAATTATGTTAGATTTTTCCAATCTCTTCAGTCTATGTCGAACGGTTCTATCGGTGATTTTGTAACCCATTTCTTTTAGGTATCTTGCCATTTCGTATGAAGAAGTACGTGAATTTTTTCCAAGTTGGGATAACAAGAATCGGTCAATTTCATCTACCATTATACAAAGAAATTTATCATCATTATTATGTATTGCCAATTAGGAAATTCTTGAAAAACCAATCTGATTTTTCTGAGGCGTATTGACTAGAGAATTGCCTAATCGGCAAACCTGCATGATATTTTCTTCCGTAGTAAATATAACATATTTTTACCTAAATAAGGATATAAATGGACTTTTTTGAAATAGAACGTGTAGTAGAAGAACTTGCAAAAAACTATGCTGCTCCGTGTACCACAACGTGGTTTAAAGTTATAAATAACAAGGAACCTTCGACAGAGGAGTATAGAGAAAAAGTAGTAGAATTTATGAAGCAATTTGAATCAATACTGTCATTACAATTGCCAACCGGAGAACAGGCAGCATCATGTCTAGACTACGTAAAGAAACTCCTGAATACACAAATCTTACTTATCAGAAAAGGAAACAACAAAGAAGTGGAGAGACGCTTTCAATACTATGTCAATTACAACTAATTTTGACAATTACATTACATTACATTGTTTATCTTGGGTAGACTGTTATAAAACAAGAGGACATGATGTAGCATGGTAAATTACGGTTTTATCGCTATTTCGCTTATAGCAATACTTGCCATAGGAGGGTTAATCAGTTTTTTTATCGTATTTTCCTTTTATCCAGAAAAACATGAAAACGTACGCATTGATGGCAAGTGTTATGAGTTGGTAGGTGCAGCTCATGAAAAAATTACGAGTTTAACTGCAGAAATGAAAATAACAAAAATGTTACTTCAGGTAAGTAACATAGAATCCAAGAATGCAATCATACCAATAATTTTCAATGGAAAGGATTCTGAAACAAAAAATTTCATAGATGAGTATAATCTTGCTGTGACATCAAATCAAAAAGTGATTTATTTTCCAAATATCAATGGAAGTGTTGTTACCGCAAACATTACTAAAACTGATCTCCAAAGTATTGTTGGAAATCTAACTATATCAGACGTCATCCCTTCATCAAAATCTGTCGCTGGAAGTATCGGTATTCAACCGAATAAATATATAACACATGACGAAGACAAGGATGTTTCCTCGCTATTGGACAAGATTCAGAAAAGTCGCTTGATGGATATAGTTTCTAACTCCGATGGTGTCAGCCATGCTGAATGTCGCAATGAAACGTAACAAATCAGTTCTCTTATGTGGAACAGAATTCAAAAGTTGAAAAAATGCATAGTGAGGATTAAAGATGATGATTTTGTTTTCTGTTGGATAGTATTGTTCATTCCGTCATATGGCTTGTTCATCCTTAACTCCTGTTGCAAGATCTACTGCATGAGTTACTGGGGTGATAAAGATCTTGCCTATTTTAGAATTCTCTCTAACTATTTTAATAGCTTCATCCATTTTCTCGTCTGGTAATACAGCTACAACAACATACTTATCACCAAATTCAGGCGTAAAAATTTTTGTGCCTTTTGACGCATGAATGCCTGCAGGGACAGTTTTTCCTCGTCCTTTAACCTTAAAAACAGTTAAACCACCGACTCCAGTGCTCTTAAGTCCTTCACTTACTTTTGTAATGTCATTTTCAGCCATAATCACTTCTATTCTTATCAATAGTTTCCTTAATGGGTCGCTATTAAAATAATTATCGACGGAATGAGAAGTAACTTTTTTATACATATTTGATTGAATCAATACGACTTGGCTATAGACACCGGAGATACAGCTTGGATGCTAATAGCTTCTAGTCTTGTGTTGTTAATGATACCTTCATTAGGATTATTTGAAGCTGGTCTGCTCAGAAAGAAGAATACAGTTTCAATTTTTATGCAGATATTCTTTGGTATGGCGCTTCTTAGTGTAATGTGGTTCATCTTTGGTTTCAGTCTATCCTTTGGTCCCGATACATCAGGACTTGCTGGAAATTTGGATTGGACTTTTCTTAAAGGCATTCCATGGGATGCCGCCTTAACACAGTATGCCCCAAGTATCCCAGGTGTATTATTTGTAAAGTTCGAGATGATGTTTGCTGTAATTACTCCATTACTACTGACAGGAGCAATTGCAGAGAGAATGAAATTCAGTGCTTTTGTCTTGTTTATTGCCGCTTGGAGCTTGCTTATTTACTATCCTTTGGTGCATTGGGTCTGGGGAGTTGAAGGCTGGCTAAACATTCTGGGGGTAAAGGATTTTGCCGGAGGAATAGTTATCCACACCAGTGCAGGAATGGGTGCTCTTGCTGCAGCTTTAGTATTAGGTAGAAGAAAGGATTTCGGACCTTCAATAATGGTTCCACATAGCATACCACTTGCAGTTCTAGGATCATCTCTCCTTTGGCTTGGTTGGTTTGGTTTCAATGCAGGGAGTGCCCTTGCATCAGGAGGTGTAGCCGGCAATACGGTAATTAACACTCACATGGCATCAGCCGTATCTGCTTTAATATGGGTAGGGCTCTCATGGATGAGAACGGGTAAACCTAGTGTAATTGCAGCAATTAATGGTGCGATAGCCGGTCTAGCAGGAATAACTCCAGCTTCTGGTTATGTTAGCGTTGAGCACGCATTTGCAATTGGTATAGCAATAGGCATAGCATCTTATCTTGGAGTTCTTTTCCTCAAAGACAGACTCAAGATTGATGACGCTCTTGATGTTAGTTCGGTCCACGGGATCGCAGGGATAATAGGTGCGATATCTATAGGAATATTTGCCTCCACCGCAATAAATCCGACTGGAGTTAATGGTCTCTTATATGGTAATGCAAATCAGCTATTGATACAAGCAACAGGGGTTGGAGTTGCCGCTGCCCTTGGATTCGGCGGGACGTATGCTATAATAAAGATCATAGATGTATTGATTGGTGTACGAGTTTCACCAAAGGTGGAAGAATCTGGATTGGATATCGAAGAACATGCAGAAAGAGCATACAGTGATGAAGATGAATTAGGCAAGATCTAGTCTATTAATCTACATCCACATCATAAATCATTTTTTCTAATTCAAGGCATATAGATGATTTTGTGAATCAGAAGTCTTAATTTACATTTACATCCTTTATTTTTCAAAATCTTTATTTGCTCATCATATGTATTTACAAATTGATTCTGATTCGAAAATCCAATTGCGTATTTTCTGTTTAATTCAGATTTGTGATGATAATTTCTACCAATCATTTCATTGACGAGCTCTTCATGCCTTAGATATAATGCTGCCAGCTTCCCTTTCCACCTGAGAGTTTCGGGATGTCTGGAGTAACCGGATTTGTTCTGTGTCAATATGTTCCATATGGCATGCAATTCACGATGTTCACCCAAAAGATGTTTGGTGCATAATTTACTTGCAGGAATATCCCATATCCTCATTTCTGTTATACCTTAGTACTATGCCCATTTCATTTTCGTGGTGATTAAGGTACAAATGCAAAGGTTACGGTGCGGTCACTAGTATTTTAAAACCACCATAGACCATACGCTTAGGATCAAAGGGCATGGATTTTGGATCCATATTTTTCATTCGCGAATCCTTCATTACTTTTGAATTAACCCCATCTCTATGGGCTCGCGATTTGTAAGTAATCCATGAGAAAATAACAATCTCTTTGGGTTTGATTTTGATCATTTTGGGAAATGGAACTCCCATGCTTATCTTAAGATCTTCACCTACACATTCCCGATATTCTAGAGCTCCATGCTCAAGCCATATCTTGC
>JAICFW010000050.1 GCA_025923455.1 Nitrososphaeraceae archaeon | reverse complement strand
TCCTCGACAACCAAGTTTTCCGATAATCTAGAGTCTAGAATACAAAATCTAATCTCAAATGCATTGGATGATAGCAGCACTTTGCTTAATTCTAGTTCTGGTATCTTCAATAATTCTAATCTAAGCTCAAACCAGATGATAATCTCCAGCAACAAGATAATGTCTTCTATCAGCAATAACAGCACCGGAGAAAGTTCGTTGGTTAAGGACAAAGTTACAACAATTAACGGCGTGTGTAATTCAGAGAAAGTTGCTGGTAATGGTAACGATACTTTGTTTTCGGCCGGCAACTGTAATGATGTACTAACCGGTGGTCCTGGAGCTGACAAATTTACCTGTGGAGAAGGAAATGATACAATTAAAGACTATAGTCCAAAAGAAGGCGACACTATTTTAGATCAAGACAATTGTGAAAAAATTCTATAAAATTGAGATTCATATCTTGTTGTTGTTAAGAGAATTTTCCTACTGTTACGGTTAAACGGAACAGTATATGAGAATAATAATCAGCAGTGCAGCAGCAATCCCCTTAATCTCCACAGTTAATGTATTGTGAATTGGTAAAGCTTAGTTGTATTGAACCCCGAGTTTTCGATTCCCATTAATGGTTTTCATTAGCGATTTATCATGCTTTCCTAGTTCCACTGAATGATGCACCAACGATCTGTTTTCTTGCAGTCCCTACTACATGGAATATGATTTTCTTCACGTCTTCAGCTGAATTACCTAATATCCTAATTATTATTCCTTGTCTAGCTGGAAGAATTGATGTGCCACCAGATATCGTGTTCTTTACCTCGAATTTCTTTATCGTCTCACCGATCTCATGTTGGAGATCTTGTACAAATGATTCTTTGGTAACGATGTAAGTTGTACCGACTACTGTGAAGTTACCCAATATTCCTTGGGCTCTCAAGTTTTTGTTCTTTGGATCTAATTTTACGACATCCATAAATCTTGTCTTACCCAACTGATTCCTTCCTACTGTCTTTATATAACAAATGTCATATTCGAACGCTTCACCACTTGCGACTCTACCAGGAACTATAACTTCCGAATATATCATTGTGGCGTTGTCGTGTACATTCAAATTTACTTCCTGGTAAAATCTAGAATTGCGAAAGGGTATAATTTGATCTGGGATGTATTCAAAATAACTTTCTTCCTGCACGTTGATATTGATTGTCTGGCTTGCATAATTTTTTTCCATCTTGTAGATTCTGGTAGCTCCTTGTGTGGTAACATGAGCAAATGTATTGTTACCCAATTTTATATCAATTTGATACCTGTCTCCTTGAAGAATTCCACCAGACGGAGATACAATATACACATAGGCCATGGCAGGAAGAGTCTCTTCCAAATACATAACTCGTTGTGCCAAGAGTGGGACACGACTATACTGTTCTTTTATCACAGTATTTCCAGTTGCAGAATCTTTTTCAAGTTTTAGGCGCAAAATACCTACCTTTCCCGTTTTCTCAACTTCTCTCTCAGACCCCTTCATATAGCGCTTAATCTCGAAAGGAATGTTTTGAGATGTAGAAGAATTTGCTGACATCTTATGCCATTTTTTGTCCTTAATCAGATCATCCAATGTCAACTTGTTTTTCCAATATTTACACTCATGCGCGTATCCCACACATCGAACTTGTTTTTAAATTCATCCAATTTATCTATTTATTTACTTGATTTTGGTAAAGCATCAAACAGAACGTCTTTTATGATAAAAGAGACAACTGCATTCACACCAAGACCAGTCTTTGAGTTAACAAAAACAGTTGGCTTGCTGTTTCGAACAATTTTGGCATCTCGTTCCATTATTTTTAGATCCGCTCCTACATATGGTGCTATGTCTGTCTTGTTTATTACTAGAAGGTCACAATTCTCTATTCCCAAGCCCCTTTTTCTTGGATATTTGTCACCACCTGTAACATCTATTATGTAAATGAAATAATCTGCAAGGGCGGGACTGAAGGTCGTTGTTATGTTGTCGCCACCGCTTTCAATCAATATCAAATCAAGAAAATCGTATTTTGATTCCAACTCTTCTACTACTGAAAGATTTATCGATGGGTCTTCTCTGACTGCAGTATGAGGACATCCACCTGTAGCAACACCAATTACGAGCTCCTCGGGCATTAGGCCTTTGTCTGTCGCAAGATTTCGCCTCATCCTCTCTGCATCCTCCTTAGAAACAACATCATTAGAAATTATTCCGGCCTTGTACCCTTTTGCAGAAAGTATTGGTACAATCTGTTCTATCAGCATTGTTTTACCCGAACCTACAGGTCCACCTATTCCAACTCGAGGTATTCGCTTAGGAGCCACAAGAGATTTGATCTATTTTCATGTAATAAACATTTTTGAGCTCATGTTTTCGTGTTTCATTTGCAAGATATCTAGACGCGGAGCAAATTGCCACATACTTGAAATTGGTTTTTCTATATTTTCTAGCACCGATTGCAAAATGACGGGTTTTAGATAATGGATCACTTTTTGACCTTCAAAATGCTGAAGTATACCTAGTCTTAAAGCAGCCCCTACAATGCTTACGACAAATCCATACAAAAATATCACGCCGGCTTTTTTCTTTTCAATATCAAGTGATTCGGTTACTACTCCAAAGGATACTGGGTATACTCCCGTTGCGTTACCTTCACTGATGGCGGTTTGATAGCTCTTTAACATTTTCTTATTCTTGGCAAAAGTGTTAACACATTTTAGCAATTGATTACCGGATCTTACAGATGCTGTTCTTGTCTCCTCAATTAATTTCATAGAGTATAGAGATTCATCGGTATGAAGCAGAGAGGTCATATCCCTTCTCTTACATGATTGATAAGCGTTGCCCAATGCGGTACAGTCGGACGGACCCATAACCTGTTTTAAATAAGTGGCAATAAATTCAGTGACATCTTTGTCCTTTAACTTCTTTAGTTGTGATAACACTTCCAATCCACTAGAGGTTGCATACAGTCCTGTCGGAAAAAAAGAGTCCGATATCTGTAATATGCTGATATCTTCGCTATCTATTCTAGTGTCCATGAATATCATATCCTAGGTCTGGTTCAAAAATCATGTTCTCATTTTTAATATCAATATTTTTACTCAAATTATGAAATAGCTTTTTGAACAATTCAATCTCTGAATCAGATTGTATGGGGAAATATACCTTATTGTTTGTAACCTTTATAGGTCTATGCATGTTTCCAATAATATGACCAAGCTTTATTGATGTTTCCAATGTTTGTTGGGTTGATATATCACTGTTTAAGGATACAATGACGATATTTTCTAAATCTCTTTTTGTTATAATCATTTTTTCTTCCGTCAATAAAACAACGTCACCGTCATTGATGTGGGAACCTGGTTCCATAGTCAGAGCTAGATCCGTTCCCTTGTTGGACAACTTTCTTATCCTCGTCCTGTCCGCTTCAAGTCGACTAACTTGTATTTTTTCAACTTTGTCATTTTTCAACATAGTCTGATATTTTTTACCCAAATCTGAATCAGAATTGATGTTCCCGATTACCTTATTGATATGAATCATAAGTCTTACAAATGACCTAGGTATAGGAGCTTTTGCAGATAGTTATGCTTTTTCTTTATTAATTTAATTTTCTCAGTGCGTATATCTTCCAGGTAGCAAATTGTGTAAAAGGTATAGTTCGGCCCAAATATCACACAATACCAATACATGGATGCTAAGTGTATATCTATCGTCAAATTTATTGCTAATCGAATTATTTAGAATATTACAGAAACCTGTTTAGGATTAAAAAATATAAGCATCGTTCTTTGATACTAAAGGTCGTAAGTTGGTCGACCCACTAACATTTGTCTTAATTTCGATTCCCACAATGATTTTGTTGGGCCTTCGTCATGCACTCGATGCAGATCATATCACTGCAATAGATAACCTTATGAGATTGCATAAAGTTGGTAAAAATTCCCAGTGGGTAGGCGCGGGATTTAGTATAGGTCATATGATAGCGGTTCTGGCCGAAATGATACTAATCATTTACGTTGTAGGCAACATAACAAATGTTGAACAGCTATCATTTCTGGGTGGAATAATAGGGGGTATTGCGTTAGGAGTGATCGGCGCTGTAAACATCTACTCAATGAAGAAATGGGGAAAAACAGGCTCGGCTATCCTCGCAAGCAAAGTTTTATCCAAGTTGGGAATTATGAAACCTTTTAGTTCTGCACTCATAACTGGAATAGTTTTTGGATTAGGATTTGATACAGCTACTCAGATCTCTGCAATTACCTTGTCAGCAATAGCTTCAGCATCTCTTGGGGTCCAAGTAGCCTTAGTCCTTGCAGGCTTCTTCGCAGTAGGTATGATCCCGATAGATACTTTAGACAGTTACTTATTGCGATCTGCTTTTTCTAGAATATTCGGAAAAGGAGGTTTTAGATATATGGCTTATTCATTAAGCGCAGCTGCACTAGCCGTGGGTGCTATTGCTTCGTATGAGACAATAACCAACTTGGAAATACTACCAGATATTACTGGTCCAGTATTAGCAGTAACAATAATTATAGTTTCTTTTGGCTACGCATATGCTTCGAATAGAAGACGAGATGTAAAGTCCGACCCTGGCTCAGCTTCCCAAATAAAGGAACATAGGAATGACAGGGAAGACGAATACGATTATTAAATAAGGTGCAGCTTAACTAACAAAAAAAATGAACTGATCTACTACATCTAAAGTCTCATCTTGAATAAAAGTGCAATGGCATCCCCATAGAGGTATTGCCAATCAAAGTAGGTTTCTTAACTAGTTGGCTTTTTCATCGTATTTTTCAGGATATGCATAACAATATACTACTTCATAATCTACTAAAGAACCACCCAAGTCTTCAAAGAAGGTCAAACACTGCTTGGTCTCTGGGTCCTCCAGTTTGTAGAAATCCCATTCCTTGTAGTTTTTGATATCATCAATTTCACACTTTTCGGCATCTATTTTTATAGATATTTCCTCTAAGGTGTCTGATTTCTTACAATTTTTTTCGGATGGATTGTTATCTCCGTGATTATCTCCTGGTAATTTATTTTTAAAATCATAATCCACACTAGCATACACACCAGAAGCCAGTGATAGGACAAGCACCACCAAGAACGAAATGCTGAAATTTGTTAGTATTTTTGAGTTTATACCTAACAAAAATTTCCTGTTCATCATTCAGTCATAGTCTATATTGACACTATAAATTATTTTCTTTTTTGATAATATTTGTTGGGGCTCGTCGTTAGAGATAATCTACATTCCTGTAAATAATTTAATTTTCACAAAATTGGATAGTTTTTACAAAATTAATATAAATTTTACAATATAATTGGAATCGACATGAACTATTCGGAGCTTTCTCTAGGACTAAATTCTTGATAGATAAATTGTTGTTCTCCAGGTTAGTAACAATATAGTTCAGATAATTCTAAAACTTAAGGAAAAGGCAATTCGAACTTTCTATCGTCTTTGGATTCTTTGTCCTTATCTGAAGAATTATCGTCGTCTGACCCATCCTTGTCACTGTCATCGTTGTTGCTATTTGAAGAGTCATCATTGTTGTTGTTATTGTCATTGGCAGAATCAGCATTTGCAATACTAGAGTCATCATTGTTGCTACTCGCAGATGCGTCAGAACCAGCTTGTGATGGATTATTCTCATTCACATTGTTAGAATGGCTTTTGAAAGGGTCTGAATTATCAGCTTGTACTACAGAATTAGCACTACTTCCATTCTCATTCTCCGCAGAACTATTATTGGCGGAAGTTTGACCATTTACGAATGATGTCCCATAGATGCCAAGTACAAATACAACGCTTAGCCCTACAAGCAACACGAAATTACTTCTCATAATTCCACCTGATTACACTTGATCACTGCACTATATTAAATTAATGAATTTAAATAGCATCGACTAGAAAATTAGTCTATTAGTTTTCTACTGAAAAATGTACTAGATAAGAAATTGGATGGAAAACTCTTGTCTGGGATAATATTGATACTATAAATAGTAAATACCAATGAATTTGGGTCTTCGAATCTACTTTTGTATCAGTTGTACATCGTTAATATCCAAATAAATGAATAATTAATGTGACAAATAAAATGAATAAGGAACATTTTAAAATATTCTACTTTTTCATCATATAGCATGAATAGAATATTAATAGTTACCATATATTGGTAAATATAATCAATTAACTTTGACGATAACCAAATCACTTTTGTTTCCGTCGATAACGAAAATCACTTTTGTTTCCTTCATTGTTTCCCACCTATTTTGAGTTCGTTCATAACCACGCTCATATAATCTCGAAGATCATCTTCAGTAAGTGAGACTTCAATTCCACTATTTTCCTTCATCTCATGAGATGTTTTCTTGGCGATGGTGAGCACGCATGTCTGTAGCTCCTTCTGCATCTGTGCAGTTCCTATGCTATCTAACAACTTGGATTGCTCCCATACTGATTCTCTAATTGTTTTTCGTAAAGTCAAATCCTGCGATAGTGTAACAGCAGAGGAGTAAAGTCCAACATATATCAGATATGTTGAAACGCCCGTAAATGCTACTGAAACAAGACCGAATGGTGGGTAAGCTGCTTGAGATACTGTAGCTGATCCCGCTAAATAGAAAATAAATATTCCATAAGCAGCAAGTATCAGATACTGTCTGATAGCTGTTCCACGCCTTAAGGTTCTTGCGATAGAAAGAAATGCAGCACCAAAAACTAATCCTGCAAAAATAGAAGCCGTAGATATCATAAGAATATTGTTCATAATTTCGGTATCAGTGTTCCCAGTCGGACTA
>JAICFW010000049.1 GCA_025923455.1 Nitrososphaeraceae archaeon | reverse complement strand
TCACAGAAATCCTCATTACATTTGTAACAGTGCCAGCCTGATAGAGTATAGCAAACCGAGCACTTTCGTGTGGGATTATTATAATCAAAATCCCTTCTTGACTTTTTAAAAATTTTCTGTTTCTGTTCAGGACTCATATCTTGCAACCAAATTGGAAATATAAACCGGAGAGTACATATCTATGCTAGTTTTTTGGACATAAATTCACTAAAAGTGTATTTATCATCGCATTACAATTGGAAACAGCTTATTTAAGCATTAGCGTTGTGTATTTTAGAATCCTTTAATTTTGAGAGACTTTATTCCAATGTATTCATGAGCAAAACTGACAGGCTGATAATTGAGGTAACAGTTGTAGGAAAGGATAGGAAAGGAGTAGTTGCTGATGTAACTAATTTTATTTTTAAGAATGATGGAAATATTGAACAAATAAACCAAGATGTTATCAATGGTCTTTTTGGGATGCAGCTAGAAGCGTCTTTCCAACAGGATAATTTTAGAAAAGCCAAATTTGATAATGAACTGAAAACGCTGGCAAAAAAACTGAAGATGGAGATAAAAATCCACTACCAAGAATCTAAAAGATTAAAGAACATTGCAATCTTTGTTAGTAGAGAAACTCACTGTCTTTTAAAACTGTTAGATGCGAAAACTTCTGGGGTGATTAAGGCCAATATCGTTGTTATAATAGGAAGCGAGAACACAACAAATTTAATTGCAGAAAAATTCAATATTCCATTTTATCACATTGTTCATTCACAACAGACAAAAGCGGAGAATGAAATACTGGATATCTTGGATCGCTACAATGTAGATTTGATAGTATTGGGCAGGTACATGAGGATTTTGACTCCAAATTTCGTGTGGCGATATCCTGACAGAATAATTAACATACATCCATCATTGCTACCTGCTTTTCCCGGTGCTTACGCATATGTGCAGGCATATGAAAGAGGGGCCAAGATAGTTGGATGTACTGCCCATTTTGTAACAGAAGACTTGGATCAAGGCCCAATAATATGTCAAGAGTCATTTAGAGTGAGACCGGAAGATAGTGTAAAGTCCATAAGAAGAAGGGGACAGAAACTTGAAGCAGTAACATTGCTTGAAGCAGTAACGCTGTTTCTAGAGGACCGCATAGAAGTGAACTGGGGAAGAGTAGTGATAAAAGACAATAAATAGGACCGTAAACTCTGAATCGCGATTACTTTGTTAATTTGAGGATTATTTCATTAGTTTAATAACTCAGTAGAATATTTGTTATATTAATGTCCTTGTATCATCTCAGTAATTATGAGATAAAGAGAGGAAACAAGAAAATCATAATTCCTTTAGGATCAATTGAACAGCACGGACCACATCTTCCTGTAAGTACGGACACAATAATAGCTGAGTATTTTGCAAATCAACTCACAAAAAAAATACCCTCTTATTCCCTTTCTGGTATTCCTTCTGGAGTATCATTTGAACACAAACCATTTTTCAATATTTCTATTAGCAATGATTTACTCTCAGAACTCTTAAGTCAGGTATGCATTTCGTTAGGTGAAAATGGTTTTAATCAAATAATAATACTAAATGGTCATCGGGGTAACCTGGGAGCTGTACAATATGTTCCCCAGAAAGTAGTAAGAATTAATCCAAAAATGAAAGTATTCGGAATCAATTACTGGCAATTAATTGAAAGAGATTTTGATCACGGTGGTTTTGTTGAAACTTCACTAATGTTAGCCATTGCACCAAAATTGGTTCAAATGCAGAAGGCCAAAAGCGGATATTTGAATAAGAAAATGCTACATTCTACGTATTCATCGTTTCTCAGTAATACGGCATCATTTAAGATTACAAAAAATGGTATATTGGGCGATCCCAGAAACGCCACAATAAAAGAGGGTAGAAAAATAATATCCGTCACAATGAAGAACCTTGAAAGAACAATTATAGAACTAGATAAACTGCTCACCATGTAGAGCTATGGATCTAAGATTTTTTTGAATGCTGTAAATGTGTATATTTAGTTAATGTCGAAAATTGTATCAACTACGGTATGTTGATTTATTATTAACTTTAATATAGACCTTCATTAAGGAATACCATAGGTAATGAAATAGATGTCCGTTGATATGGCTGTAAAGGTACTCGATGAAAGTTTGGGCAAAATAGTCCTGATAAAACTTAAGGGAAGTAAAGTGATTCGTGGAAATTTGCATGGTTTTGATCAACATATGAATTTGTTACTAGACAACTCAGTGGAATTACTTGACGAAGGAAAATCAAACGAAATTGGAACCATCGTAGTAAGGGGAGATAATGTTGTTATGATATCTCCACCACCAGTCTAATAATGTAATTGAGTAGTTTGGAGAGAGATTAGAATGACAAAAGGAACAACATCAATGGGTAAGTTTACGCGGAAGAGTACTCATATCAGATGTAGAAGATGTGGTCATAACTCTTTTCACAAAAGAGACAAGCGATGTGGGAAATGCGGCTATCCGGACCCAAAAACACGAAAGTACGATTGGATAAAACGTAGAGTAACTTAGATATTCTAAGGACAAGACTTAACAGTATGTTGTAATTTATTACCTTAAATTGGACTTGCTTATTGCATCCTTTTCAATAGGTTTAGGTGCAATTTCCTCATTAGCTTTCCGTCAAATCAGAAAACATGGAATTGTGAAATTGCAACGAAAGAAAAAGAGCAGCAGGAGGGATGGCAACTTTGACACCAATAAGACTAGCTCAGACGTTGAGATGATGAAAAACGAATTAAACTCTTTAGAAGTTGAAAGATCAATTATTACAAGTTCAGTGAGAAAAACACACGAATTCTTTAGAGAAGGAAAATTGAGTCAATTGGAGTTTGACAGATTGGCAATAAAGTATGCTGAAGATTTGAGAAAATGTGAAGAAGAAATTGATCAGACGAAGTCCATCGTAGATCTTTATGATTTAAGTTCGATAAAGAACAACCTTGTTTCTATTATCGAAGACAAGATAAAAGTCATAGACACAAGACTGACGGAGCTTTCGAAAAGCGATATCAAAATGCCTAGTCGACAACCAAGACAGTTACGTCCTAACACTTCAGATCAAGAATTAGTAAATAATTCATTTACTGGAGGTAACCTAGACAAGTCACTACGGGTAGAAGCAGAAAAAATACATAATTTGGAATCTGAAATCAGTCAGGCACTTGAAAAACTTGACAGTTTTGAATCCAGAAAATCTGAATCAATTTCACAATTGAAAACAAGTTCAACAGAAAAAGACAATGAAATAGACTTGGAAAATGATTCGGAACAGCCAACTAATACTAATGTTACTGGTAAAAAGAATCCTCTTCGAAATTTCACATAGTAGGAATAATTTAAAAAATTAGATGGAAAACACTATTACTAGGGATTGATAAATCTCAGATTTGTTTACTTTCCTATCCTGAACATCTTTGTACCGCAAGTTGAACATATTCCTTGGGTTGCAGGTTTTCCATTTTTCATTGTTATCTTCTTTTCGTCATTCATAACTCTTTTTTGTTTACACTTTACACAGTATCCTTCCATAAAAATAGATTTCGTGTGTGCATAAAAACATTATGCATTGATTTCTATTTTTGACC
>JAICFW010000048.1 GCA_025923455.1 Nitrososphaeraceae archaeon | reverse complement strand
TTGAACCCCCGGCCGACCGGTTATGAGCCGGTCGCTCTAACCAGGCTGAGCTATGGGCCCGACAAACTTTTTCGATATTGAAATATGTATAAAGGTTTTGAATATGGTAAAGTATCTAAAATTGCCCCGGAATCTTCAAATATGAAGTAAATATTGGGCTAGTTGAATGATTTTGCATATTTTTCATAGACTGCATCCAATAGCAAATTTTGTGCATCAAGAGATTTTACGGCTGATTCAATACAAGCCTGATATTTGTGATCGGGAATCGCTCTGATCATATCCCTCCATATAGCTGCATGTCTAATATCTGCTTCCTGATGAATTTCAAAATAGTTTGTTGAATCGGAACTTGATAAATTGTAAAACTTATTCAATCCTTCGATCTTTGTTTTGCTTATATTTGGCAAGTCCAGCTCATATGCGTACATCGCACATACAGCCTCATCCAATGAATTTCTAGTTAATTCCACTAGTGAAGATATGGCTTTATTCGTATTTTCATCACAAACATGATTCAATAAATCTTTCTTTTTTACTCCTAAAGAAGTGGCAAATCTTATCCATGGCTCAATATGACTTTCTTCATCTTTTTGGCTCTCTTCTACTATACTCCTTAGTTTGGATTCGCCCATTTTCAACACAATATTGTTAACTAATTCTGGAACCACTTTCACTAATTGAAAATATTCCATTGAATATCCTTGTAAATGATCAATGTTTAATTCACCGTTTGACCACATCTTATAGAAGGGATGCTTCAAAAGACTCCTTTTGTCGACTTCTTGATCTAACTTGTAAATCAGTTTGTTCATCAGTTACGATCATCACTCACCTATAATAAAACCTTGTGCGATATAATTTTTCTCAATTAATCTTGTACAGTCTCAATTAAGCTCAATGCTTTCAAACAAATGGATAACAGAAACTTAGACAAAAAAATTACGAATCTATTGGCCGTAAAGTATTATATTGTGATTTATTCTTCATCCTAGTGGCTCCGGTGGTGTAGTAATCGTACCATAGCAAAACGATTGCACAATCCGGTCAAGCATTGTGGCCTTTCAAGTCGCAGATCCCGGGTTCAAATCCCGGCCGGAGCATTATTAATTATCTTAGAATAACTTGCATTGTGAAAAATCCTGAGATCTTTTAATTTGAAATGACAGAAGAGCTTCACTCGACGGAAATTCTGTAAAAGGATTAAATATCAATGAATGAACACTAGTCTAGGCTAGATTCCTTTCTTGAATAGAAGAAATATTGAGGCAAATCCACTTTTGGAGCAATTCAGTTCTTATTTGTCAAGAATTGACAAATATCTTGCAAGAGAATTAGATCTTTACTCTTGGTCTGAATTTTACACACCCTTGAGATATGCGTCAGATGGCGGGAAACGTATTAGACCGCTAATACTGGTTTTGTCGGCAGAGACAATAATGACCAACAAGAAAATAACTTCAGACATAACAGAAGACATGTTTCTAGCATCATGTGCGATTGAATTACTCCACACAGAATCTGTAATTCATGATGATATAATAGATAAGGAAGATACCCGAAGAGGAAAGCCATCATTCCATGTTAAATATGGATACAACAGTAGTATTCTTACAGCTGATTTTGTTCTTGGCATAATTTTGAATATCTGTACCAAAATTAACAATGCGAGGGTATCAGCAGAATTGTCAATGGCAGCAACGAAGATGAGTGAGGGCGAAATGATGGAAATAAAACTCACCAAAGATCCTTCCCTAAAAGACGATGACTACATTAAGGTCATTGAACACAAGACTGCGTCGTTGTTTGAGGCGGCATCAAAAATTGGCTCCCTATTGGGAGGAGGGAAAGAGGAAGAAATTTGTGCAATGGGAAGTTTCGGACATTTGATCGGGATAGCATACCAGATACATGATGACATTATGGACTGGAATAATGAAGACAGATTGTTTAACATTTTGGTTAGGAACAATGAACAATCAGTTGAATTCATAGATAGGATGGAACAATTGTACATTTCATATACATCCAAGGCGAAAAATGAATTAAAGAAAATAAGTGATTCTGTCTCAAAGAAACATCTGGAACACTTGACTGATCTGACTTTTCTTCAATTCTGACTCTAGTATAAAATACTAATTTTTTCTCATTCTGTTTGCCTGCGACTGAGAGTCTATTGCATTTTGGGATCTATATGAATTTATGAAATGTAATGCAAATTTATCCGCGCTTTTTTCCGAACCTCTATGTTCCATTCCCCTGAATCGTAAATGGTGATAGAACTCGTGAAGAATGACAAAAGGGTTGGAAAATATATCAGAATTTGTCGCATAGATACGCCTTTGATTCCCCACGTATACAGCATGAACTGTCTTTCTTTTACCTTTAATGGTACCAACAACGACTTCTGGAGCTTGAATGCTATAAAAACTAGAAAGAAGTTCAAGTGATTTCTCTGTTCTCTTATTTAGTATGAGCTTTACTATCATTGCTTGGGTTTTGGGATCTGGAAGTTCCATAATTATTCTCAACTTACCCCATTAGACCAGAAAATGTATTCTGAATATCCAAATAGACTGAATATAATGTGAAATAAATTAGTCATCATCGATGTCGAAATTGAATGATGTATTGTTATTCACTTTTTATGTCTTCTTCAAGATCATCTTCTATATCTTCAAGATCATCTTCTATATCTTCTTCAAAATCATCTTCTATATCTTCATCCTCGTTGGAAACATTGTCATTTTGTTCAGCCCTTAAAATTCTTATCATTCTCAATATTAACTCAATACTATACCCTCATACAAGGTAATTAATAATTTTTTAAAAACAAACTCTTATTGTACAATGGTCTGCAATTTTAGTAGTTAATCTTCAAATCAACACCTAGATTTATCATAAATGGCTACTTTGTCATAGTGAGCATGAGATATGATTTAATGATTTTCAGGTTTAGGCAGCAACTTTATAATAATTCTTGTCCAGAATAATGTTTACAATGATTAACACAATAGGTGGTGTAGTTATAATGGTATCAGACCAAGCACAAGCAGTGAAATTTTATACAGAAAAGATTGGTTTTGATATTAGAATGAATGTTCCTTTCTTTGGCGGAAAATGGATAGAGGTTGCACCCAAAGACTCAGAATCGACTTTAAGTATAATGGAACCGAATTTACAACAGATGTCCCCTAAAGAATTAGAAGTCGCTAAGAAAAGTATTGGAAGTAACACGGGAGTTTGGTTCTATACATCAGATATCCAATCAACTTACGAAGAACTTGAATCAAAGGGAGTTAATATTACAAAACCAGAAAAACAGGAATGGGGTGGCACAATGTCCCTTATCAAGGACCTGGATGGAAATATTTTTACGCTACTATCATCTCCTGAAGGCTGATAATGATTCGTTCGGGATTATGTCAGCTCTCTTAGGTACTACAGATTATTGAAAAATGGAATTTTTGAAAGTATTATGAAGCAGGGAATATTTCTGGCCGCGAAATTCCTATTTGCTTTGAACTACAATAACAGAGATATTATCTCGACCGCCTTTCGCATTTGCTTTGTCAACAAGTAAATCACATACATCTTGCGGACCGATTGAAATATTTTCCCTTAATATTGACTGTATTTCTTTATCATTTAACATATTTGTAAGACCGTCCGAACAGAGCATAATGCAATCATTTGTTTCAACTCTAAATTGTTGAATTTCAGGAAGTGTCAAGTTGATAGTTCCGAGATAGTGTGTAACAATATTTCGTAGACTGTGATTTTGAAGCTCATCTTTTCTCATCATTCCCTGCTTTACCATCTCCGCTACCAATGAGTCATCAGTGGTTAGTTGAATCAGATTGTTATCTTTATTGTACAAATATGCCCTGCTGTCGCCTAAATGTATGCAATTAACAACGTCGTTAAGGAAAATTGAAATGACTACAGTTGTTGCCATACTCATTAGATTAATTTGATTTTTTCTAAATAAAATAATCTCCTCATTGGCTTTTTGCAGAGCATTATGGACTATTTGTCCAACGTTCTTATTCTGGAGTTCAATAACGAACCTAGACAGGAGTTTTGCTACTGTTTTAACTGCAATGTTACTTGCGATCTCACCACCTTCGTGTCCGCCCATCCCATCAGCTAAGACATATATGCCCAATCTATCATTTATGTATAGAGCATCTTCATTATTCTGTCGTACCAATCCTATATCTGATTTATGGCCCGAAATCAGCAATGTTTTCATTTATCAGAAAATGGTATTTAAATTAATGTATCCAATCTATTGTGATATTAATTTGATTTCACTTCTTTCTAAATTGGTATGTTTTGATACTTATTGTTCCTCTACAAGGATCGTAATAATCCTTATTTTTTTATTGCATTAGAATCAGAACATAATTCCGTAAATAAAAAATCTTCACAATCATCCCAAATCCAAAACGGCATATTCAAAAAGGTTGACAAAACATCTTTTTCTTGTAAAGAGAAAGATCTATTCAGGCCTAGCATTTTATTGTCTTTCAAGCCTGCCAGGTTTGAGCTTATAATAGAAGTTCCTAAACAAAGTTAACCGAATAGCCTAGTCTTTTTTATTTTATCATGCATTCATGAAAAATTTCAATATCCATATTGTTCTATAGATAGTAATGAGCAAACGTATTGGGTTCTGATGAATCTTTATCATTCGTGAATTGCGAATAAATTATCCCTCCGTAAACAACCAGATCTCTAGCAAGCATCTCCATTCTTGATTGCAATCGCTTGTTAACAATCTGGCCAACCTGGTCCAAGTCTTCTCGCTCGTTTATCGAAATTCCATATGGCAAACTCCAAGCATAGCACTGTCTTACTGCAGTTCTCATCTGATCCATCACAGTTAGACCTTTCTCATGGGAAGAGACAATATAGCCAAAGGTCTTTCCGGAAAATTCCTTCCAGAAAAAATCAAGAAAGTTTTTCATTGCCCCTGACATTGATCCATGATAATCGGGTGAAGCTAAAAGAAATACATTGGCCCAATTTACGTCAGATGTAATCTTTTCTACATTTTTATTTTCAAATCCAGTACTGGGCCTATACATTGGCAATTCGGTTTCGAAGAGGTTCAATAATCTAACTTCGGCTTTATACTTCATGGAAATAATTTCTAGAACACTTCGTAGAGCTTTGGTGCTAAACGAATTTTTCCTCATACTACTTCCAATACCCAATACCTTAACTTTTTGTTCCGTAACTTCTAATCCAAATATGGAATATATAAAATATTTTTAAAATTTTTCGCCAGATTATCAGATTAAATAAAACAACTATTAAGACGTGTCATGTCAATAATCTCCAGTAACTTATGCCAATATTGATCCGGCCTGATTCAGAATTCACAGATTTGCTAAGAAATAATTTTAGAGTAATATATGATGAGAGGAAGAAGGAAAGAACTGGACCAGCGCCCATCCATGTATCAGATATATTACCTAGCTCCTGTATCAGAAAGCAGTATTATTCCCGAGTTTATCCTGATGAAGCTCTTATCACTGATGAATCAATACATCATTTTGTTAGGGGTGAAGCAAGTGAGTTTGCCATCACCAAGCTTGCAAAAATTGGCGTGGCTCAAGCGGAGTTAGAAATGGATGGGATAGTCGCTCATCCTGACATAATGGATAATACGGATAATAAAACGATAATAATTGAGCTCAAAGATACAGTAGCCGGCAAGCGACTCGATATAAATGATTATACCTTTCGTTCCTACTTGAGACAATTACTCTATTATTTAATCATGACTGGTATTGAAAAAGGTATTATTTCTATTAGATATAATATAAGAGAATTGAAATTGATAAAGAAGGATGAAACTGGAGAATATTACTTTAGACCCAATAGTGCTAAAACACCGGGAATAGAGAGCTGGTCTGTAAACCTACCTAAAGATGATATCACAAGAGAGATATTGAAAAATGAAATGGTATTGAGAAAGAACATACTTGTAAATGCACTTGAAAATAATGATGTGACTGTCCTTCCACGATTGACGGAGCCCTTGAAATCAAACAAATGTCCAACCTGTCCATTTTATCGCAGATGTTATGATGAAAGTGAGAATGAAAAGGCTTTGGCTATCGCACAACAAACAGATATTCTAGATATTCGCGGCACGGTAGATTTTAGACCGTTTTAGTATATGCTTTGAACTGTGGGGGTTTGGAATCATCCTTCGTGCAATATTTCGCAATCTTTACTCACTTCGTCCTCATCGATACTAGTATTTATCCATACTTCATCATTTCCCTCGCCGCAGTAAACAATATCCTTAGAATTATCTGATTCAGTAGTGTTCCTATTTGCAGTATAAATTTTATCATCATCTGCTCCTGCACTTATTTCATCTTCACCAGGACCTCCCACAATAAAGTCTTCACCCTGTCCTGCGATGATGATATCAGGACCATTACCTCCTAATACGGTATCGTTGCCTTCACCACCTATCACTTCGTCTGCACCATAACCACCTGTAATATTATCATTTCCAGTACTTCCCATCAGAGTGTCCTTATCTGCCCCCCCATGTAAAACATCGTTACCTGCACCGCCCACGAGTGTATCACTACCATTATAACCAATTATGTAATCATTACCAAATAGCCCGAGCATGTAGTCAGATCCTTCTAGACCGTTCATTCTATTAGAATTCTTATTTCCTACTAAAACATCAGTGCTCTTTGATCCCTTGCAAGATTTATCAGGATCATCGTTACTGCACATCACGGTCTCCGCTCTTGTGATTCCAAAAAATGATGCTAAAAATAAGATGCTCACTAAAACAGTCAAAGACAAGATTCTATTATCTATCATTTTACGCTATTCAATTTTAGCGACGAACAAGATGTATTTTTCATTAATTGTGAATAAAAGTATACATCTTGATTAAAACTCAGCCTGCAAAATGCTGATACATAGATATTTTCTGGATTTCCTAATTGAGATAATCAGATATCCTTTTCTGGTTCTTGTTCCTCATAATTGAACTATTTTTAATCCACTCATTGATTGATAGCGAGGTCTTGGATACGCCATATTTTAGAGCAGAATCAAATGTTTCAAATTTCTTTCCTTTCCATTTGAGACTCTCTCTTATACCTTCTCTAATTTGCCAGACTCCAAGAGACATGAAATACTCGGGGTGGATTTCCCTTAAAATCAAGACAGAGGATTTCTTCCTTTTCTTAAATAGATATTCTGCAGCTGCCAATCTTGCTGCAAAATATGCTCCAGCGATTGAAGGATAATGATCAATATTTTTTCCTGATTCATAATCTGATCCTATATGTACTCTTCCATTAGTATCGATCCAAGATTCAATCATTTCAAAATTCCATACATCATCAGGTATGAAAATTATTGAATAGTAATTCCCCAGATGATTAAAGTCAAATACAAGATAGCAATCCAAAATACTATTGTCATTTATTTTTTTCAATAAATTCATAGAAACTATGTCGTCTGCCGCTGTGATGCTCCATTTAGTGGGTACCAGTTTTCGATTTTTTTTTCTTCCAAGCATTCCTATACTTAGAACCTTCGCAATGCGAGTTATGTCGACATTATTATCATATAGTTCAACGACGGCATCTGACGCTAATAAATCACCGTCGTAGTATTTCTTCTCGATTTTTTCATCTGCTGTTGATGAATAAATCTTAAAATCACTAACTGGTGCTGAGAATACAGTTGGTATTTCTTCAAGATCGCTTTTACTCAAGACCATTTCATTTAGATATTGTGACGGCGTCTTTTCAAATGTCATAGTGCTGTCGACCGCCCTTTTAGACAACGCCATATCTTGTAATGATTCAATATATCTGTCCGAAATCTTGCTCACATTATGAATCATTGTTCCTTTCAAAAGATTGATTCTATAGTTTACAATCTCCTCCAGAGATTTTCCCAACCATAGTTCAGGATTATCCAATATTGAAGTATCACCATGATAGGGAGGAACCATTGGTCCAACTCTAACATGCGGATAACCATATTCACCTACAAATAATGATGGTGGCGAAGATCCATCGATTACTTTGTTTGTAAATCTCTTACTGTTAGCGTTTACAAACTCATACCAGTTTTTCTTTAATCTTGTCTTTATTTCATTAATGGATGACATTGAGCTCTGGATGGACTCTCTTTAAACTATCTTAGTATTAAAATATAGACTAAAGGTTCACAATGTCTCTCATTACCAGTTCATGAAATTTTAGACATAACTTGATTTCCGACATTATGAAAGAAGATGAATTAATTCATGCTTCAAGTGCACAAACGATTTGCAAAATCAATTATATTGATGGTGAGAATTCATAATAATCAAATAAGATACCCTTGTTTAACAATAAAAGTAATCATCATTCTATATGGATGACTCTTGCAATTTTAAGTTCTATTGCTACCATATCCATGTATACAGAAACAATGCTGCTTCCTGCGCTACCCCAGTTAATTGATGAATTCAATTTATCATATAATACTTCATCCTGGATACTAAGTGCATATCTTGTTGCGGGTGCAGTAATGACACCGGTCAGTGGAAAGTTGTCTGATATCTATGGAAAGAAAAAGATCATGATAATTCTTATTTCAATTTACACTATTGGTCTAGTTATATCTCCTTTATCTTCGAATTTTTTCATGTTACTAATATCTAGAATTTTACAGGGGATTGGAATTTCAGTATTCCCTGTTACTTTTGGACTTGTTAGAGAACATTTTCCAAGAGAAAAACTTGCCATAAGTCAAGGTGTCATCAGCTCTATGTTTGCAGGAGGTTCAGTCCTTGGACTAGCAATAGGCGGAAGCATTGTGCAGTATTATGATTGGAGAGTAACATTTATTTCAATTATTCCAATTGCCATTTGTTTAATTATAATAATCATGAGGTATATTCCAACGGAAAAGAGAGTTATCCTAGATTCGAAAATTAGGGACAATGAGTCGGATGAAAAATTTGATTTCAGAGGCTCCATACTGTTAGGATTGAGCATTATTACCTTTCTGTTATTCATAACCTTACTTAAAACTGACAGTCTGGATACTAATGAGACACAATTAAATTTCATTAATATTCCCCTAACATCTTTATTCTGCTTGACAGTTTTCATTTCTAGCTTTATTGCTTTTTTATTATTTGAAAGAAAGACAAGGTTCCCGCTTATCTCATCTAGACTTTTTCTTGATAAGAGGATTTTGGCTTCAAATATAATTTTGCTGATTGTAGGTATGTCCATGTTTACCATTTTTCAGACATTGCCTATTTTGGCTCAGAGTCCGAATCCTGTGGGTTTTAATAACAACGCTTTGCAAATGTCATTGGTGCAATTGCCGTTCGCACTAGTTCTCTTAATCTTAGGTCCTCTAGCAGGCTTCATGATAACAAAAATTGGACAGACAACTCCATTAGTAATAGGCACTTTTGCCATGTTGCTGGGGTTTTCCCTCCTTTTGCTTGGAAGATTCAATGAGGTTTATGTGTCTATTTATTTGGTAATTATTTCTATTGGATTATCCTTAACAAATGTCAGTAGTACTAATATTGTCATGGTACGAAGTTCATTCGAACAGATAGGTATCTCACTTGGGATCAGTAACCTTCTGCGGATCATAGGTAGTTCAATTGGTCCAACAATTGCAGGTTTATTCATGCAGACACATTTGTTGCCTATTAACCTGTCTGAGAACCAACATCAATATTTTCCCTCCGCCGCTGCATATGATCTTATTTTTGGTACTATGTTACTACTCTCGTTACTGGCATTGAGTATTTCATTTTTTTTAGTTAAAAAACGACACTCAGAGCAACGATGAATCAGGACCTTCTAGAAATTTCTTTGTGGCCTGTACTCTATGTTCAAAGATCTTTCGAAGTTTAGTTTCTATGTAAAATTCTAGCAGTTTACCAACGAACCCAAAGGGCAACTCAAACTTGATCTTGTCGATCACTCTTGTTTTGTTATCGTCAATTAATTCAAATACATGCCTGTGAGACCATAGTCGAAATGGTGTCTTTTTGTTTCCATCCTGAATCATTTCATCCACATATTCATACTTCTCAAAGAAAGTTATTTTGGAGCACCACCTGGCACCAATTATTATTTTTCCATCAAAACACGCAACTGTTCCCTTCTTCAATATTCTATCTGTAAATTCTATTAAAGTCAATTTTATATCTGCCGGACTAATTATTTCAAGATGTTTTAGATCCGTATAGAACTCCCATACTCTATCTATGTTAGAATGGACTTCAAATTCATTTTCAAAATTTTTCATATGAAATTTTTGTCGACCTTGAAGTATTTCTTGACGCATATATAGAAACATATTGTTTAAAAATCAGTAGATCTTTAAAAGTCCATGGTTAGAGTAGTATCATCTAAAACTGTGGATTTACCACGTGGAGAGATTTTTTCTGTTATCAAAGAAATTGATAAACTCCCAACCCTGTTCCCAGACAAGTATAAATCATTTAAGGTTATCGAACGATCAGATAATCACATAACAACAGAAGAGATCGTTTCAATATCAGGAAAAGAAATTAAACAGAAAGTGCAACACTCTTTGGAATCAGACAGAATGCTTAAAAGTGAAGTTGTAGAGGGTGATACTAAGGGAACGATTTTGATAATTGAGTTGGATTCAAAATCGGATGCGAGGACAGAAATAAAGATAGATGCAGATCTGAAATATGGAAAAATTGGAGCAATGCTCGGGATTTTTGCCAAACACAAGATAAAAAGTGAAATAGATAAGCTTATAGATCTATTATCGAAAAAATAGTGCTCAAACCATTATAACGGAATCAATCATTCATTAATGAATCAAGTTCTATTGTATCCTTATTTCATTAAATCCTACGCGGTCGAAATCCCAGACGAAGATTTTTACTCTCTTTTTATGCATAAAAGGTCATTGATAAGAAGAATCCGCTGGTTCAATTTCTCTAATACTCAAATTTTTAAAATCCCAAATCAGATTGTCGGACCTGAATGTAGCAGTTGATCCGGAATTAGTGATTATAAAATCCTTATCTTTAGAGCATTCAGCATCAAAAAAATGAGAATCTGGCATTTTTGCGTACCATCCCCCATCATCCACGAGGTCTGTAACTTTGATCCAATAATTGGTATTGGTGTTGTCAATGTATGATTCTAATTTCACTTCGGAGTTATCATTAATATTATAAATTACCACTTTCCATCCAACCCATCTGTCAACCAATGAATTAGTAACCTTTTCTGATTGTCTTTCATCCGTATACCCCCCTACAAACCATAATTCTTTTTTCCATCCCACTTTCCCGTTATCGTAGAGTCCTCCCATATAGGCTGTCGCTTCACATGGAATTTCTTGGTTGTGCTTTCCCCCTCGAGCATACCAGGTCAGATCGTTTTCTATAACTTTGTTACTACTGTTTGCTATCACTCCGGCAATCTTTGCATATCCTGTCATTTCAACATTCTTCCAATTTGTTTCCCCTTCCAATGTATTTACATTCATCCTAACCACTGGAGTTGAAATTCTCCAAGAACCGTCTTCCTGTCTTGTGATATTTGGATCAAACGTGATTGAAAAATGTTCGTCTTCCTTTGGATTTTCCATATTCAAATACCATTCTCTACCATTCTCTTTTGTTGGATAAATCTCCCGAATACCAAAATTATCTAATTCTAATGGAATTTGAGTAGACGCAAATATAGTAGTAGTGATTGGGGAAAAAATTTGCGGATGAGTCTGCAGTAAACAAACCGCAATCCCTACAAATAAACTAGCAGAAAAAACAATAATTTTCATGAATCAATTACCAAGAGATACAAGACAAACTGGAACGTCAAGTTTTTTATTTGTTTTTGATAATCTTATTTCACCATTTGTGGTGTCTAAATTGATTTTCAAATATCTGAAGTTTCCATCTCAAATCCAAACAGCTGGTTATTTAACTTAACGTAATAAGTTTAATATCGCTTCCTAGAATTTGTAAGTTCTCGTAAATATGCCACACAAGGGGACAGAAGACTCAAAAGTTATCCATATAGGATTTGATGATACAGACTCTATTGCCGGAAGATGTACAACTAATTTGGCGTTCAAGATTGTTTCGAAGTTAAAGAATGAAACAGGGATTACGTTTATTGATTATCCACTTCTGGTACGACTAAATCCGAATATTCCATGGAAAACACGTGGAAATGGTGCCGTATGTCTAAGGATCAAAACTAATCATTCAGCACAAATAATTGAGTTTCTATTGAAAATGCTCAGGTCAGAATCAGACCTGCTTAATGGCGCTAATCCAGGTCTTGCAATATTTGAGGGAGAGTTAGTTCCTTTTCCACTGAGGCAATTTAGTCGCAGAGCTATGAATGATGTGGTAAAGATGGAAGAAGCTGAAAAGTTAGCCGCACAGTTATCGATTCAAATTTTCAAATATGAACAAGGATTGGGGATTATTGGTGCAATGGCGTCAATCGGATCTTTACTTGAAGGCGATCACACGTATGAAGCTATTGCATATAGGAAAGATGAATTTCTTGGATCCCCTCGAAAGTTAGACAAAACAAAGGTATCCAAAGTAGACATTAACACGTTTCCGCTCACATTCAATTGCTTTGATAGAATTCATGATAGGGTATTAATTGCTCCCCATGGCCCAGATCCGGTCTTCTGTGGCATTAGAGGAGAGGATCCCCAAACTGTTATTAGATCGCTTCATAACGTGATGCCAATGGAAAGACTTGAAGGATATATGGTATTCAGGACTAATCAAGGTACTAATATGCATCTTCAAAATGAATTATCCCAAAGTGAAATTAGCACACATAGAGCTGGATATATTAGATGTGTAGTAACAAAAAGACCAGTAATAATTCGAGGTGGACATGTCATGTTTGAAGTATCGGATTTTAGTAACAAGAAGTATCCAGTGGCAGTCTATGAACCTACCGGCTTGGGCAATATTGCTTCTAAGCTATTAGAAGGGGATAACATAGATATCGGAATAGGAGTTAGTATGAATACCCCCCATAGTACCAATATCCTAAACGTAGAGTACCTCTCAATTCTAAAAATCGCCAAGGAAATAGTAAATATTAATCCACTATGCGATAAGTGCGGTAAAAGAATGAAATCTGAAGGAAAAAATAAGGGATTTCAATGTAAGATTTGTGGCGATAAAAGGGATTCTAAAATATCAGTTACCAATCCACGATACATACAATTGGGAATGTATTTGCCTTATACGAAAGCACATCGTCATTTAACAAAACCATTGCATAGATTTGGTATGGAAAAAAATTATCCGCATGTTCCAAATATTATCAAAGCGCTTCACTCTGAATGGTTTAGAAGATTTTAAGCATTACATAAAAGACTATCATTTGAAATCATTACTAAAAGACGTAGCGGGGGGTTGATTTGAACCTACGGCCATCAAGTTACACTCTAATGGAAACCGCTCTGCGGGTTATGAGCCCGCCGGGATAACTTAGCCTACTATAACTGGCTTCCCCACCCCGCTACTAGCAGATTGAAAGTGGGCAAATATATCTCTGTCTCTAAGGTAAAATACAAAATTTAGTCAATGCAAGATAATTCAAAGTAACTGTTACGAATAGAATAAAAGAAAATACGACAAGTTGAAATTGAAAAATGTAATAATTAGTCAATACAATTTGTAGTAATGTTTGAGGTTCATTTTAGAAATAATGTGATACTAGACTAATTTACATGATGAAGTCCAGATGAATAAATAAACATGTGCTCTGCATTCTGGTTTATCCGATAATAGGTTTATGCGGGGGGTGGGATTTGAACCCACGAACCCCTACGGGATGAGGTTTCCCAGCTGGATCAGTTCATCTGAGCGTCATGTCAGAATTGATCTCACGCCTTTGACCAAGCTTGGCAACCCCCGCGCGATTATTCATCTATCCTTCATTTAAGCAACTGAAGGGTCATTAACAACGAATTCAATTTGACTTTTTTAGTTTTCTAATTTTAACCCTCTTCCCGCGTGAAGATGGAACAATTTTCATTCTTGCGTCCTCATATGAATGGATCAATTCCTTGCCTTGATAATACCTGTCTAAGAATATTGCCAATGCAGCGATCTCCGAATGAGGTTGATTACCTACAGCGATATTCATATCGGCAATAAAATAAACATCTTTTGGAACTTTACTGGCACCGATTACTACCAGTATATTTTTTCCGTGCGGATAATCATGTGAGAAATGCTGGATATTGATTCCATACATTGTTAAATGAACTACAATTCCATTATTCTTTTTCCAACTTTTTAGCAGGGATCTCCAATCCTGTACAATTTCAACATCAAACTCATTAGAGCCACCCCAATCGTCGCAAACTCCCTTAATAGTTTCTAAAATGGATTCATCCACATCGGTCATGAAAATCTTCTTGCATCCAAAAGCCCTAGAAACTAAAGCAACATGGGTGGTTGTGCGATCATCTCTCACTAACCTGTGTCCCAACCTGAGTACGGCAATCGACATTAGTTTCCGTCTACCTTCATCATATTTACAAAAACTCTAGATTTGACGACATCGAGAAGAACATCAACATTCATTCCAGTCTTAGAGGATATCATAACATAATTCTTGCTGCCTTCATTTAATATCCCCAGCTGCTGATACTTTTCCATTGCCTCATCAGGTCTTACGAGATCTACCTTATTAAATACATAAATGATTTTTGCAACTGATACCCCCAAGTGAATCATTACGGTGAAACTACTTGAAAGTTGTTTCCTTAATATTTCATAACTCTGACTTATGTCTAAGATAAGTAAAATAACATTTGAGAAAACCAGTTCCTGCAGGGTTGACCTGAAGGCATCTATCATATATGCTGGCAGCTTGCTAATAAATCCGACTGTATCAGAAAACATCATCTTATTTCCATCTACATTCACAACTCTACTGGATGTCGATAGGGTAGTAAACAATTCAATTCCGACTAATTTTGATTCTCCAGTTAAGAAATTAAACAGGGTTGTTTTTCCGACTGATGTATATCCTATGAGGGATACTGTTGGAAAACCGGATCTTGTCCTACCGGTTCTTTGGACAAGCTTTCTCTTTTCTTCTTTTAAGACCTTTTTCCTGAGTATTGATATCCTTCTTTTAATGTCAAGTACATGAACATCGGCGTCGTATTTTCCTAATCCAAAAAAACCTGGTTGTTCCCCTCGCTTCGCCAACCTTACTTTCTCTTTTATCCTCACTGCTTCATAATGGAGTTCAGCAAGTTTTATTTGAGTCTTGGATTCTTCAGTGTTGGATCTTAACCTAAAAATTTCCAAAATTAATTTCTCCCTGTCTATTATATCAATCTTGCATAATTTTGCCAAATTATATTGCTGTGTTGGCTTTAATATTTCATCAAATATTACAAATTCAATCTTCAATGATTTAACTAGTTCTCTGACTTCATCTGCCTTTCCTTTTCCAATTCCAAATTTTGACCTTGTTAAATGTTTCTGGGTAACAGTGTGCGATATAGAATAACCTGCTGACTCTGCCAATGATTTAGCCTCGCTGGCAACGTGTTTTATCGGGTAGGTAATTAGAACCGCAGATTTATTCGCCATCATTAGACCCTACCTCAGTGTAGAGATTAATTCGAAAAAATCGTTCCAACTTTCTGGTTAATCCTTCATCAGGTTTAAGTGTCCCGCTTTCAATCTTTCGCAATAATGAAACCCTCTCCTTTATGAGAAGTCCTAGCTGTTCATGTGTAAGTCCATTAGCCACCCTAGAATTTCGAATCACCTCTGAAAAATCATTGATCAAAATTGCAGAATCGTCAAAAGTGATCTTGTCAAGCTTTTCAATTTTTTTTTGTCGCATTGCAGGTTTTCGTTGAATTTCTTGTTGGTTCTTTAACGGCTTACCTCTTTTCGAACATGTCCTACACACTGTTATGAGGTTTCCTTCGACATAGACCTTTTCTCCATGATCTAGTATCTGAGTTCCGCAAATTTCGCAAGAAGCCATGTATGTAGCAATGTTAAGTCGACATCTTGTTTATTTTTTTCTAATTGAAGATCCGAGCCATTAAGTAGTTTCAAGAATATGATAATTGAACGACTTTTGTTAACTCAGGTTCTATGTAATATGCCACTACATTAGTTTAAACCAGCAAATCACCATCAGTGCCAGATATAATTTAAATGGAGACTAATTAAATCAATAATGGTTTTGAATTCCGAGGAAAAAATTGGCTATCAAATAGATGCACTTTTTGGTAAAGGTGTTTCTTCGGTCATACCAAAAGAAATTTCATTTGATTACTCCAGAAAGACTGGAAGAATCAAGAATTTTGCGATAAATAATGAGCTTATCGGTACATTAAGATCAGATGGTGGAATAGCACTCACTATTTTAGGTGCTTCAATATTACTTAACAACAGAAAATTTAAACAGAATTGTATTATACCAATTCATGATGCGCTTCCGTTTGTAAGTGAGGGTAGGTCACTATTTTGCAAGCATGTTGAATGGTTTGGTTCAAACATCAATATCGGATCAGAAGTTGTAGTTATAGATAAGAACGAATATGTACTGGCCGTAGGTAAATCAGTTGTAAGTCAATCCCAATTACGTGGCAGAATAGGAGATGTCGCAGTAAAAGTTAGAGAAGGAATAAAAAGTAGAGTGGAGCAACCTAAACTATGATGCGCGGAAATCGCGAAATGCGAAGGATGCTCGATAAGATGGGCCTTAATATGCAGGAAATGGAGAATATTGAAGAAGTGGTTATAAAGACTGATGCCAAAGAAATCTATTTGATAAAGCCGCAGGTAATTGAGATGAAGGGCAAAGATAACACAATTTTCCAAATTATTGCAGGAGATATAGAGGAGAAAGAAAGAGAGGTCCCAACTTTTAAAGAAGAAGATATTATCCTTGTGATGCAGCAGGCTTCGAGTTCTAGAGAGAAAGCAATAATGGCCTTGACTGATACCAAGGGAGATATTGCGCAAGCAATCTTGAATCTTACGACTTGAAATACTAAATTAGCTTGCAAAGTTACCCGATAATGCAGAGTTAATATATGGTTGCAGGATTTTCTGGTATTGAATAATGTCCTCTGTAGAAAAAGTTATTTCCGCACTATCTGAACTTGAAAATGACATTGAAAGTCTATCAGTAAAGGTTCAAGATATGAAAAAAAGAATAATATCTACCTCAGACAATGAAATAGCCCAACTTAGAGAGAAGGTAATCGAAGTTGCAAAAACAGAATCAGAGAAGATTATTTCCAGTGCAAAGCAAGAAGCAGAAGAAAAATCACAAAAAATCTTGGAAGAGGCAGAAACTAACCTTACAAAACTAAGGGAAAATACAAAACTATCGTTTGACAAGTCTGTTAAATTGGTAGTGGATTCTGTTTTGAACAAAAGCGATACTACCTAGACACAGATATTATTTTGAAGTCCTCAAACATTTAATAATAATTATAAATCAGAATAGTTGAATGGAAAGCCCTTAGCGGCAGAGCTGGATTCAAATCAAATAGTGGTAGCAACTGTCGAAGGTCGACCGTACTATAAAATCGTATCCACTTTAAAATCTATGAACATTAGGTTCTCTTCTCTTTCACCAGAAGAGGCTTCCAGAACAAATGCAAAAATAATCATTACCACAAAAAATGAAGCGCCCTTCTTCAGAAGAGAGGATTTAATCTTTGATTTTCAGCTAGATATGTTTCCACCGCTTTTTAAAGCAATGATATTGAAGAACTTGAGTGGTAACTATCTTGAAGACATTTTGGTTGTTGGAGTTGATCCTGGAAACAGGATAGGAATCTATGTTATATATCTACACGCTGAATTATACAGCGCAGTTCAAATCTCAATGAAAGATGCAGTCAAATTTATTGTGAACACGCTCTCTTGCATAAAATCTAGTAAAAAGATACTGAAAATTGGAAATGGAGATTGGATCAAATGCAACCATATAGCCCAGGAGATAAGGAACCTAAATACATCTGTAAGAATAGAAATTGTTAATGAATTTGGCACTTCAAGAAATATTCTCCCTAATCGACGTGGTAATAGAGATGTCGGATCTGCAAAATCTATCGCATTGCGAACTGGTCGTGTTTTTTAGGGTGACTTACAATTAATATGATCTAAAATTATACAGACAGATTACAAGAAACTTCCAAAAACTTGTTTTCAAATTCAATCCCAGATAAGCTCCAAATTAGACTCTTGCAGTAGAATCAAATGATTTACATATCATATTGTACCAAGATATGGACAGTTAACTTGGGCGAACCCCATGAAGGGAATTACATTGAAAAGAGAATCACCTTGAAATCAAATAGAGTTTTTTTGCTTAAATTTATTGAATTTCATAACGGTTGCTTTGTTTCCCTTTCTGAAGATTTGTGTAAGATAGGAGGTGTGCATGTTTCTGTGGCGTCTAACAATAGAACTCAGAGCGCCAGAGTAATACCAAACATAAAAGATCCGGTATTCACGAAGACTCTATCAGAAAAAATATCTTTAATGATAAATGGAATAGTAATAACTAACTTCAACAACAAGAATCCAATGTCATTACCTGAAATGCAAGAAATAATGAATGAAGTATTAAAATTATTGGAAGTAAAAACTAGTGATTAGAAATGAAGTTCAAGTTCGAATTCAGCAAGATTAATGGTTTTTCTGATTTCTTAAAGGCATTAGAAGGAGCAGATCAGTTAGTAAGGATAAAAAAATCTGTTAATCCCGAGTTTGAACTTGCAGGAATTGTAAGCAAGCTGGATAAGGGTAAGACTGTAATTTTTGAAACTGTAAAAGGCAGCAATATAAAAGTGGCGGCTAATGTTTTGGGCACGAGATACAGAATAGCACTTTCAATAAATGCAAAGAATGAAAATATGATACAAGAGAGGATTAATGACGCTATAAGGAATAAATCTGAAATAGCTAATATCGACAAGGGCAACAATTGGAAAAAGAATTCAAGGAATCTGTATGACTTGCCAATTATTACACATTTTGAAAAAGATTCAGGTGCTTTCATAACGTCTTCTTTGGTTTTTGCCAAAGATAACGAAACTAGATATCAGAATTTATCAACTCATCGCTTGCTGCGATTGGACAAAAAAAAGATGGCAATAAGAATGGTGGAAGGAAGGCATCTTCACAAGTGTTTTACTAGTGCAAAGGAACATGGTGAAGATTTACCTGTTTCGATTATTGTAGGAGCTCATCCTGCTGTATCTGTTGCAGCAGCTTATCAAGCACCCTACGGAGAAAATGAGCTAAAGTTGGCGAATTCACTTCTAGATAATCGACTGTCCTTGATAAGATCGCCAGGTACTGGTCTCCATATTCCAAAATACTCTGAGATTCTTTTGGAAGGAAGGATACTCGCAGATGAAACAGCCGAAGAACAAATGGTTGAAATGTTAAGAACGTATGACATTAAACGAAAGCAACCTGTTTTTGAACTGGACAAAATTTACTTAACAGCTGATCCCATTTATCATGACATATTGCCAGGGTATGGTGAGCACAGATTGTTGATGGGGCTGCCAATAGAGTCTAAACTATTTCGTAGTGTCAAAGATGTTGTATCTAGCACTAGAGCAGTTCACTTGACTGAGGGAGGAAGTAACTGGCTTGTTGCGGTTATTCAAATAAGCAAAAAATTGGAAGGAGAACCGAAAAATGCAATCATTGCCGCCTTCGCAGGGCATCCCTCATTAAAAATCGCAATAGTAGTTGATGAAGACATAGACCCTACTAATCCTACTGATGTTGAATACGCTATCTCAACAAGATGCCAGGCTGATAGAGACTTGGTGATCATAACAAATTCAAAGGGATCCAGTTTGGATCCCTCAAGCGATCAGAAAAATCTTATAACTACAAAAATAGGGATAGATGCAACTGCCACTCTTTTGAAATCAAAAGAAAGGTTTGAAATTGCAAAAATACCAGAACAGGACAAAATTAAACTTTCAGATTATTTGTAGAACGTTGCTAGGATCTTGTTGCTGTCGAAGGAAAATTTTTTTTGGGCTATACAATTTTGTATAATAGAATAAATATCCATTGCTCACATATCACTGAGTACTTGCCGTGAAACCCAACAATTTTGCGATGAGAGAGTGGCATCTAGAACATGTCGAGAAAGTTATTTTACGTTACATGAAAGGGATTGCTCCAGATGCATCATCATTTGAAAAACGAAACTTTAAAAAATATAGTACTATCTCAGGTTGTTCTAAACAGATAGAATATGACATAAAGCATGGAGTAACCGCGGAAGAGGTAGCAGAACTGATGAATAAAATAAGAAATGATGCCTCCTATTCTGTAATCAGGCAAGACCAGGATGCGATACAAAGATTGGATGAATTGGAAAGACAGTTAAACTCTCCAAAGAAATCAAGTTGGTAAAAAATTTATTTCCTAGTATTGTTCTAAATCATCATGTCAGAAAATAGATTCGTCTCTGGAAACGTAATTGTTCTATACTGTAATTTTATCAAGTTAGAATCAAATAAACAGTTGCCGCAGCACATTATGGAAAGAATAGCAGTTTGTACTAGAATATATGAGCGAATCATGAAATCCAAGCCTGACAAGTCTGATACTATAATTAACGTAGCGGCAGGAAATGACGAAGGAAGTATCATAAAAAACCTACTATTAAAAAATGGTGTTGAAGAGTCAAAGATAGTCGTAGTAAATTCTTACAACAACATTGGTCATCTATTTTCTGTATTGATGAGTGAAATAAAGAAAAGGCCTAATCCTCCGGTGATTTATTTTGTTTCCTCGTATCAGCAAAAAGACATTTTTGACAAGGTCATTGAAGGCTACAAAGGTTACAGGATTCAATTTGAGGGCGCATTTGACAAAAGACCAAATGAGGATATCGAAGAGGATGCAAAAAAGGAAAAGCTGAGTAAAAGGATGACAAATATTAAGGAAAAAGGAAAAAACAAGATGGTGGATATGCTGTTGAATTATATCTTTCCAGAAAATAAGAGATGACAATCTTCATAAGATTTAATATCCAGATTATCATCGCATAAGAGATATGCGGTCATCGTCTAGTTTGGTTAGGACACTGGCCTTCCACTCCAATTGATGGAGAAGAAAGCCCGCAACCCGGGACTCTAGTTAATTAGAGCGGGAATTCAAATCCCGGTGACCGCAGTGTTTTATAAAAATATCGGATCTATCTTCAGCTAATTTTTAGGTAAAACATGATTGTTAGTGACAATATCTAGATCGTTTTCAATTTACGAAACGTTTCTGACTTTTGGGCAAGACTAACTACAGAATACGGATTTAGAAATTTCTAATTACAAGGGTAGAATGTCAGTTTACCTCAATATTGTTTACATATTGAATAGATAATGCCAAGATTTTTATATTATTAGCTTGATACAAATCTATCTTTTGTCTCAAATTGTTAATCTTCCGAGAAGTATGTATAAAAATAAGCATGAATTATTTGAACAGGTTTTTCAGGCAATATTGAAAAGTGGAGAAGATGGAGTATTCCAAACTGAAATCTGTAAAGAATTTTCACTCGATAGCAGGGATGGCTCTAGGTTGGCAGGAAATCTTGAGAAACAATCACTTATTTCGCGCGAAAAGATATTGCATAAGGGTAGATGGACATACAAACTAATAGTAAAGAAATCCGCAATTGCCGAGTACAACAGAAAGCCCATACAAATTGAATGTGTCGAAGGGGCCCCATGCTTTAGCTGTGCTTACCAACATTCCTGCTCTTCTGAAGATGAAGCTAGTCCTTACAGCCCGGCAAAGTGTGTCTGGTTGGAGGAATGGATTGTCGCTGGATTTGAAAAAGGCAACATGAAAAATGAAAAATAAATTCCATGATCTTGTTATCTTAGATTGCTGCTAAATTCAATTGGATATATTGTGAACGCAGAGTCTATCTGAGCAGTTCCGTTAACGTTCCATTCGGTGAAATTTGTTATGAAGTTGGAGTTATTTATTTTGTCAAAGAATTCTGAATTAGAACTCGTTCGTCCAAGAAGAAATGTCGACTTAAGGGTAGTAGGAGAATTTGGATACAACTGTGGCCTTCCGTTTGGAGGAATGTCTTCATATGAAAGTAATCCATTACCTAAATTAGTATTATTTGCACTTACTGAATACTCTATTTTAGAGGTTGACAATGCTTTTACATCCTTGTTGAGTATTTCAAAGGTTACTCTCAAGGGAATAGTGTTGTTGGGGTTACTTGTGTTTTCCAGTTCAATATTTTTAACAATCACCATTACATCCCGCAATTCGCTACCTCCCCTAAGCAGATCAGGAATAGCTGGGAATAATACAATAAAGGCGACAATCGCACCAATAGCACCAATAAGGACTGCTCTTCTGGCCCCGATAAACATGAACTGGGTTTGTTAAGTCGTAAATATAATCTTAGTCCACAAAGCTAATTGGATAGGAAGAATACAGGGGGTTTGATCTACAGATAACAAATAGACTAAAATAATCTTTTGATTATAGATGTCTTGAGGATAATGGTGAAAAAAATTGTTGCAACTGGAGTCATAGTTGCAGTCATAGCATTAGTTATTTGTTTTGCAGTTTCAAGTTCCAATTTTCTAACCAGTGAGACTTCAAGATTGGGAATATTCAACATGAACTTCGCAGAAGCCAGTATATTTAATCAGGATGCAATCAAGGATGCAATTCCACCTGAGTTATCAATCAAAGATATCACGGCAAAAATTGTTGATGGTAATACCGGAAACTTTTCAATCATCTTTAATGTCTTCAACCCAAACAAGGGCACAATTATGCTTGAATCGATTTCATACAATGTATACTCCAATTCTACAAGAATTGTTTCTGGAGATATTGGCGACCGACCCGAAGGCTTTGTTGACTCTCAAGACAGCATATTTCCAGTTATTGGAAACGGCACACTTATTCTAAAGGATAAGAGGATACTCGAAAATAACAACAATCTAAATCTGTCACAATTTGCAGGAAATGGTAAACTCTCAGAATTTCTGGTTAATGGGAGTTATTTTTTCAAGCAAACAGGTAGCTTTCAATCTACCGGCGGCGAACAAACCTTCAACATAAACTACACACGTCCATCAACTCCGTGAGTTCTTTAGAAAAAATTAAATGTTAATGTCATAAAACTATGACGGTATGTCAGATTTAATCATCATGTATGGAATTGCAACAGGCGCTTTTGTAATATTCACTGGAATCTTGTTTGGGGCTAGAACAAAAAGGATTAATAAATTTGTTCAAAAATCAAGAGAAGAAAAACAAGTAACTTGACCCTATTTTTTCTTTCCAATTCCCAATATGTCTAGCAAATGTTCTGATTCCTTTTGTTGCCCAAAGCATCTTTGATAGTACTTGCACGAAAAACACAATTCACTTGGCTCTACAACTGGTGTCTTTTTTTCTTTAAGCAAGAGATGTAATATTCGAGCTCTCCTTACGACTTGTTCGAACATTCTCTTACTTTCGGAAACACTAAATTCAACAAATTTGCCATCGGGAGTAAAGTAAACGATGAAACCGCTTTGGATTTCGAAAATAAACAGGCATGCATTAGCATAAAGAAGATCATTCGGATGGGGATAATCCGGTAATTTTGAAACTGGTACAAGATTAACTATCACATCATCAGAAATGGTCAAGTCAGTGGTAGCGTAAATTGTAAGATCATCAATATTGTACTGTTTGGTTTTTCCTTTTAACATCCTTGTAATCGATCCTCTGAATATATTTCGCAAAGCATTGGAAGATTCATCTACGAAAGGATCAACCCTTTCGAAATA
>JAICFW010000047.1 GCA_025923455.1 Nitrososphaeraceae archaeon | reverse complement strand
CATCAATACTAATACTTTGGGAATACAGGGAATTGAAATTGATCTCCTCGACAAGTTACCTGCAAAAAGTGTGAGTAATAATACTGCCGTAAGCAAAGCGGCTGAATTGTTGATGGATATAAATACTCCCTGTTTACTATTAAACAAATCCATTGTTACTCCATGGGATATCGTCATGAAGACGATTGAAAGGATCTAGACTTTTTTTGACTTTCTCTATTTCCTGTTTCTGCGTTTAGATATAAGTCTTTGAGCCTATTTAGAATTAGCCTAAGGAATATTGACGGTCAAGATTGGCAAAGCACACAAATCCCGGGAGGAATAGAGATTGCCAGAAGTAGTAAGATAAAAGTTTTGCTTGCAACTTTCATAAATATTTTACTCCCTCTTAAATTGTCGTAAACATAAGTTTCAGGAAATTAGTCTACACTTATGAGGTTTATACATTAAATACAGTTGTATAGTTAAGCGGAACCAATTTTAAGGATACTATTTGAGCCTAGGGCCATTGTCTAAAACATTTACATGGAAAATATTTTTACAATCAATACAGGATAAACGTGCGACTGCATATACAGCGATTATGTTATCAGTAGACGAATCATTGGGATTGATCACGTCTTCATTAATTCCAGTTCGCAGTTCGTCCTTTTTGACATTAGTGGATCCACATCTGATACAGACAAACTTTATCAAGTCAAAGTTTCTCCCAAGTCGCTCAATTTCCTCATCGCGACACTCCTTACAATAGAGGATATTCGGATGACTGGTAACTTTGGCAACTATATCAGTATAATTTCCACAAACACTGCATTTTCCTTTGCCGCGCATTGATCTTTTAGTAAGTCTACAATATTTAATACTTCACCGTTAATATCAGTAAGAATGGCAAGCCTATTCACATTTTATATTCTACAATACATGATAGTAATCAAAAAACTAGATGAAGAAATGAGTTACGGTCCTTACCTTTCCAAGTCGCACTTGTCTAATAAGTAAGACCTTGAAAGTACCGACACATTCGAAACCGTTTCAAATGAAGCGGCCGTCCTACATTAGTCTTTCATACCCATATTCTCATAGTCCACTAAGAGTGTTCCATAAGTAATATTTATTTTAAAAAGGCTCAAAAACGAAATAGGTAAATGAGTTATGCACACGACCTCTAAATGGGACTGTGCTTTCATTAATTTTGATGACTGCAACTTTGACTATCGGAATTGTTATTCTGATGACAAAGTAAGAGAATGATTATAACTAAGTACATCTACCCGCCAAAAGAAACTTCCGACGGCATTAGAATTTTAATTGCTAGAAATGGCCCAGAGGTATAAGAAAGTCATTTTCATGAATGGTATAAGGAATTATCTCCAGAAGAGGATACTCTGAAAAAATGGTTGGAAAGCAAAAAGATCGAAGTGGATTGGAAAAAATATTTGTCCAAATTCCTTCCACAGATGAAAGAGAGCGAAGCAATTGGTAAAATGGAGAAGCTGCGCGAATGTTCTAAGAAAGGAGAAATTATAACCCTTCTATGTCATTGCAGATCCGATGAGCATTGTCACCGTTAAATCATAAAATCCAAGATTATAGGTTCGTCTAAAGTCATTGAACGTGATTGATTAAATAAATGGTCGAATGATTATAATTTTAATAATCATAAGGCTCTTTATTATTACGTTGAGCAAACATATGATATGTTCATGCGGCAATAGAGACCTTATCAATCCAGAATATGGTGAGACCATAGAACGCTATATGGCCCGAAAGATATGTCGTAATTGTAATAGGAGAGGCAATTGGAAACAGGAAAAAGAGGGTGAAGTATGATATTATTATGTTTTATTTAGGATCAAATCTCTATTTATAGAGTTTGACAGTGCAGAGGTCTTGTTTAAATCTGTTAACAACACAGTTGCAGTAATTGATTTAGTTGAAGAAGGTGGCAAACTAGTAACGAATTGCTGAAATCCGGTTTTGTCTGCCTTGAACCCATTTGGAATTGAAGTTGTTTTAACAAGAGTTCCGTTATTTGTAGATATTTGCATCATTCCATTAATTTGCTTACCAATTGTTTCCGGGTCAAGAACAGAATAGGTAGCAGTGAACTTAACTTGATGTATGTTTTTCTCTGGTAATATTAAAAACTGAGCGTCACTAAACTCGAGATCAATCTCCTTGCCGTGATTAGCAAATATTGAATGTTGTAGGATTGGGGAAAAAATACTAAGGACGACTAGAATGACTAACACAACAAAATTCCAATAAATTCCTGCATTAGGCCAATTCATTATACACTCACTCATATTTTTTGCTGAGTATGACTCGAATTTTTATTTCAAATTGATGTATTTTAGCTTTTCATATAGTGATCAGCAAATTGCCATATTTTCCACATATGAACCTGCTTGCCATCAGATTCAGTTCCACTGAATGACCATTCAGTGGTTACAAGAGCAAGTTCGTTTGCCCTAAATACCCTCTTTACCCTCAGCCCCAATTTGCCTTTCATGTTTATGAAATTGCCCAGACATTTATGTATACCATCCTGACTTTTAGTAAGCTGTCCTGGTTGAGAGGCAAAACATGTGAGAGGTTCGTATAATGTCATTAAGGAATCTAGATCTCCGGCATTGATACCTTCTGTCACCGAATTAAGTACTTCTTCAGGCGTCATCTTTCCAGACATATTCCGATATTCACCAGCCGATGCTATAATGTTATTATTTGCAAAACAATTTTAATCTAAAAATTGGTTCCATAAGAAGTTACGATTCGAATTCTTCCAGACGATAGTGTCGTGGGCACCGAGGTCTGTAGACCATACCAAATCTGATTATATATTCTGATGTATACTATTTTTATGACCAAGAAAATCATAACTGAAAAGACATCCGATTATTTGGAGAATCTAATCTATGAAATTCACATAGAAACAAAAACGAATGGTAAAAAGTAAGGCTTATCGCGAAGGATGGTTGGATTCTACTATGTTCTGGAAAATACAATTTGATAATACCTTTAAACGATCACAAAGTTAGAAAGTAACACGGTAACAGTAACGACTTAGACAAGAGAACCTTCGTCAAGATAAAAATGAGTAGTGTCATCACGCCTCCAGACTCCTGGAAATTGAAACCAGACGGTTCTGCACTTATCTTTGATGGCATCTCGAAAAATTTTATAATATTTTTGCGAAATTATATTTACTGATAAGAGGGTTTTTTCTATCACTCCGATCGTGTAAACAACTTAGTTTATAACATTTCCCTCCTGTCAGAGTTAGTTTTTTATTTCCCGACACTGAAAGGTTATAATATAGAGTAAATTAATTTGTTTATTAAATTAAAGAAAAAAGTATTGGGAGTTACTGTTGCTGCAGATACTGACTTATGGAACTAAAGCAAATGGATCTGGCGGAAATTCATCAAAATCTACAATTGCTTCCCCTTCGGGATTTTGAGCGAAATTCACGCAATTTAATGTGCCAGTGCTACTAAGTGACATAGAATTTTCGTCGCTTTTGTCGCCATTTTCAATCTTACCATCTACCTTACACTTGATTTCTTGGTGAACCTTCTGGGTTTCTTCGTTACAATTGTTGTCGCGGTTTTCATTACACTCATCTTCATCATCGTCTGCAAATACTGGTTGTGTTTGTGAAACTGCTGTTCCTGTTAGTACTGTTATTAGTCCTGCAGACAGTACTACAAACATCAACATGTTTTTTGTGGTAAACATTCGTTGTCGTGAACTGAAGCTAAACAATGTATAAGTGGATTGGGTAAGAACAGGTGGTAAAAAAGAAATAGACTCATCTCTACTAAGGTAAAAAAGAATTTATGAATAGAAAATTATTCAAAAGCGTTGATTACTGAAAAAATACTAACGATACTCTCGTTGTTAGTTCTAGTAATTTGTTCACAAATTCGTATAAATATAGTTCTACACAAATAATTGAATTCATAGGGTTGATGGGGTTTATGGTGTTCAGCATTTTCCCATCAGTTCTATTGTTTAATAGTATCTTGTATTGTTTCCAGTTCTTGCAGACCTCTATTGATTCATCGGGATTCTAATGTCAATTGTTTTTGAAAACTATAGGCGTAGATGTGATACAAAGATCGATCGCAGAAAAGTAGATTTTTTATACTATTTTTGTAATATTATCATTACTTTCAAACACTGATGGGAGGAACTCTTCTATCAACACTGGTGGAACTATTCATTCCTCCCATCAGATCAGTTAATCATTTATTTTCCTTTTTACCAAAATAGTATTCGTTCTTTTAAAAGCCTGTTTGGGAGGAAGATGTTTTTATCCATTGTCCTAATCCCAGGTAGGTTTTAATTTTCAGTAACAATCGTCGAAAATACTGATATCTTTCAAGTTCGTAGTATAGACAAATACGGACTTGGTAAAAAGAGATCGGTGTTGGTACAGTCGAGTACTGTAAATGATGACAGCGCGCACAATCTCCAAGACTCCTCTTTTGCCCTAGTCCTATGAATCACTACCAAAATATAATCTATGACAGAATAGATACTTATCATTTTGCCTTATTCTGTAGCCACTCAATCATTGAGTCCAGCGCAATCTTCGCATATTAAGCGGAAATGTGATGGACTTTCCGAGTTTTCAGTTTTATCACTCTGATGTTGAATTGCAATTTTTTTGACTTTACCGCACATATAGCAAGTTCCAACATTACCTACGAAATCTTTCACAATAATCTAACGTTTGTTACATATAATAAATTTAAAAGATAGATTCATCTTTTTCCTGTTCCATCTTTCTTTCAGCTTAATCTATTCAGGTTTTTCTTGCTTCTACCTTCTTTTCTAAAGTTACAACACTTATCACAATAAAATTCTCATATTAATGGGGATAGTAACTCAGCCATAAATGCCAATAATTATGAAAATTGCGCTTAACAATATGCTTAAACCGGCTATAGTAATCCACTTCATCATTTGGAAGGTTTGCAGCACTTCTAATATATGGCCTAATCATAAATAACTGTTTAGCAATAATGACAAAATATCCATATTGATTAAACCTGTTCCTATAGGAGATTGAGATGCACTTCTAAACTTGGCGCAAGGCCTGCCTTTAGATTTGAATAGTTATTTCATGGGGCCCTCACAAAATTAGTTCTTAATCCGGATTCTAGTATCCCAAAAATGTTAAGGAGTACAATGAATAACTATCGTTCTGCATATGAATCAGCAAGAAAATGTCGAGGGCATGACTGAAACAATGTTTGGAATAGAGGTATCTAAACAAATTGTCATTACAGTTGTCGAGACGCATATTTTACTACCTGGAAATACAAAATTAGGAAAACAATGAAAATATAACGCTAACCCATATGATGATGTCTATGTTTTTTGGTATTAAATGTGAACGATCTGAAATCAAACATAAAACTAAAGTAATTGTCCCGATATTCTAAATTAAGGATTAATAAAATTGGTAAAAAACAAAAAACAAATAAAAATAATACACGAGTCTGCTGCAAATTATACTTTTTCGAACACTGGTTCTACAAATATTAAGAGAGAGGAAAATGCTGATACTGCAAATAAGACCACACCGAGTACAGAAAAGGGGATACCTAGGGCGCGGTCCATAGATATGAGAAACTCAAAAATTCGACAGAAAAATAGGATAGGTGCCGAACAACTATAAACAAGCTCATTCTTCAGTGTACGAATAATATAGATTTATGATTCACAGTGATGGGAGAGGGTTTTTCTATTAGACTTTTATGACCATCCAAATTTCAAATATTTCATTATCCAGGTTCCCATATTCCCTTGCTGCACTGGATTTATTTTTTCAATAGAGGACGTTACTGAACTGAAATTATCACAACGTAGTTATGTTATAATATTCAGCACTTAAAAAGCGTAAACAAATATGGTGTTTCTTTTTTTCGTCAAGTGTCCAAGAACTGGGAAGGCATATACACTTCAATATTTTCAGTCCAGAGTCATCTATGAATTTTCCCCACCCCCACTTAGATTGTTCTCCTGAATATCCTCTGTGGGCTTGACTTCCCATTAGCGTAATACCTACGTTGTGCAATTTCGCTTTATATTTTTTCAAGTGATTTAGCATGCCGTAAGATAATATTTCACCGGAGTCAGGTAATGCAGAAATGAATATAATGGTATTTTCTAGTTGGAATTGCGAGTAGTCTATTGAATTCGAATCGCCATTAATGACTTTATATTCTACGTTACTGGAATTAGATATTTTATTTTGGAGGTCGCATAGATCTTTATCAATCTCTATTCCTACAGAATTAAGACCAAGTATACTACCACAAAATATCAATCTTCCATCACCTGATCCGATATCTAGGATATTTTCAAATCCCAAATCCTTTGCAACTAGAATCATTACAAGTGCTGAGAGCCCCATGTTGGAAGAAATGATTGATAAATCGTTTCATATTTTTTGGAACTCGCCCAAAATTGATTTACATCCCCTTCATAAGATACGCACGGGATATTAGAAAGTGTTAGGCATTGTTGTTTGTAATATACTTTGTTATACTTAAAGAAAGTATGCAGTTTTTTTAATAGCCCTTTGTCAAATAAGTTTTGGTGATTTGCGACTGGGATAAATTCCCTAATATGATTATGCGAATGTATTTCACTAAGATATTCGTTCTTAAGTTCAACCAAATGTTGTGCCAAATAGTCCAGTTCCAATTAATACTCATAATATTGGTTTTTTGGCAAATATATATTCGAATGTCTAGTCTAATCAATACCAATGGTGAGGTGAATAACATTAACAATGTGAAGATTAATAAATTATAAAATACGACCGCACTTCAAATGGGTTCTATTGTATGGAATCTTCCTTTCTCTCTAATGTTGGGATTAAAATTTGTCTCAAATTTGATTCACACCCACAACGAAGTCGAATTTGCGGATTGTTGTGGAAAACTTTAATTCTATCTTATTCGTAATATGTGTTGGAATCCAGTAACAGGACTAATTTTAGGGCTCGTATAGACGGTCAAGGACTTGACATATATTCATCTCGACGCATTCGGAATTTTGCTTCATCCATAATATTATGTCGATATTTCAAAAAGTAATGATATTCTAATAAACCATAATTGGTTATTAGTAGAATCCTTCCTCCTCATACGTCGATACTAACAATTATCATCGAATTTTGATTTGGAAGAGTTAATTGGAATAGCATTATCCAATTCTCAAATGGTTCGTATCATATTAGTTAAGTAGGTTAAGTTTCACTATAAATAATAATAGTAAATATTATAATAATACTTAACTTATTATCAAATATGAAGGTACAAGTGTATGAGGAAAAGTATGAACCACCCGTAGAAATACAAAGAACAAAGAAAATAATATTGACTCAGGAAAAATATGATAGTTTGAAAACTGCCTTCTATAAAGGCAAGGGATGGAGTCTGGATTATCCTCATACAGTTAATGTCCGTTCAATAACTTTAAGAGGGAACTATAAGTGGATGCCCGCATCAGATGTTGAATTTAGCATTGAGATAGAGTAACAATGGAGATGCATAATAGAAGCACCAAATAACAATACTAAAATTGATACAGAAAAAGAAAACTTTAACGCTTAGATGTTGGTTTCCATGTCAGATCCCACTTTTAGAATTGACAGCATATCCTGATCACCGAATCATTCTAACCTATTCATCATTAGATATGTCCTGAGCTAGTCCTTTCTATATCTGATATTCCCGCTTGATTCTTGGGTGGGCTTTAGTTTAATTACTATGGTATTACTAATTCTGTTGAATATTCTCTGTCTCCTGTTATTGGTAAAAATCCATCCTAAGACTACATCGATAGGAAGCAAGAATGATTTTCCAAAGCTTTCTATCGCAGCACTTTTGATATCCATACCCTTGCCAGCTATGTCTGTGGATTTTATCTTCAATAGCCTCTTACCAATTGACTGTCCACTTGTATGTTCAAAATAAGTCCAATATGCAAAGAAAGTAGTGCTTGATAGGAGATAGTGAAACGATCCAAAGCTTCTATGAATAGCAGACATACCATTACTATAATCAGAGAACCAAAATGGTAATGATAACAATGCAAACACAATAGCTAATCCTATTGAAACTAGAATAAAATCAATTAACCAGGCCACAAATCTATCCACCCAACTAGCTAGTATTACTTCTACAGGATGATTATCTGTACCTCCAGTCTTTGACTCAGACGGTGAACCGTCATTTGATACCATTATGAATAAGGGTTATTCCGCTAGACATATAGGTTTACTCTT
>JAICFW010000046.1 GCA_025923455.1 Nitrososphaeraceae archaeon | reverse complement strand
TCTCCTTATTGGATGGACAATGAAAAGGAAATTGGAGCTCCTTACTTTAAATATTGTGGCATTTTTGATTCTTGTTTTAGAAATGAAATAAGGATATTTTCCTTTTTGCCCCTAACCATTAATCAGCAAGACGTTGAGGCTGACGAAGATATTCATCCTAAAAACACTGTATCATCTATATTAACACCGAAAAATACTATATCTTCGATAATACCATTTGAGTTACCATTTCCTTAATTGGTAACTTTGATAACACTTAACTTGGACAAAAAAAGACAAGACCACATTAGTCATCCACATGTTTTTAAAATTAATCTTGTCATAAAGAACTCTATTTAAGTTGAATATTGCAATTGGAACAGGAGATAACCTCTACAAAAGTAATTACACTAGTCTCTGGCGAGATTCTCTCTTGACCATATGTATAATAGAATTATTCGATGACCAAGTTGAGGTTCATCATGAATCAAAAAGGGATTTTGGACCATGATACTTTTCTATGGTCTTATCCAAAGTCTCAACAGTTTTGCTGACAATTTCAAGAACTCTAAATCTTTTCTGGAACAACATTATTTCTTCCATACAAGTACAAGACTGATAATAATTCGTCCTTCTTTACAAAAGGGAAGATAGTATTTCCAGATATGAGTCAAGAATTTCTTCAGTAATGTCTTCAGGGCGGATTATAATCACATGTAAATCAAAATAAGACATCTGTAGATGATCAACAGTAATATTAGATAATTATCTTTATAGGACTGACTGATCGAAAAACTGATGAGAAAATGTCGACTATTGATTATGATAAAGCTGTACATTTAATTGTACACGGTCAACGAGATTTGATAGACTCCATAAAGCTTAAACTTACTTCATTAGGATTTGCAGAAGCTAAGTTAGTTCCAGCTTCATTGGAAAAAACTGGAAATGTTGGCGAATATGTTGCAATGGCTTGGCCTCCAATGCATGCTAAGGAAATTATTCTCAGTGAAATAACTGGAATAAATCAGGCAGAAGCTAAAAACAATGTTATGGGGGCTTGGTCAAACCTCAGTCAAAAGGAAATCTCAAGAATTCCACTGTCATGAATGAATAATAAAGTACGCTGCATTAAGATTACGTATTTCTCGGGTATGTAGTTGATTAGAGAGTTAAAACTATGCGATATATTTTTAGCCTTCAAAGCACTAATTATATTCATGAAAAATAATATTTGTTCTCTGTGTAATTCGCAGACTTCTACCAAGGAATGTCCTAGTTGTGGAAAACCGGTATGTAAAGACTGCTCGAAAAGTTTTCCTTTTTCCGAAGATATTTGCATAGAATGTGCGTCAAAAGTCAAATCTGGACTAGGTGGGATGCGGAAGGATGAAGAAATTTTCTAATCAAACAACATTATTTTAGATGAAATAAGGTTGTATCGTTACTTTCTAAAATACTATTTTGATTTGTCCGCTATTCTATATCCATGTGTAAACTGCTTATCATATACTTTTGAAAACTCATAGCTGCTTGGATTGATAACATTTCCAACAATAATGATAGCGGTTTTGGTTATTTTAGCTTCTCTTACTTTTTCTACAATATCACCAAGAGTTCCAATTATTATTTTTTCATCCTCCCATGTAGCTCTGTATACAACGGCCGCAGGAGTAGTGGTTTGATAGGAACCCGCCTTAAGCAATTCTTCTACTATGTTTCTTATTAGATGAACACTAAGATAGAAAGCCATGGTCGCCCCATGTGTCGCTAGGTTAGAAATTTTTTCTCCTTCCGGTACCGGAGTTCTAAGTTCTGCTCTTGTGATAATTAGCGTTTGAGTAATTCCGGGAAGTGTTAACTCTAAATTCAGCGATGAAGCGGCTCCTAAAATTGCAGTTATGCCAGGGATGACCTTACTGCTTATTCCATCTAAGTTTAGTTTATCAATTTGCTCTCTGATTGTGCTAAATAATGCTGGATCTCCGTCATGAAAACGAATGGCAAGCTTTCCTTGCTTCGTAGAATCTCTTAATATCTCATAAATCTTTATTCTGTCCAAAAGAGCAGCATCATGAAGGGTTGCATCCTTTTTGGCGTATTCAAGTAGTTTTGGATTGAGTAACGATCCTGAATAAACGACGACATCTGCACTTTCCAATAGATTTTTTGCCTTTAAGGTTATAAGCTCAGGATCACCTGGACCTGAGCCAACAAAGTAAACAGTGTTAGATTCATTCATTTTTCCTAGCCACCATTATAGAAAAGTATTTTCCAGCTGGATTTTTTGTGTTTCGCAAATCTCTCAACTTCTTTGTTTCCAAAATTTCTTCTTCTACAGATACATCCTGGGCAATTGTAATCACTGAATCATCGCCAAACCCTGTTTCAGATAAGATTTCAATTACGTTATCAAAATATCGTCCATCTTTGAGAAATATTATGGAATCACAAGATTCTACAGTGTGCCTAATCTTATTCAAATCATAGCATGCAGGAACGATACCAAGAGTTTGATCACCTTCCACTAGACTCATTTTCGCTTGAGCAGCGAAAGCAAAGAAAGATGGAATACCAGGAATGATCTCAACGTCTATGTCACTATGATTTTCCCTCAATTCTCTGTGCATATGATTCCAAGTGCTGTACAGAGATGGATCACCTACTGTTAAGTAGACAGAATTTTTTCCAGAATAAACGGCGTCTGCTATTTTCTGGGAATTGGTCTTCCATTGTAATTTTAGTGAATCTTTATCTTTTGTCATTGGAAAGATTAGGTTTGTAATCGTAGTGTTTGATTCATTTATGTATTTTTTTGCTATCGATAGTGCTATACTGGGCTTACCTTCCTTAGAGGTTGGGGTAAAAACGGCATCTGCTTTTTTGATTCTGTCCACAGCTTTTACCGTCAGTAAATCCGGATCTCCAGGTCCACAACCTATACATGAGAGCTTCATGATTTGAGATGTAAAAAATTGTGTAATTTAAAGTAAAAAGAAAAGGACCTTTAAATCCGCGAGTTCTTATGGACATATTGGCAATGTATCCATGGGAGATTAATTTCAAGTCTGAAATCACTATTTTGTAGCAGACAAAATGAGTATGGGATTTCTCGAGACAAGCATCGTCCCACTTGACACGCTTTTTCCTTTGGCTATCGTGACATGGGTAAGTTGAACATCACGCATCTTTTGCCTTTTGACTGTCTTTAGGGCTTTATACATAGTCTCTACAAGTATGGTATCTACAACTAGTCTTCCATCCTTTTTCAATTTAGAAATACAAAGTTCTATTATTTTTTCAGTCCTTCCCTTCGTTCCGCCGACAATAATTGCATCAGCTGCTGGAAGTGATGGTAGGACTTCTTCAGCTTTGGAATATAGGAGATTTGCCGAAACACCAAATTTATCTAGATTTTTTTTTGTTAATTCTATGGCATTCCTGTCTGAATCGATTGCGTATACATTTTTAGAATTTACCTGCAAACAGATCTCTACTGTAATGCTGCCGCTTCCACATCCAACGTCAATAACTGTATATTTTCTTCTTAGACGCAGTTTACTTAGGACTATTGACCGAATGTCCTCCTTGGTTATTGGTACATTCTCAGAACGTTCGAATAGCTCATCAGGTATGCCTGGTGTAGTATAGTTCCATATCATCATGCCTAGATAAAATACCCTGAAATTAAATTCTTTTAGATCATAGTCTCATGTTCGTAGACCAGTGTATGTAACAATCGTAAACATTATCAGCAAAAAGACAAACGGAAAAACGCCATTTGTAGAAATTTTTTTCTTATCTGGAGTTTTTAATCCGGAACCAATTCTTTTTGCAACAACATAAGTTATAATATAAAACAATAGTGCGAGCGGGATGATTATCCAGACAGAGCCCTCCACTACACCAGGTTTTGGATATGTGCTAAATATTATCCCAAGAATTACACCGCAGACACTCCCCAAAAAGGCTCTCATATAGTATATCTTATCTAGATTATCCAATTGCTATCTTCACATTAATTGCAGGTTTAATTCTTTTCGATTATTATTTGAATTTTTAATTAATATTCATCCTCATCTAGTCAATAATATGGAATTATCGGGGATAGAGCTTCATTATCTTGTAAACAAAATAATCTCAACTACGACATCGGAGTTTTACGTAAGCAATGTGTCTTCAATTACTAAGAATTCTATTCTTTTGAAACTGCATCACCCAATACAACCTGATATCATGTTAATGGTTTCCACCAAGGGGATTTGGATAACTAACAAGAAATACAAACAAGTTGAAGAAACCCAATTTGTAAATATAATAAGTCGAGAAATAGAAAGGGCAAAAATAAGTTCCGTATCTCAACCAGGCAGTGAGAGGATCTATTTTCTTCATTTTGTAGGTAGAGACGATAAAGTGAGGATACTGATAGTTGAAATCTTTGGAAAGGGAAACTTCATTCTATGTGATGAATCAATGAAGATAATTTGGATATTAAATCCAGTTGAAGTAAGACATAGAACTCTGAACACTGGATTACAATATGCTCTCCCTCCCAATAGGGGCGAAGATGTTCTACAAACTACACTAGAAAGTATGACGAAAAACCTCAGTCTTGTAGCAGAAGATACTGAAGTCTTAAAGTGGTTGGGAAAATCAACATCCCTGCCAAGGAAATATGTCGAAGAAATAATATCGGAATCGGGAATTAATACAAAGTTTGCCAGGGATCTCAGTACTGAGGAAATTGAAATTATTTATAAAAAGACAAAAGAATTGACAGATAGAGTATTAAATGAAAAAAATCACGAACCATCAGTTATTATGGATGATTCGGGCGTAGCGATAGATGCTTCCCCTATTTCTATGTCAAAAGAATCTAACATAAAGAGAGTTGATACATTCATGGAAGCAATAGATCAGGTACTTAGTAACGAGATTTTATCAATAGGACGCAGCCTGAAAACTGAAGAAACAGACCGGAAAATACTGGAATTAGAACACGACTTGGAAGAACAAAACAAAGCAAAAATGAATGTTCTTTTGAAATCAAAGAGTCTTAGAAGCGTCGCTCACGATCTAATGAACCTTTCCTCTTTTGGTATCCTAGATATGAACGATAGATCTGTAAAGATACTTTTGGAAAAAAATGATTCCAAAATTGTTCAGGTAAATGGAATTAACTATGTTGATCTGCTTAATGAAAGAGTAAAGTTAGAGTTGAGTATTCCTAAATTCTCATCGCTGTTGTTTTCTAGAGCAAAAGAAATGGAGCGTGGTGCAACTAATATTGATAAAGCAAGTGATGAACTAAAATCGAGAATTGAAAAACTGCAGGGCCAGACACAAAAAATTCATGAGAAGGTTCAATTCAGTACGTTAGAATCAAGACAATGGTATGAGCGATATCGTTGGTTCCTTACTACCGACGGTCATTTAGTCATTGGTGGTAGAGACGCGTCTTCTAATTCAGCAGTGATTCGTAAACATATGACTGAGGATGACATAGTATTTCACGCAGAAATTCATGGATCTCCCTTTTTTCTTGTTAAGAATGCAAAAAATAAGGAGAATGAGACATCCAACTATATTGACGAGACTGCTCAGGCAACAGTGTCATTTAGTAGAGCCTGGAAAGATGGGCTGTCCAGTGGAGATGCATACTGGGTATTCCCTAATCAGGTAAAGAAAGGAGCTCCAACAGGTCAATTTCTTCCAAAAGGATCCTTTGTCATTGAAGGTAAAAGAAATTTTTGCAAAGGAATCGACCTAAAACTGTCTATCGGGCTAGTCAAAATTGAAAATAGATTTACTATTGTTTCTGGACCATCAAATGCGATCAGGAAACGGAGTTTGGTCTGTGCTTCTTTATTGCCTGGTGGTTCTGATCCAATGAATCTGGCTAAGAAACTCAAAAGCGAATTTGTAAGAGTGATTTCTGAATTTGATTCTGATTTAGCAAATTATCTAAAAAAAGTTCTGCTGGATGATTTTATTAGAGTGTTGCCAACAGGACAATCAAAGATAGAGCATATAGAAAGAGGACTATCGGTAGACGATGTAAAGATCGGTTAGCTCAACATAAAGGTCCTTTTAGCTATCTGACAACGCCGCACAAATTTAAATTAGAAAGACAATTAAACCAAATTGCCTAAATGATTCTGTGACAAAAAAATTAGTAGAAAATACCGATGCAACCATGACGACACGAGTCCTTGTTAGGGATATAATGAATAGTCCTGTTATCACAGCTGGTCCAAGTGACAATGTTGTGGACATTGCTATGAAAATGAAAGAACATAACATAGGCAGCATAATTATTACAGATAAAGAAAAACCAGTTGGCATTGTTACTGATTGGGATGTTGTATCCAAGGTGGTTGCAAAGAATTCAGAGCCGTCATCAATTGAAGCTGGAAAAGTAATGCAACCAATACATACTGTTGAGGCCGGAGAAGGCATAACTGAGGCGGCACGCATATTACGTAAAAACAACATCAAGAGACTAGGGGTTGTTTATAAAGACAGATTAGCTGGTATTATTTCGAGCTCTGATGTTATTGCTGTTACTCCCGAATTAGTTGATGTGGTATCAGAGAAGGCAGCCATGATTAGAGGAGAAATCGGGAGACCTGCATCTGCCATTTCGGGATATTGTGATGAATGTGGCGAATGGTCAGACATGTTAGTGTATTCTGAAGGTGCATTTACCTGTGAAGTATGTCGAGGATCATAGTCACCAAATTCTATTTATTTGAACATCTATTGTTCGGATACATAAATTCCAAGTTAGAATTTCAGATCACTTAACCTAATCTTGTTTTTTGAACATACCTTTATCAAAAGATTAAAATCACGTAATTCTGAAAAATCAGTGAATGAGTTTAAATTCTTTAGAAAGAACAATTGACAAAGTTCTTTCGCAAAAAGAATCTGCTTTAATTTCAGAAATTGACTCCGCACTTCAAAATTCACTGAAAAATTTAGAGTCTTCTAAGAGTAGCCTGCAGGTTGAATATGACAATATTATTGAATCTTCAAAAAAGCAGGCAGAAAACCTAAAGCGTCAAATAATAGGTTCTAGCACGTTGAATGCCAGAAACAAAGAACTAGTTATTATCGAATCAGCCATTGATGAAATTTTTACTAAGGCAAAGGAAAAACTTGCCAAAAGCAATAACGAGAAAAATTATGAAAAACTATTAACTCGATTGATACAAGATAGCTCTACAAAGTTAGGTTCTGAAATTATAATACAGTGCAACAAAACTGACTTGAACCTGGTAAAGAAATTAGTATCACAAGAATCATCCAATAGCAAATCGAAAATAACAGTATCTGATGAAGTGGTAGATATTATTGGCGGAATAAAGGCAGCTTCTGTTGATGGAACAATGAGCTTGGACAATACACTTGATTCTAATATCGAAAGTCTCAAACCTTTAATAAGGAAAGAGATAGTCCAACTGCTTAGAGGCGAGAATAAGTAGATGGTAGCAAATGGGAAAATAGTTTGGGTTAGCGGTCCTGCAGTAAAAGCCGATGGAATGTCATCAGTAAAAATGTATGAGACAGTTGAAGTCGGTGATTCGAAATTAATTGGGGAAGTTATTAGGTTAACAGGAGATGTAGCATTTATTCAAGTTTATGAATCTACATCTGGTCTAAAGCCCGGAGAAGCTGTAATTGGCACTGGTCAACCACTTTCAGTTCTTCTAGGTCCAGGTATTATTGGAAGAATTTATGATGGCATTCAGAGACCCTTAGATGAAATTGCCGAAAAATCTGGAGCATTTATTGGAAGAGGTATTACTACTAGCCCTGTTGATATGAAGAAAAAGTACAAGTTTACTCCTTCGGTGAAAAAAGATGATACAATTCTAGGCGGCTCTATACTTGGAGCAGTTGAAGAAACTCCACTTTTAACTCACAGAATTTTAGTTCCGCCGAATTATCCCGAGGCTACTATTACTGAAATTGCCAAAGAAGGAGAATATGACTTGGAACATATCATTGGACACGCTAATAGCAAGAACGGTGATAAGATTGAACTAAAGATGTATCACAAATGGCCTGTTAGAAAACCACGTCCATATTCTGAAAGATTCGATCCTACAATTCCACTGATTACTGGACAGAGAATTATTGACACTTATTTCCCTATTGCAAAAGGTGGAACTGGCGCTATTCCAGGTGGATTCGGGACGGGAAAAACTGTAACATTACATCAAATAGCCAAATGGGCAGATTCTAAGGTTGTTGTCTACATTGGGTGTGGCGAAAGAGGTAACGAAATGACAGAAGTCCTTGTAGAATTTCCACACTTGATTGATCCAAGATCACAAAGACCATTAATGGAAAGAACAGTTCTCGTTGCTAATACGAGTAACATGCCTGTAGCCGCTAGAGAAGCATCAATCTATACGGGTGTTACTATGGCAGAGTATTATAGAGATATGGGCTATGATGTAGTTCTAGTTGCCGACTCTACGAGTAGATGGGCAGAGGCCTTGAGAGAAATGTCAGGTCGATTGGAAGAAATGCCTGCAGAAGAAGGTTACCCGTCGTATTTGGCTTCAAGACTCGCAGAATTTTATGAAAGAGCAGGCCGAGTAAGAGCACTTGGTTCACCAGATCGTTCTGGATCCGTGACACTGGTTGGTGCAGTATCTCCGTCAGGTGCAGATTTTACTGAACCGGTCACTACACACACAATTAGATTTATCAAGACCTTTTGGGCACTGGATACTAGATTAGCATATTCCAGACACTACCCATCAATTAATTGGATGCAGTCTTATTCTGGTTACCTTGAAGACATTTCCAAATGGTGGAAAGAAAACGTAAGCCCTGACTGGTATGAATTGAGAGCAGAATCATATCATATCTTGCAACGTGAAGATACATTAAAAGAGATCGTCAGATTATTAGGACCCGAAGCCCTTCCTGATGAGGAGAAACTGGTTTTAGAAGTTGCTAGAATGCTAAAAATAGGAATCTTGCAACAAAACTCTTTTGATAAAGTCGATACCTATTGTGGTCCAGCGAAACAACTAAAATTGGTTCGACTTATGGTAATGTTCTATAAAGAAGCACAAAAGGCTCTTAAGGAAGGAAAATCGTTAGCAGATATCAGAGCTTTGCCAATAATAACAACATTGCTAAAAGCAAAATTTGAAGTTACAGATGAGCAGATTTCAAAATTGGATGAAATAGAAAAGAATTTGTCTGATTCATTCAAAGGTAACATGAAGGAGGTAAAGGTCACTGTCTAAAACAACCGGAATCGAATATACGAAAATAGCCGAAATAAAAGGGCCACTTATGGTAGTTGATGGTGTTACAAAAGCTTCTTTCGACGAGCTCGTAGAAATTGAAACTAACGATGGTGAAAGGAGATTAGGAAAGGTTCTTGAAGTAGGAAGCGGTAAAGCGGTAGTTCAGGTTTTCGAAGGGACAACAGGATTGGCCATTACTGGAACTAGAGTAAAGTTCCTTGGAAAAACCATGGCAATGCCGGTGTCACAAGAATTGTTGGGACGCGTATTTGATGGTCTGGGAAGACCAAATGATGGTTTACCAGATCCCGTTGCTGACAAGTTCCTCGATGTCAATGGAGAACCAATGAACCCTCAGAGCAGAGAATATCCTACATCATTTATCCAAACTGGAGTATCTGTAATTGACGGGATGTTGACGCTGGTTAGGGGTCAAAAACTGCCAATCTTTTCAGGCTCTGGAATGTCCCACAACATTTTAGCAGCTCAGATTGCACGTCAGGCTACTGTGGTGGGTACAAACGAAGACTTTGCTGTGGTCTTTGCAGCAATTGGTGTTCAGTATTCCGAAGCTCAGTATTTCAAGAGGAGTTTAGAAGAATCAGGTGCTTTGAAACGAAGTGTGTTGTTTGTAAACCTTGCAGATGATCCTGCTATTGAAAGAATAATTACACCTAGAGTTGCTCTCACCGTGGCTGAATACCTTGCATTTGATCTTGGTATGCATGTACTTGCGATACTAACTGACATGACCAATTATGCAGAAGCTCTTAGAGAGATTAGCGCAGCAAGAGAAGAAGTTCCAGGTAGAAAAGGATATCCAGGATATCTCTATACTGACTTGGCGAATAATTATGAAAGGGCCGGAAGAATAAAGGGAAAAAATGGCAGTGTTACTCAAATGCCGATTCTTTCAATGCCTGCAGATGATATCACACATCCAATACCTGACTTGACAGGCTATATCACTGAAGGACAGGTAGTCCTGGGAAGAGATCTATTTAGAAAGGGAATTTATCCACCAGTTAATGTAATGATGTCTCTTTCTAGATTGATGAAAGATGGTGTTGGTGAAGGTAAAACGAGATCTGATCACATGGAAGTTGGTAATCAGTTGTATGATGCATATTCAAGGGCCCAAGAAGTCCGCGCACTGGCAGAAATTGTAGGTAAGGCAGGTTTAACCGGAGTTGATTTGAAGTATCTTGACGCTGGCGATAGTTTTGAAACTCACTTTTTGAAACAAAGTCCAGATGAAAATAGAAATTTGGACGAAACACTAAGCAGAGCATGGGATATACTAGCAACATTACCAGAAGGCGAACTCACGAAGATTAAGGACAAACACATTCAGCAGTACTATAAAGGAAGCAAGTAATCAACAAGTTCATCGAAAATGTCGTTTGGCAAAAATGTCACTGCAACAAAAATCGAACTGATTAAGATAAGACGTTCGTTGCAAGTTAGTACAATGGTACACAAGATCCTTGACGATAAGAGAGAAGTACTGCTCAAAAAAATTGATGAAATGATTGAAGAAGCTAACAAGACAAGAGGCGATATCTGGGCTCCTCTATCTGACATTTACTCTGCAGTTTATGATTCATACATGTCTCTGGGAACCTCAACATTAGAATCCATATCAGATTCAACTCCAGGTATAATGGAAGTGAACGTGGATGTTAGAAGAATTGTTGATGTCAAAATACCTACATTACAGATAAAGACCAAGGAATCGGGCCAAGAACTTTCCTATGGATTTTCAGAAACAAACGTATATGTCGACAAGGCTTCCAAGTTGATTAAAAATATGCTTCCACAAATATGTAAGGCCGCAGAGTATGAAAATGCCATATTCAGTCTAGCCAAAGAGCTTGAAAAAACACAAAAATTAATCAATGCACTCGAATTTGTTATAATTCCACAGTATCAGCACGCCATATCCTTCATTAAGGGAACATTGGAGGAACGTGAAAGGGAAGAGTTTGTAAGACTCAAAAAAGTAAAAGTGGTACTGGATAAGAAAAAGAATATAGAGTAGATATACTAGTGCATATTTATGGCGGCAAGCGATATGGATAACAACATTATTGCAGAATACTTTAAAAAATCAAAACAAAACTTACAGTCAGAACATGATTCTATGATTGAGAATGTAAAAAACGATATCTCCTCTTGCAAGAAAAAAGCTTTGTCGAATGCCTAAGTTTTAGCAGACATTTTCTTATTATCTCATATAAAAGATCTATTGATGATATTGATTGAATTAGAAAATTCGAATTAGAAATTTCTTGACGCCAAGTTTTAGAAAAGGATATTTCAATTTAGAATTTGCCAATTTCTGCTATGGCTTTTATTACTTCTGCTTTTAATCTTCCAAATTTCTAAACTTTGTTAGTTATAATTAAATATGGCCTTCAATTTTGGAACCACTGTATGATGAGTGTTTACAAAGAAAAAACTAGTATTATTCTTCTGACCGTTGCTATTACCTCTAGCATACTATTCTTCTATCACAACTCGGTCAATGCACAAGCGGAAACAGAAGGTGCCTCCGATGCAGGTTCATCCAAACTTATTGGTGCTGGTATGGCCTTTGGACTTGCGGCAGCTGGATCAGGAATAGGTTTAGGATTCGTGGGTGCTGCAGGTTTAGCCGCAATCAGTGATAACCCAAAGATGCAATCAAGAGTCTTCATATTCGTTGGTATGGTAGAGTCAATTGCAATTTATGGTATTGTAATGATGTTCATTATCTTGGGTCAATAGGAACTTTATACCTCCTCCCCCAACTGACTCTTTTTTTCCTTAAAGAATCTAGTACTTTCCAGATAACATACAACTTTTTTTCAATGAAATTATTACTATCGTTAAGGGCGGGAATTTAGAATATCCAGAAGGCATATTGTAGAAACATCGCGTCAAATGACCGTAAGATTCTTGGACAAATTAAAAGGGAAAGATTTTAAGGAGAATTAATAATCAAACAACTCAATACTATGGGACAGGCCAAGCTCTTAAAGACGACTTTGATTCTGCCAAGGGTTGAAACTCATGAAGCAGTAAGCAAATTGGCAGAATTGGAATGGTTTCATACATTACAGAATCCCTCTGAACATAGTAGTTCATATTTTGATGATCTCTTATTAAATGCTCAAAAGTTGTTCCAAGAAATTGATGATGTCATTAGATCTTTGGGGATTTCGCTCGAAACTGGTGTTATGGCAACTCTATTTAAGGGTGCTCCCCAGGAAAAAACTGATTACAAGATAGATGATATTCAAAATTTCATTGTTGAGTTAGAAAATAAGAGCAAAACTCTATTGGAAGAACCAGTATCTTTACTTAAGACTCAACAGAAAATCGAAAAGGATCTTGAGGAATATCGTAATGCCCTAGACGCTATAGGAGGTGCTTCAAAACTCAAAATGGATTTATCCGGTCTACGTAACCTGAAGACTTTTTTCGCAGAAATTTTTCTTATCAACTCCAAAGACCTTCATGAAATTCAAAATAGTTTGGGTGATCTGATTGTTCATCCAGTCAAACTAAATGATGAGAAATCATCTATTACAGTCATAGGTTCACAAGAAGATTCAGAAAAAATAATGAAGGTGCTAAGAAGTTTTAATGTGCATCCTATCCAGATTCCATCAGACCTGCCACAAAATCCAAGTTCTGCTTACGACATGTGCCAAAAGACAACTAAGGAACTTGAAAAGAAATATGCAGAAATTACAAAGAAAATTGAAAAATTAAAAGTTACAATCCTTCCCAAATTACTATCATTATACGAATCATCCAAGACTGCCAAGGACATTTTGGAGATAACCCGCAAACCAGGAGGGACAAAGAATTTTGCGGTCATTCAAGGATATATTCCAGTTAGTATGGAGAATAAATTCAAAACACTTACCGATAGATATATCTCTATTACAGAACCAGTTAAACTTGATAGAGATTCTCCTGATCAGCTTCCAACTCTTCTTGTCAATAATAGATATACAAGAACTTTTGAAGTAATAACCGAAACGCAAGGCCTTCCTAACTATGGGGAAGTAGATCCCACTCCGATTATTGCCTACGTATGGCCTGTTTTTTATGGTCTTATGTTCGGGGACTTGGGACATGGACTCTTACTTTTTGGCTTGGGTATGTTTCTCCGATATAGAGGTATTGGAAATCTAAAGACATGGGCAACATTATTGGCAGCTAGTGGTGCTGCAGCCAGTATCGCAGGTTTAGGGACAGGAGAGATGTTTGGGTTTCATATCGATAAGATAGCAATATTGGGACCTATCTTTGAACCGCTGGGTCCTCTTATTGGTGCTCTGAATGTTTCTGAATTGACCTTTGATCAGGTAATAAAAATACTCAAGGTTTCAGTAGCCATAGGCATCATACATATGTTGATGGCATTGTTTCTAAGACTTAGAAATGATCTTATCGAAAAAAATAAACTCCTTGTCCTAACACATGATATTCCTTCAATAGTTCAATTTCTTGCAGTAGTTGCATTGATACTAGCAGCTATTGGATCTGGGTATGATATCATCGGTATGTTTGGAGTAACTGGAGTTATTCATAACGAACCAGTACCATGGTTGACATTTCTATTTGGAGATTGGGTAACGGTAGACTTGGTTGCGAAGGCTACTCCTCCAATAATATTTGCAACAGTAGGAGTTATGATACTGGGCGGTAAAAAAGAGCAGGAACATGCTGCAAAACCTGGCCATGATGAAGGAGGTGGACTGATGGGAATTGTTATAGAAGTAATACTGGTAAGGATAATTGAAGTTCTGTCTAATGTTATTAGTTATACGAGAATAGGAATTATGCTTCTGGTACACGCAGCTTTGTTGGTAACGGTTAATCAATCATATGAGAGTGGAGGCGGATTGGCCGTTTTGATCGGCGGTAATATAGGGATCATGCTTATTGAAGGATTAATTGTGTACATTCAAACAATCAGATTGCATCTTTATGAATGGTTCCCAAAATGGTATAGGGGGGCAGGAGTCGGATTTAAAAAACTAATTCCAGATATGTTATATTCAAATCTTGTTTGGTCCGGCAAGCGAACTAAATAAAATAACTATTTGCATCATTAAATTTCGGTACTTTTTTGTTTTTGGAATTAGATAATCCTATGTGACATTAACCAGTTTAGAAACTATTGTTTCTCCTGGAATCTTCTGTTCCACTCCAGATGCTATTGCTGACAGATTTCTGACCTCAATCATAATAAGTTTTAGAGCAGCAAGAACAATGCCAACACTAAACATTGTTCTAAAGGCTGATTGCGCCCTCTTTATTGCAATTTCTTCAAAAGCCTTTTCAATATGTAATATCGAGTCTATATCGCTTGTTTGATTTTGTGGTACAATGTCTTTATAGACCGTGTTGGACAGCTCGCCAATCGTCTCTGATATTTTTTCAGTATTAATCATCTTTTGTATGGTCTCCTTGGTTACCTTGGAGGTAGTGGCTACGATTAGATTATTTATCTCATCGGGGGGCAGATTCCAGAATTTTCCACGAAGTACGGCTAGTACATTGTATGAATCAATATCAACAGATACAATGTTCTTTGCCTCCAGCGACTGTGATTCTGTATTCATTGCCTTACCTAAATCATGGTAGAAAACGTGATCAAGATACACATCAAAAATTCTAACATCTCCCTTGTCCTTGTATATGGCAGCCGCCTTAGTAACATCTTCGGCAAATTCGCTGCCTGATAGTGAAGAAACAGTCTCATCCAAAGTCTTTGACACCAGCGCTTTAACTACAAGATCACGCCGACCCACTAATTCTTCTGCCCTCAAATTTATTTTGGGTAACAATTCATCATAGGATTTACCAAGCGCTTTACCTTTCAATATCATCTTCAAATTCCATGTGATGTGTTTTACAAAATATGCGCTAAGTATTCTAGCTCCCCCTGAAACGTTGACCATCTTTGCATGTGTATTGACCAAGTATTCTTTTAATGCATTTTCAATCTTATTCGCTGTATAGGGCTTGGTGAGCTTGGCTAATGCATCAATGTAAACGGTATTCTTCATTCTCGTTACTAGTTCATCCATGTCTCTTGCCTCTGTCAGCATTTGGAGCTCATTCTTTGTTAACATCCTTCCCTTTAGTCCATGAGACATTACAGTTCCGAAAATTTTACCGGGCATACTTACTTTGCTCAATGGCTATTACACATCCTCTATCATTGGATTAATAACTTCGCATCAATTTTAATCTTGCCTGATGTGTTCATATGAATTTCTCCTAATACAAAACACCAAGCAGCTACGGGGCACATCTTGTCGTGTTATCTAGTAGAAATGTATCTATTCATCGGATACTCATTCTTACTAGCCACCATAATAGAATTTCTCAATTGCAAGGACCTTGTAAGTATTGTATATTACCAATAATAGTAAAGCAAAATCTCAGTCACTTCTCCGTTATCTTGGTTATCTTGATTTTACCTAGGGTTTATCAAAATTAACTGTCAAAAAATGATGATATAGATTGAGATATTGGATGAGAAAATCCAAGAGTAATGAAATGAACTGTAAAACCTATCATTATGCCCATCATTAAATTATCCGTGTGCCAATAAATTCCTAAGAATATTACCAAAGCAGGAACGGTAAATAGTAATGCAAGAATCACACTTGTACTTACCATTTTTATCATGATATCCGGTGTTACATTCTCTGTTTTCTGACAAGGAAATTGAAATTTTAGGCTTGTTTTTGACAATCGACAAAAAATTGTCTTTACATACCTGATTTATATATTCACATCATAAAAATTATGAGGAATAATCTTATTGATTGAAGATTTTAATTGGATAATACTTACAATATGAATTTTATAATGACAGAATAAACAAAATATCATAAAAAACATCAATGAATTCCACATCACTCCTAACTACATAATCGAAAATAGTTTCTCCTGTGTCCATGTGGAGATTTTAGATTTAGGAAATATCGTAAGTCATAAGTTGCAGATTGGATTGGGTCAACCCTTAAACTGTCTCGCTGTGTTACAATGCGAGTTTTTTAGAGACTTTATACGCAAATCCCATGGCAACAAATAGAGTTATTATTCCAGCGGTTATCGTTATTATCAAATTTGTCTTAATAACATAATGAAACAAGAAAGTACTGATTATAGCAGGGACTGCAATAATGATTGCGAGTAACGTTCCATTCAGAAAAATTTTTAGCATAGAAACTTTACCATCGTTCTTCTCAGAATTTGAATCCAATCTTACCTGTGGTAGTTTTAAATCATATAAAAATCCTTCACAGTTTGTTCTTAGCTCTCGATTGGAATTTTGTAATTTTTTTTATTATTTTTCGATAATTCACATCTTTAATTTTGAAATTTCATTTACATTTATCGGTCAATAAAATTCAGTTATATTCAAATTACTGTTACACGAAACTACACTTGATGTTAGCAAAAGAGATTGCTCTTCAATTATGTACATGTACCTGGTTAGAGATAATGACTTGTATTGGAGTAACATTGTATCTTCTCCATAATTCAGAGTACAATCTTGCAGTAATTACTATTGCAGTTTTTTCACCACTAGTTGGTTTTCATTTTGCTATATCAAAAATTAGTAACGATAATTACTGTGTCACATGCCGAGAATCAAATCAAGATTTGTTGAAATTTCACATACGTAAAAATAATAAAAATCAATAATAATACGCTGGTCGAAGTAACCTAGAATATCAATTCATCGATACTCAATATTCTACCACAATATTTGCATTTCAGAATAATCTTTTCCTTGTCGATGACTTCTATGACTGATTTAATATTCTCCCCGATGGTTACACACCTCAAATTGGGACACTTGAATATTCCTGTAATAAAATCTGGTAGTTGGATTTTTCTCTTTTCTGCTAGTTTGTAATCCTTAATGATGTTTATTGTGGCATGCGGTGCTATTAATGACAACTTGTTTGTTTCATCGGTTTCCAAATATCTATTTTCTACCTTGATAATATCCTTTTTATCAAATTTGTTACTTGGAACATTGAGAGCAACTGTTATGACATTTCCCTCCTTACCGGTGATATTTAGAGCTCTTAGAACTAAAAATGCCTTACCTGATTCTATATGATCTATTACCGAGCCGTTCTTAATTCTCCTTACAATTAATTCAATCGAATTAGACAGATCCTTTACGCCCTTCCATTAGTATAATATCTATACTATAAAAATATGAGAGCTTGGTTCTTATGTAGAAAGTCCTACAAGACTATAGAAAAACTAGAAAGAAACATGCAAAGTGATAATTCTTGCGTAAGAAATGTTACCCTTTAGAGAAATAGATCTCATCTAGCTAGATGATATTTTGCATCATCATCTTTTTGAACTCAATATCTGATAGATTTTTTTTTGCTTCCAATATCATTGCAACATCATTTCCAACGATATATCTTTGCTTTGGTTCATCAGTTCTCAAAACCTGCATTATCATTTTTGCAACTTCAACTGGGGACGTAGCATGTTCTTGCATCATCTCAATATCCTTCTGGAGTTTATCCAAAGATGGCGAGTAAGGTGATCCGCTTTTAGTCGATTGTTCTGATATGGTGCAATTATTGAAAAAACTTGTCTTTATCACTCCTGGCTCAATGATGATTACTTTTATCCCAAAAGGAGACAGCTCATATGTTAACGATTCACTAAAACCTTCGATGGCAAATTTTGTGGTTACATAAGCTGAAATGCCGGGGAAACCTACCTGCCCTGCACCTGAGCTTATGTTGATAATTCTGCCACTTTTCTGTGATCGCATTATGGGAATAACCTTCTTAGTAATATTGAGAACACCAAAAAAATTAGTTTCAAATTGATTCCGTATCTCGTCCAGACTTAAATCCTCAAAGAAGCCCACCAGCCCATAACCTGCGTTGTTTATCAAGATGTCAATTCTCTTTGCTTCATTCTTAACCTGGCTAATCGCCCTTTCTATAGACTTTACATCATTTACATCAAGTTCTAGGACTTTTAGCGGAAGATTTTCTTCTTCGCTTGTCTTTAGAAGAGAATTTGATTTTTTCATATTCCGCATAGTTGCAATAGTATGATACCCATTTCTAGCGAGCATTAAAGCAGTCTCGTAGCCAATTCCACTGGAACAACCTGTAATCAGTGCAACTTGATGCATCATCATAATACAGTTTATTTTTATATATATTTGGTTGCTAGAATTGGGTTTCCTCTATTAATTTTTCTTACATATGTCCATCTTGAGAGGAAATCGCCTATAGGCAGTAGTGTTATATTAAAAACATTCAATTACAATACAATCATCAATCGGTTGTTGGGGACTCTTCCAACTTCAAGTCCTCAGTAATCGAATTTGATAGAGGAATCTCTTTACTCAAATCAGTAAATACGATATTTATTGACACGCTCTGCAAAGATTTGTCATGAATGGAAGTCCTTAGAACCTGTTCGCCACCATCAGGTTGGAGAGTAAATCCACTCGCAGTTGAAGTTCGAAGGAGTGTTCCGTTGGAAGCATATACCTCCATTACCGCGTTTATTAATTGATTTTGCATTTTTTCATCTTCCAGGGTATATTCTACGTTAACTTTGACTTGGTTCGCATCAGTATTTGTAAGAGGAATAAAGCTCGAATTTACAATCGAAATATCTATTGACCCAGTTTTTCCCGCGAATGATTCTTGGATGTTAATGAGTATAAGAAACATCGAAAAAGATAACGTCAGGAAAATTAAAAAAAGAGATGTCGTTTGCAGCCAATTGTTGCGAAGATATTTCATTGCACTTAATTAAGCCTTGCTCGATTTAAATAAATTAGAACATTTTTCATAAACACCTGTGATCCCATAACCCGTGTAATAATATAAGCTTCGGACGTTTGTTACTAAACAGGACCCTTCGGCAATGTTATGTTTTTTGATATTTATAATTCCAAAAATGTTGTGTTCCATTATAGCAGACATATTTATTTATTAAATCTCGGATTTTATTTTTTCATTAAATTTTGGGATGAAGTGCTCTTCTCGGAGCCCGTGCGTATTAAATACATGTCTTCCTCCTTTATTAAATAGCTCGGTGTCATTTTCTGCTTTGACGGTATAATCACAATCAAACCCAATATCTCTACATGATAATGACTTCATGAAGAGAATTGCCCAGCAAAGTATAAAAGAATTCTTCAATAAAACAAAAGAACTTTTTTCTATAATATTCTAGTGTTGTTTTACATTCAATATGGTAAGCTACCGTACTTCATGCACGTCGCGGTGCCGAGGAGAATCATACCTTCATGCTTTGGTATTCGTTCAGTTCCTCTCTCACTCTTTGGCATAGTCTGTGTATGGTAACAGGCTTTTCGATACTACTATCAATAACACCGTCTTTCATATACTCGACATACGTAGGATCTTCATCAAAGTTGTAAGCACTCATAAGAACAGTTCTAACTTTTGGATTGGCATTCTTTATTTTCTTAAGCAACTCCAGCCCATTGAGCCCAGGCATCCTTAAATCTGAAATAACCAATGCGTAATTTGACTGGTTTTCGGTAAAGTGTTTTAGCGCCTGAATAGGATCATTAAAAGCGTAAACGGAAGCCTCTAAAACATTTTCACATAAAATATCGTGAAAAAGGGTGGTGATGTCGATATCATCATCTATGACTGCCACTATCTTTCTGACACTAGTCATTGGCACTCGCTTTCCGATTATCAGACGAGGGAATGTCATTTATTAGGTTTTGCCACTACCACCAGGAAAGCTGGGATAAAAATTCCGAAAGATCATTTCGTTACCCTATTAAGGGCAAAAAAATATAATTAATGAGTTTGCCAGCAACTATATTCTTCTTGGCAGTTATTACAATGGGTTCTTGCCTATATTTGGATCTCACTTGCAACTAGGCAAGGCAGTTCTATACGAAAAGGGAACATGCACCAATGAATTCCTAACCAACTCATCTAATCAGTCAATTAATTCGAATGAAACCGTTGGCGATTTCCTCAAAAGTTTGCCAAGTGATAATACGATATTGGCAGAATTAGTGTGTAATATTTCATCCAACCAAACGAAGTAAAAGTTAGATAACAAAGAAATTTGTTTATTCTTGAATCATGGGAAGAAGGGAGATGTTAGATACTTTAACATACGGGTGTTAGGCTGAGGCTACAAACCTTAATCGTCTTCGGATTCTATTGAGAAAGTTAGTATAAAATACATTCAAGTAGATCGACCACAATTCTAGAAAAATCCGAATTAGCAGATCTGCTGCGATGGGTTCGAATACATACTCCAACGGATTATGAATCTAAGAATCGAACTTCGCTTGTCTTAGATCACTTGCTAATTTAGCAAACATTCCTTGAACAAAGAGCGGCATGAGAGGAAGATTAGATTCAATAACTTTAATTATACAATCGGCTGATTTTTTATCCTTAACTGAGATGTCTAATTCTTTGCCTTGACTCCTCAAAATTATATCACTTAGCTTATCATTACAAAGTTTTCTTGCCATTGTTTCACAAGTTTTAGCCCAACGAGCCAGTTCTTGCGGATCTATACCTTTAGAAAGTTTGTCAATCGCTTTCGTAATGTCATCCATGCCTTTGACCTTAATCCCAAACTCCATAATACATAAGCGCAAACTGGGAACAAAAATGTTTTAAACCAAAAAACTTCATAATTAGTTCCTTCTTGTTTGACTTCCTCATTCTTGGTCCGTCGTAGTTAGCATGGTAATCAAACACATATAATGGCTACAAAATCCTAGTATAATGTATCTCTTTTAGCATAGATCCAGCCCTATTGAACATGTTATTTAAAATTGAATAAGAGAATCTAAACATTAATTTATCATTAGAATCGAATCGATAGCAAGCAATTGTCCGACGCTGATGAAGAACCGCGTACAAACTCTGGCCCCACATCTCATAACCAATTGGTTAGGTCACTGGGCCTGTTAGATATACTCATGGTGGGAATAGCTGCAATGATAGGTGGTTCGATCTTTGTTTTAACCGGACCTGCGATAGGACTTGCAGGTAGTGCGGTTATTATTGTGTTTATTATTAATGGGATAATCACACTATTTACCGCAATGGCATATGCAGAACTTGGATCTGCGATGCCTGAAGCAGGTGGTGGATATTTATGGGTTAGAGAAGGATTGCCTCGACCCAATGCCTTCATAAGTGGATGGATGGCTTGGTTAGCCCACATCATAGCAGGATCATTATATGCCGTAAGTTTTGCCTCATTCCTTACCGGGTTACTAGACATGACAAATATTTCACATGATCTTTTGCTTTTGAACCTAATACCCTTGGATAAATTAATAGCAGTCTTATCAATCGGTGCCTTCACCTATGTCAACTTCAAGGGAACATCTGAAACGGGCAAGACTGGTGTCGTCGTTACCATAATTCAGTTAGGATTAATTTTCATCCTAATTACAGCGGGTTTGTGGATAATGAATGGGAGTCCTGACTGGGAGATGAACTTTTCAGACTTTGCACCAATGGGAGTTACAGGAATAGTTGCAGCGATGGGTCTAACTTTCATAGCATTTGAAGGTTATGAGGTTATCGTTCAAACTGGAGAAGAAGCAAAGAATCCCAGAAGGAACATTCCACGCGCCATTTTCATATCGCTAGGCGCAGTGATTATTTTATACTGCTTAATTGCTTTTGTATCAATAGGGGCAATATTTCCCGTCGGTACTGAATCGTGGAAATACATTGGTGAAGGAGGTGAGCTGGGAATAATGAAAGCCGCTGAATTAATACTTCCTTATGGAGCGTTTATTGTTCTCGGTGGCGGTCTGATATCCACTCTAGCTGCTTTGAATGCAACTACATTTTCGTCAGCCAGGGTAGCGTTTGCCATGGGCAGGAATTATAATATGCCAAATCAACTAAGTGCGATTCACCGAAAGAACAAGACGCCTTATAACGCTATACTAATTTCTGGTATCATTATGGCTATTATGGCTTATGGCCTTCCACTTGCACAGATTGCTGTGGCAGCGGGTGTTATCTTTCTACTATTATTTACTCAAGTTAATATGGCTGTAATAACAATCCGCAGGATTTATGGTGACAAATTGGAGTATGGTTTCAAAACACCTTTCTTTCCCATAATACCTATAATTGGTATCTTTCTAAAACTTGGACTGGCAGTTTATCTGCTGTTTACACAACCATTAAGCTGGGCGATAACGATAGTTTGGGTTGTAATTGGATTCTTTGTTTATCGTATGTATACATTCCGAAAAGAAATAGAACATTATGCTCCAATTGTTACCAGTGAAGGTGATCTTGAAAGGAAAGACTACAGGATTCTTATTCCATATACCCCTGAAGATCCTGATAGATTATTAAAATATGCAATTAGAGTTGCAAAGGAAAATATCGGTGAGATCAATATTTTGCGAGTTATTACCGTACCAAAACAGACGCCGCTATCTGCAGGAACAGGATACGCTGAAACTGCGAGAAAATCATTTGAACCCATCGATAAACTCCTAGATAAGGAAAACATACCAAATCATTATCTTGTAAGAATCTCTCATGATGCGAATGAAGCTATACTGGCTACAGTCGAGGAACAAAAAATAGATTTGTTGATAACAGATTTTGAAGCATTTAGAAACAGCAAAAAAATTCAAACACTATTGACATGTGATGTACTTACCATTTTGTCGGAAGGAAATGAAGAATTTACATTCGAACCAACTCGCAATTCGAAAGGGCATGTTGCTCAAAAAAATTTGGTCGTATTATACGATGGAGGAGATCATTCGGATGTTGTACTGAAAGCAACTAGTTGGTTAGAACGCTCAGGACAATTCAAAATTAACTTTTTGTATATTAATACTAAGAATGATGATGAACAGGAAAAAATAGTAAGGATAACTGACATATTAAGACAAAAGGAATATCTTGAGCAAGTTGGAATTGAATTTAACGAGATCACACTTTCAGATAATGATCTTAAATATAGTAATGAAGCAGCAGATACAATCTTGTCTTCATTGGGTACTTTTCAGCCAGATGTTCTGATAACTGGCGCCAGCATTTCAAAATTTAGTTTCTTTACTGACCCTCATTTTCTAAACATGTTATACGAATTGAAATGTCCAGTTATTGTAGCAAGACATTTCGCCATTCCAGGTGTTCACACAATCAAAACCCTAATTCAAAGATTAAGAATATTCATAATTGACATAATTGACAAGATAGACGATTTGAAAAAAAAATAGGCAAAAATAAAAACTCTACATACGGAAATCCTACAATTGTCCAAGGTTTGGGATTTTGTTGCTTTTAAATTAGTTAGAATTGGATCTATCATCATCATCAAGATTTATATTAATCTAATTAGGTAAGCCTAATTATTTTATGACACGCAAGAGTTATTGCTCCAAATCCATTCGTAGGAGGTAGAAAATGAATGAAAATTTTTGGCTTAAATAGGAAAAAAAATGTGCTATCCGTATGGATACTTTTCGTTATTTCAAGTCCTTTCATTAGTCCATCATTTGGGCAAGCACCTCAACTCAGTTCAAATGACTCAATTTTGATAACCCTTAACACGCACAGGATTCTAGAGCAGATGAACTTGGTTCAGGCAAGTCTGACAACAGGAGATGATACTAGGGCATTTGAACATGCGTACATAACCCACTCAATAATCTTTCCTTCAATCAAAGATAAACTAGAAGAGATAGATCAAGATTCAACTGCAAGATTAGAGTCACTATTGATTGATTTACCAATATTAGTAAGGTCTTCTGGACAATCGACAGAAATAGGTACTAAGTTAACTGAAATCACAAGTACTCTGAAAAACTTCAATTCAAAATTGCTGGATCCCAATAGCTCGGAGTACCATTCCATTATATCCTCAACAATCATAGTACTGTTAAACGATACATCAAAATATTATGAATTATCTGATTATGGGAGCACTAAGGATCCCTCCAATCAAGTTGATTATGAAAATTCAGTAGGGATGGTGGATATCTCAAATAGTTTGTACAAGAATATTTCCAAATCTTTTAGTGATTCCAAACAACAGGAATTTGAGTCATTCTTCACGGATTTAAAGAATTCCCTATCTACCAAGTCTGAAACGGAAAGCATTTCAAAACTAATAACAGCTATACAAGTGAATTTATCTGAAGATTCTAATATTCAATCAGATGATTCTTTACAAATTTATTTTGCAAACATTAAAGACTTGCTAACAAAAATTGATCTGGCATTAAAGAACAACTCGGATTACGCCTCTGCACAAAAATACGCAACTACTGCATACTTGGACAATTTCGAATATATCGAAGCACCGCTAGAAAAAGTTGATCCAACTCTTATGCTCAATATAGAAATAATGATGAGAGAAAAGCTCCGTGAACTCTTAAAGAATGAGCAACAAGCACAGGCTAATGTTCTACTAACCAATATCACTAGCAACCTTTTACGTGCAGCAAGTCTCTTAAACGTAGACTATGAAAATCTTGATATTAATGACACCTCAGAGTTTGTAGTTCCTGCTGTAGAAAATTCACAACTAAGCAATCTGAGTGATATTCAAGAGCTAAGTAAGGGTTTTGGTACTTACTCTGGCATAAAGAAGGGTTTTGGTGAGAGTACAGAATCAGACAGAATGGGAGTACGAACAGATATTGATGACATTAGGATCAAGATAGTTGATCTCCTACAACAGTATAAAGATGGAAAATATGATGAAGCATTTGCAACATCAAGATCTGCATATCTTAACAGTTACGAAGGAATAGAAATTCCACTTAGACCAATTGATCCGGACTTTACTCTTGATATGGAAATTAAGTTTGCGGAATTGCGGAATTTGATTCAACAACATAAACCTTACCCAGAAGTTGAAGCAAAGGTAGTGGAAATCAGAAATGGTCTGGATGAATCTGAAAGATTAGTTACCGGTACAGGTACAATTGCTCCTTCGCTAGCATTTTCTACGTCATTCTCAATCATATTCAGGGAAGGACTTGAATCAGCGCTCATTATAGGTGCTATCCTTACTTATTTAGAGGCATCACGAAATGCTCAATATAAGAAGCATGTTTATCTTGGAATTGTAATATCCATTATTGCAACTGTCATTACTTGGTATATTGCCCAATTTATTATAGAAATATCTGGAGCAAGCAAGGAATTAATCGAAGCAATTGCAGGAATCTCTGCTGTCGCAGTATTATTCTGGGTGAGTTTCTGGATATTGAATAAAGTTGAAACAAAAAAATGGATAGAATTTGTAAAGGCAAAAGTATGGCAGGCTACGACAACTGGCAGTGTAATGGTCTTTGCCATGTTGTCGTTTTTTACTGTATATAGAGAGGGATTTGAAACTGTATTATTTTACCAGGCCATGCTTTCATTTGCAAAAAATATGGAGACCTTTGTACTGCTAGGACTTGTTCTTGGATTGGCTGTGATAATAAGCGTTGTATTCATTATAAGAAAACTAGGTAAGAAGCTACCATTGCGTGTCTTATTTGGTTTAACAATGGGAATTGGGGCTTACATGTCTATTGCGTTCATAGGTAACGCAATTAGAGAGTTTCAAGAAGTTGGCTATATCACAACTACTCATATGTTTGGAATCATACCGAGATTGGAGATTAACTTGGCAACAATGACTGGGATTCATCCGACGCTAGAAACAACAGTTGCGCAAATAGTACTGTTGTCAATATATATCGTTGGCTCTCTTTACATCCTAATTCTACAACCACGCAGGAAGAAATTGATAGAGTCATCGAGAAAATCTATGGCAAATCTTAAGGATGCGGACAAGGGCTAAATAAGTTGAACAAGATCTATTTTTAGGAACACGTTTCTCACATTTTGAATATGCATAATAAAAAGAAAATGTTTAGAAATTAGTTGAACGGAACCTTAATAATTATATCCTGATTAAGATTATGTCGAATGCTAGGAACCGTTAACCCGAATCCTGATGTCGATGAAGAGCTATTTTTGGGAACTGCCGAGTCTGAACATGTTGAAATGTACTTGAAGGCAATATGGCATATTCGCGAACGAAAGGAAAAAGTTAAAGTTAGCTCTATTGCCAAGATTTTGAACGTTAGGCAACCTTCAGTCGTTCAAATGCTTCATAAATTGAACGACGCAGATCTTGTTGAATATTCGAAAGGCAATTCTGTCATGAAATTGACCCCAGAAGGAGAGGAAATTGGAGAACGAATGATAAGAAATACAAGACTTTTAGAAGTTATGATGAATGAATCTCTAAAAATTGAAATTGATGAGGAGATGGTATGTGGAATAGAACATCACATGAAGGCTATATTTACAGACGCATTATGCACATTGTTAAAGCATCCCCGGTTTTGCCCGCATGGATATCGTATCCCTCTAGGCAAATGTTGCAAAAAATGAACTACTAAAGTTTTCCATATTTCTAATTATTATAATGGACAATTTATCCTACCTTTAATGAAATGCGATTTGGGTATGTCAAGCAAAAATAACGAATCGTGGAGCATGTTCCGCGGAAACACGAGAAGAACTGGTTCAGTAAGAACCAGGCCACTGACAAGACCGTTACTCTACTGGACAATCGAGTTAGGTCCAATTATTTCATCTCCGATCTACGACGGTGGATTTCTGTTTGTTGCTACCTTAACTGGACGCATATTCTGCTTGGACATATTGAGAAGAGAAATAAGATGGCATCAAAACATTGGGAGTCCTATCGTTTCGTCTCTACTAATCTTGGACAAAATGATAATCTGTGCAACATTTGATTCCTGGGCAAGTGGCGATACTCTTGAAAATAATTTCGTATGTTCCTTGGATAAAAATGATGGAAGGATGATTTGGAAGATTCAGATGGGTGGGGGTATTTTTTCATCACCATGTCCCGCAGGAAAAAACATAGCTATAGGATCAATGGATCATAGCTTGTATCTTCTTAATTCAAGAGGGGAAATAATTTGGAACTTTGAATCAAAAGGTCAAATTTGGTCCTCTCCCTCATACTATGAAAACAATTTTTACTTTGGGTCAGACGATGGATTCATTTACTCGGTTGATATTGACGGATCACTAAGATGGAAATCAAAATTAAATGGCAAGATTCGTTCGTCGTCCCCATGTATGTCCGAGGATTCAGTTTTTGTTGGAACATATGAAGGTGGCATTTACTGCCTGAACAATATAGACGGTATTCCAAAATGGAACAAAAATATATCAAAACCTGTCTTATCATCCCCTTTATTGGTAAAAGACAAGGTCATGTTTGGAACTTCTGATTGCAAGATTTACTGCTTTAACTTGATTGGTTCCAAAATTTGGGACTTTGAAACTGTCGGAAAAGTTTGGTCCTCGCCTTCCTCAAGTGAATTTGACAGACTAATGTTTTTTGGAGGTCTGGATTCGTTTATTTATGGCATAAATTTTTCTACGGGCAAACAGGAATGGAAGTTTCCGACCATGGGTGCAATTGACTCTTCTCCGTGTATATCCAATGGTATGTTGTTTATTGGTTCACGGGATGGCATATTGTATTGTTTTGAGAGACACAGGGATCCCCAGTATATTCATTAGTCCCCTAGATAGTTAATAAATCAAAAATGAAATACAGTTAATTCGTGTTATTTTTAGCCGATATTTTGAATACCGTACCATCATGTTTGTAATTACTTAGTACATACAGGTTTCCATCAGGCCCGATCTGAAGGTCTGTGATTATTCCAAAATTTCTACCGAAAGTTATGCTGCCTGTTTCTTGATTGTGATCTGCTGTTTTATCAGCCAACGGACCTGTGAGAACTAAGTGTGTCCTTGTTTCATCTAGTGGAAAATTAAAAATAGTTCCGTTTTTAACACTTCCGACGAATAGGTTATCCTTGTACTTTGGTCCAAGATTATCGGTATGTATGAATAGAACCGACGTGGGTGCTATCGTATCTCTCCAAATAAACTCTGGATCCCTGTAAGTGCCCTTTCCTCCAAAGGTCTCCAAGTTTTCCTCATTAAATTCATCGGTCTCGTTGGAGAACCCAATTACTTCTCTCCATCCACTATTAAAGCCAGGTAATACTAGATTAATTTCATCATCAGTACTGCGGCCATTTTCAGTTTCCCAAAGATTGCCTGTTACTGCATCAAATCCTATACCAAAACTATTTCGTATACCGTATGCGTAATACTTGTTCAATGGATCTTCGTCTCCAAGTAGCCCCTTATCCTCTACCACTCCTCCATCAAAAGTAACTCTGAGTACGCCACCTCTGCCGTCTGGTGGAGGACCATCTTTATTGTTTTGAGCTTTTGTAATAAATGTCAAATTTTGCACATAATTCAAGTTACCAATTACCAAGTACACACTCTTGTTATCGGGACCAATTTTTAATACTCCGCCATTATGAGATGGTCCGGGTATCGTAGGGAGATCTAAGAGTAATTTTGGGTTTACTAACTTACCATCATCATATTCATACCTATATAGTCGATTACCCAATACATTCCCTCCATCAGCTTTTTCTGTTTCAGTGTAAAATAAGAATACATATTTTGGTTCACTTGCAACTGCAATGCCAAGCAGACCTCTTTCACTTACATTTGCAACATTCACATCCAACACGGTTCCAACAACAGTACCATTTTTAATTTCCTTTACCTTGCCTGTGTTTTTTTCTATGACAAGAATATCATCAGGCCCCAAAAAATTCATTCCTGTTGGAAATTTAAATCCCGAAGAGTATTCCTGAATTTGCAAATTCGTGTCATTCACTCTGGGTAATTCTTTGCTGTCCTGACCGTATACGATGATATTTTGACCAAGTAGAGATAGTGATACAAAAGCAGCCAACATTGAGACGAAAATTAGAAAATTGTATTTTGGAGCTGAAATTTGCAAGTTAAAGACTACACGAATAACTGGTTTAAATTATTTATTAACGTTTACTATAGAGATAAAATCTAGCTAATAATCTCATGATCCTGATCTAAAATCAGCTCAAGTGTGAAAAATTATCAAATATGATGAGCACTTGAAGCTATATAATGGAAATTTACGAAAAAATAGGATTTGAATTAGTCATGCGTACGAAGGTAGGTCTTGATTTTTCTACATTATTATTATAGTTAGCATCATCTCATCTCAACTGATTTCAACGTTAATTAGTTTCAATTGTAAGGGTTAGATATTTTATCATCGAATCAACAAGGAGTGTTTTAAGTAACTTTTTTATTTAATTAGCCTATTGAAAAATTCTTGAAAATTCATATTAATTATTTTTCTTTACTACACGTATATGAAAATGAATCTGAACTATGGAATTTTTTTACTTTTTGGGATCTTTTTAGCGTCATATGTATTGTGGAATCCAGTACTAGCCCAACTCCCTTCAGCTACCGGAATAGGAGTTATAATAGATACTCCTGCTGATTCGGCTAAATTACCGACTGGAGATTTGACTATTTACGGTACGTCCTCAGACAGTAATACAACTAACTGTCAAGTATTTGCAGATTGGAATGATCTTAAACCAATGCAAAATGTTACTCCTAATGGTCCTAAAGGAAATTCAGATTATTCAAAATGGAGTTTCACATATACTGATAGTTACCATCGTATAGTAGAAGGTCCTAATGAACTTACTTCAAAAATAACTTGTTTTGAACAAGGTCAAAATGCTTCATCAAAATCCTATTCAATTAATGTTACGGGCTCGGGAGCAACGAGTGAAATTACAAACGACACTGCTCAAAAATCCAATGAAGTAGTAAATACTAAAGATATCGATAATAAAGTTGCCAATATATTGCCTGCAAACAGTAACACCAACAATACCGATAGCATCAATAACATATCCCAATCCACCGAAAATGTAGCTGCTGAAGATGTAGCTGCTGAAGATGTAGCTGCTGAAGATGTAGCTGCTGAAGATGTAGCTGCTGAAGATGTAGCTGCTGAAGATGTAGCTGCTGAAGATGTAGCTGCTGA
>JAICFW010000045.1 GCA_025923455.1 Nitrososphaeraceae archaeon | reverse complement strand
TCGATGATTCCAAATGTGGTAAGTTTGGTTCCAGGGGAAGCTAATATAGTACAAACTCTTATCAAGAATGAGGGCTCTGCTGCCGCTACTGGTGTTATTATTGAAGTTTCATCCAGAAATCAGCAGAATCAAATCGACAATGACAATTTGATTCCTACAACTAGTAATAATGGTAATTCCACCTCAACTACGTTACAGCAATCTACTGTAGTTCCACTAATTAGCGCAGGAACCACAACATTTAGTGTGGGGACAATTCCTGCCGGCGAGAGTGTTCAGATTAATCCTGTAATATTTGCCAGCAATTCTGTTGGCAGCATACTTGAAAATATAGATCTTAGGATATCATACAATAACGCATATGGTTATAAAAAAACATTAGACAAATCAATGGGAGTTCATATTCTGCCTTCTTCTCCGCAATCTGGATTGACTCTTTCCTCTTTGGTTACTACTTCTAAGGCCAATAACAACATGCCTGCTTTATCTGAGAACTTTAACCAGAATAATGGGCAATATGATTTGGTCAGTAATGGCGAGCAAGTGGATAACAGACAAAATCTATCATACCAAATAACTCAAGTTAGTGAACTCACTTCTGACGATAATTCGTTTATGCCAAACGATATAGAAAGTAATAGTACATCTAATATTGACACTAGTTTTGACCCATCCTCAAATAAGAACACAGTTTCCCTGATAGCAGGCAGAGTGGATGAATTAAAGTTCAATATTACCAATACCAATGATAATCCAATCATGGATGCTGTAGTCTCCCTTGATTCAGAGTCCAGCTCGATAAAGATTCTTGGAGATTCGAAATGGAATTTGAACAAAATAGACCCGCTAACTACACAGCAATTTCAGACGAGAGTCTTTGCTTCGAAATCTTTGATTAATAGCCCGGTATCCTTTAAGGTATCTATTCAATATCTGGATAATAAGCAAGCAAAATCCGATTCTTTTAGTTTGGGCGCAAATGTAATAGGTGATATCACTATAAATATTAATGATCTTGATATTAATTACATAGGTGGCAATCCAAACGTCGTTGGGAATATCTTGAATAAAGGTAACACACTAGCATTATTTACCACTATTGAGATATCGAGTTCATCACCTAGTCCAGCTAATAAAAGTGAAGGTCAATTACCATCACCTACACAAACAACAGGAAAAAATACAATTCTCGTACCCGCCTCTTCCTTTCCTCAATATCTTGGCGATTTGGAGGAGAATTCTCCTCTCCCATTTAGCATTCCCTTGGCAATAAATAATAACACAGCTTCTGGAATTTACCCTGTATCGTTAAAAGTAACATATAGTGATGACCTGAGAAATAGTTATACTGTTATTAGCAATGGAACTGTTGAATTTATTTCTCCTGTCACTACAGGTAACAAAGGACAGGGATTTTTTGGAAATTACAATTTATTACTAATTGTAGTAATATTAGCCATAGCAGGAATAATTGGCATATTCATTGTTAGAAGGATCAGGGATAAAAACAAAACAGGCAATAAAAATATGAATTCAGGACATAAGGATGGAGATACCGGTAATGATGATGAAAATAACAAAGGTAGTATTGACGATATTGAATCACTTTTGGGTGAAGAAGGATCAAATTTCAAGGAGAATTTTCAGAAAAAATAATGAGGTAACTGTATCGTGAATATTAAGGAAATTTTTATTTTATCTTTTGATGCCCTGAAAGAAAGAAAGACCAAATCGATACTGACTATAATAATGGTTATGGTCGGAAGTAGCCTGATGGTGGCGGTCGGAGGTATCAGCGCCGGATTTGGTGGTTTTTTCAACAATCAGCTAAGTAATCTAGCTGCCAATATCATTTTCATAAACCCGGCACAGGTGCAACAAGGTGGAGGAGGACCAGTAGTTGGTCCACCACCAACTCCAAAAATTACATTAAATGCTGCAGTGGAAAATAGGTTAAAATCCTTACCGTTTGTTGATGAGGTAATTCCAGCATATCAAGCTCAAGTAATTTTGGAATCTCAAGGAGATTCAAAAGAGTATCAAGTATTTTCAATGGATCCTCAGAAACTAACCGTTCTTTCTCCCACCATAGAATTTGTTGAAGGGTCCTCGGTACAGCAAAATGATCCATCGGCCATAATCATTTCAAACGAATTGGCAAATCCACCTGGTGAACCTGCCCCATTCTTAAAATTGTTTCAAACTGTGAAGGCCACATACACTTTTGTGGATCCAACAACAGGAAAGAGGGAACAAGAATCAAAGAGTTTTGTTGTACGAGGAATAATAAAACAAACTGGTAATCCAAATATTGATAAATCGGCCGTAATCGACACCGAAGTAGGGAACGCACTATTTCACAAATCCGGAAAATTTGATTCGTTAATTGTGGTAGCCAGATCGGGAATGTATGTGGATGCAATAGAGCAAGAAATCAGAAAACTCTATGGTAACGATATTGGAATAACAACAGTTAAGGCAATCATAAAAACTGTCCAAGAGTTTACCGGAGGAATCAGCGCATTTCTTTTAAGCATAGCAATTGTGTCTTTAGTTGTTGGTGCAGTTGGAATCATTACTACTCTGTATACTTCGGTTATTGAAAGAACGAGAGAAATTGGAACCATGAAAGCAATCGGTGCCAAAGGTAGACACGTTCTTGCGTTATTTTTGACCGAGGCGTTAATGATTGGAATTTTTGGAGCCACATGTGGAATACTAGGTGGAATTGTGGGCGCTTATGTATTGAGTGCAGGTTTCGGTGGTGGTAACGATGGGGGATCGAGTAATTCGCAAATAGCTCCCATTTTTCTGGCAGTTGATATGACAAGGGTGTGGTTAATTTCAACTGCACTTAGTCTTTTGGCGGGTTTGTTTCCTGCATTGAAAGCATCACGACTACTACCAATTGTCGCATTAAAAAGAGAATAAGACTGCTATAGCATATTAAGGGAGCGAATTGAAAATTTATCTATACTCCTCACCGCAATCTCCAATAATCTCATAAAGATTATTAGCATTTTTATCTACATCATCTATGGATTCACGGTCCGATTCATCCAAACTAAAACCGAAAATATTGTTGTTATCGTCTATGTGATTAACTATTCCAAGCCTTACACCAATAATAACCCCCGCAACCGTAGCTTTGGCTAGAATGTAGTTAGTAGCTACATTTGAAATACTTACTTTATGTTTCTTTGCGATAGTATCTAAAACCAACAATAACCTTTGAAATAAATTCCAATCCCCCCACCTATCTATCATTTTTTTGTATTTTTGCAAACTTAGTGTTTCTAGATCCGTTATAGGTGGTTCGGGTATTCCTAAATATTTTTCCGACAATAATCCTCCACAAAGAGTTCCATAAGTGAGTAAGCTGATATCATGTTTCTTGCAAAATGGTATCATCTTAACCTCCGGCCTTTTATCAATAATTGAATATTGGATCTGATTTGATGCAATTGTAATCCCAGATTCAGTAATCATCTGCAGATGTTCGGTATCAAAATTCGTTAGACCCAGATGCCT
>JAICFW010000044.1 GCA_025923455.1 Nitrososphaeraceae archaeon | reverse complement strand
TGTTAGAACTTCAATTAGACGGCTTGATGCAACCATTTCAATATTGCCTAAGAAATGTCGAAACGAACCGGCCCTATCAAAATATGTTCAACAGTGCAATGCACTTTTTGAGATTACTAGCGAAATTAGAGATTTTGACATTATTTATGAAAAGTTACAAAAATATCCTTCAAGCATTCAAAGGGATAGCATCATTGGAAACTTGAGAAAAATAAGAAAAGTAAAACTGAAGAGGGCTAAGACTATCGCCGTTCCTCTGAAAAATACAGATGTGGCTACACTTTTAGATGAATTAGGTGTAACAGAAAAAGAACTTCAAAAAAGGTATGATAAGATAGTATCAAGATGGATATCTATTATTGAATCGACCTTTCCTGCTGTACTGTCGAATCCTTTAGCGCTAAAGGAATTGCATGATATAAGGATTACTTGTAAAAAGTTGAGATATATGCTAGAAATACTGCCAGACGAAAATACGCCTGCAGTACAAATTGGAGGATATCTTCGAAAGATTCAAGATAGTCTTGGAGCCATTCATGATTCTGATTTTACAGTTAGTTACCTACAGTCTTTGCCACAATCGTCCAAAGTGATTCAAGAGATAATAGGTAAGGAAAATGAACTTAGAAAACAACAATTTGAACGATTCCTGAATTATAGTAAAAGACGACTAGGAATTTCGCCAGATTCATTTTTGTGTAAGATAGGAATTTTCAAATTGGCTAATTGAACCGAGTGTCGATATTGATGTTCATTGAATGAAAGGGTTTATCTTTTTTGTATACCATCATCTATTCATGAGAAAGAAGTTCTATCGGGATTATCTTTCTTCTCATGACGCAAGAAAAAAGCATAATAGTTCAAAATTTATTGGGAAAACTCTAGCATCATATTCATATCCTAGTACTATAGATGGTTTCTGGTTTATTGTTAGCCCAAGTACGCTGCTTAATACATTTGACTTTGTAACTGTGAAAAATCATCATGGATCAAAAACAATTGGGTTAGTTCAAGATATAAGGGCGCTGCCATCTATAATCTTTCAGGATTCGCAACAATATAGCGAACTTTCCAATAATGATGTGCAAAGAAATGACTCTTACGTTGAAAAGGAAAAGTTCCTAACAGGCGAACACGGAGCCCTAGTAGCAAGTGTAGCAGTAATAGGTAACACCGGTATAAAATCAAAGTCAGGTAAGCTGAAAACAATAAATCTTCCAATTCTTGCAGGAATGGATGTCCGATTTTCTAAAAAGGATGAAATATTATTTGCATTAGGAATCCCGAAAATGGAAAACCCAATCGCAGCTGGAATTATTGAGATGAGTAATGGTCTCCAAGTTCCTGTTTCACTGGACATTACTTATCTAGCTGGCCCGGACACTGCCCACATGAATGTTACAGGGATATCAGGAAATAAAAAGACTTCCTATGTATTATTTCTTTTGCAGTCATTATACCAGAAACTACGGAATAGAGATACTACTCCACATAATACCATCTCGGCAATAATATTTAACACAAAGGCCGACGACCTGTTATATCTCCATCACAAGGCTAAACATATTGAAAATGACACAAAAAAGGCATTCCAGAATTTAGGATTGAAACTTCAAGGGTTCGAAAACGTCACATACTTCCTGCCTAGAGGAGCGGATGGAAAGCCCAATTCTCTACACGTACCAAAACAATTTAAGACATACTCTTTTGGACTAGATGATATTTATGATAGGTTAGATCTCTTATTTTCGTCAAGTTTGGAACTTGGTGACATGTCACCTATATTAGATTACATACATGAAAATTGGCCCTTGAAATACAAATCTCGATCAATTATATCGAATTGGACTGACTTGACTAAATTTAATCTGTATCCTAAATTCGTAGCGTACAATAGGACAATATTGCAAGATTTCATAAGTCACATTCACAGAATTAGAAAGTCTCCCCTATTTGTTGACAAGAAAAGTAAGAGCACTTATTTAGGCGATGAAATTAAGAAGATAAAAGCAAACGAAGTTTTTGTAATAGACGTCTCTGCAATATCCTCTGTAGAGGAACAAGCGTTTGTAATAGGTGATGTTTTCAAGAGTGTTAATGAGCTTTATTCAATCGGCTCTCCAAACCGTAACATAGTTCAAGGTCATACCAGTTTAGCAGGATCTAAACTAAATAAAACGAATAATGCAAGTAAACAAAACACACAGGAATTTAGTCCTAAGAGAAGAAATGAAATTCCAAAATATTTGGTTGTTTTTCTTGACGAAATAAATCGATTTATTCCCAAATCAAACCTCACATCGAGATTAAATCCAGTGGCTGATCAAATTATGAGATTTGTAATAGAAGGTAGATCTCGCTGCAACATTCTTCTTTCTGCACAGCAATTCAAGAGCGAAACCGATATTAGATTTCAAGAGAATGTTGGACTACATGTAATTGGCAAAATAGGAAGATCTGAGCTTCTTGCAGAACCATATTATTCTATGATCGAGGAGAGAGTAAAGAAGAATATAGCTCGATTGGAGAGAGGGGAGATGATAATAATTCATTCTGCATTTAGACATCCAGTGAAAGTATGGTTTCCAGGTTCCTCATACCAAAGACCTTAATTTAGCGCAAAATTTATCAAGGCAATTTGATAGACAGATTAGGTACTTCGTGTTACTTAAGTAATATAATGATCTTATTATAATATGAGAATAGTACAAATATCAGATCTTCACATTGGAGGCCTCTTTAAACAGGAAGCGTTTGATACACTTACTACAGAAGTAAACAAAGACCTAAAACCCGATTTAATAGTGTTCTCCGGCGATCTGACTGATGATGGTCTCGTATTTCAACTCAAAAAAGCACAAGATGAGATAAAGAAATTTGATTGTAAAAATATTATAGTATTTCCAGGAAACCATGATTATCGCCATACGGGATATCTCATATTTAAAAAATTCTTTCCTTCATCATTAAAACGGGTGTACGAATTCGATGAAGGCAAGGTCATATTAGTAACTGTGAATTCCGCTAGACCAGATAGAGACGAAGGCGAAATAGGGCGTAATCAAATCTTGTGGATGGAAAATACTCTTAGTAAATATAATGAGTATACCGAAGATAAGAACACTCCAAGAGTGAAGATCGTTTGCATGCATCATCATCTAATTCAAATACCTGATACGGGTTATACGAATGTTGTAGGTATTTCTGATGCTGGTGATGCATTACGTGCTTGCTTAGAAAGCGGCGTCGATGTGGTTATCTGTGGCCACAAACACAGACCCTGGATGTGGAATTTAGGTAAAGTGCTTATTGTATATGCCGGAACTGCATGCTCATGGAGATACAGAGGTGTATTCGATGATACATATAATATCATAGATATTAAAAATAATAAAGTGCATGTTGACATGAAAATGGTTGGAGGTAAAAAAGTACCTCTCGCAGAAATAGTGAAGAGATTCAAGCAGGAAGTTAGGGCTCAATCTATGCCAAGCTGAAATCGTTCACGCTATTCTACAGCACAAATACATATAATCAATTGTTGAGAATGTCTATCATTCGTTTCCGTTAGAAAGTCAATTCTAGACAATACTTTATTTGTAAGCACAATGATAGAAAGCAATGGACTTATTCATTTTGCGGCATGGTGAAGCTGGGGAAAGGTCCTCTTCTTTGGCCGGAGATAAAAAACGACCGTTAACATCATCTGGAAAACTCGAGGTTTCTGAAATTGCAAAAGCATTAAAAATAATTGGACTAAAATTTGATTTGGTTATCACAAGTCCACTCAAAAGGGCATACGGCACTGCTACGATCGTGTCCGAAATCCTCAAGATTGGTAATAAAGTGCAAGTATGGAAGGAGTTAGCTCCAGAGGGCAAAAAAACAGAGCTATATCGAAAAATATCAGAACTTAAAGAAGAATATACTGTACTCATGGTTGGACACCAACCTCTACTTGGTGAAATGACTAACGATATGATTCATCGGGGAAAATCAAGTCCGTGTAATTTGCTCTTGAAAAAAGGAGGGATTATTAGAATAAGATTAAAAACAAGAAGTAGTGTTCCTAAAGG
>JAICFW010000043.1 GCA_025923455.1 Nitrososphaeraceae archaeon | reverse complement strand
TTTTTCTCTGTTTTGAAATTTTGGAAACGCTCATTGTTTTTCTGGTAGCTCCTTATCTAGTACATCTTTTGATATATTTGTAATGTTTTTTCGATCCTTATGGTTAGTATATACTCGTATCATGTCAAGATAACCTGTAATTGAATTTACCAGTGGTAGATTAGAAACTGGTTGTTTAAAGAATTCGTCCTCACTAACAAGAAGTATTGATTTCATTTCTTTCTTGTTTGGAGCAAGTGGAACAAGTGAGATGCCATACGTATCGAGAAAAATTTTCCGCTCATCGATATTTGCCAGTCTTGCTATTTTCAATCTCAGCTCTTCGATTTTATCCCTGTTTAATTTTGTATAATTATCCCTTTTACGAATGAATCTCTCGTATACGCATTTCAAAAGTTTTCTTTCCAGGTAGTTTGAAATCATTTCCTTTGCAATTTTGTTATTTTGTGATGAAGACATCATCCACAATATGCTATCATCTGTTAGTTTGAGATAATCGACTAACGATAAACTAGGCAGATTCAATTCTTCACTTGAAAGCAAGATGGAATGGAGTAACATTACTTCGGCAGAGCGTACTGTCTTGTGAAAATAAACAGCACGAAACATTTCGAATCTTGAAATTATCATTGATTCAAAAGAGTAAAAGGACGAAATGTCCAGAGCCAGATTTTGATTGTCAGTCACCCTGAATGAATTTATTATCCTGTTGTAATCTACTTTTCCGTATTCTACTCCAGTAAAGAAGCCATCTCGTGGTAGATAGTCCATGAGATCAGCTGAAAGACTGCCCGAGATTATTTCATTTTTGAATTTTACCTTAGAATTGCCAAAAGAAATCTTGCTTATTGTCTTGGGAGAATATCCAAAACCTGAAAGAATATCACTCACTTCAGTATTGCAAATTATTTCTTCTCCTATTGTTTCGTGATTTTTGTTGCCTGCTACTTTTAGTGCTTCTTCAAACAGATGGGAAAAAGGTCCATGACCTATATCATGTAAAAGAGAAGCCGCTCGCAGTTCTTGAATTGAGTCTTTATCAATAGCGCCTATTGAAAATAGGCGTTCTCCTGCTATTCCTGCGACATGCATTGTTCCCAGAGAATGTTCAAACCTTGAGTGCTGGGCTGCCGGATATACTAAATGAGCGCCTGCTAATTGTTTAATTCTTCTTAGTCTCTGAAAAACACTTGAATCAATTATCTTTCTTTCTAGATCTGTAAACCGGATAAATTTGTGAATCGGATCTGCAATCTCGCCGACGAATTTCATGCCTTGGATACAATTGAACGCCACATTGAATTAAATTTTCACAATCTTTCTTACAATTCTTAATACCTGACTGTGAACTTCATCGACAGACGCTTCGCCCTCAACAGTTCGCCAGTTGAATTTGTTTGTAAGAATTCTGTAATTTTTCTTTACCCGCCTTATTAGCTCCAGGTCTTTTTCAAAGGTATCAACTATATTTTTGGATCTGCTAACCAAGGTCTTGGGTCTGATATCTATTACTATAACAACATCTGCTTTTGGCAGGCCCTTATCCAATGAAAGTAGCCAATCTAGTTTTAATCCCTTTGAAATTCCATAGACTAGATTGGATTGATAATACCGGTTCATGATAACAGTGATTCCCTTGCCAACCATTTTCTCTATTTCGCCCTTTTTCTCCCACCTATTTGCAGATAGGAGCATCATTTTCACCTCATCAGGATAATTTCTTTTCCCATTAAGAAACTGCTTTATCTCTTTACCAATAGGTGTAGTATAATCAGGAAAATCAATTCTTACGCATTTGCTCCCCAATTTTTTTTCCAGTAATTTTGCCTGTGTTGTTTTTCCAGCTTTATCAATTCCCTCAAAGACGATAATTTTACCTTTAGGCAAATACATTGTGTGAAAAAAATCTCGTAAATAAATAGTATCTCAAAAACATGATTCTTGATGATGATCGATGGAATTGTGTCATGATGTTTTACCAATAAAAAACGAGTGGAACGGGCTTAACCACAATCAATGTTTCCTTCAAAAGTTCCCTTCCAGCCAGAATCAGATCGAACCTGGATTTTTCCATTCTTTCCGCAATCTCCTTGTATTGAAATATTGCCTTTCTTGTCCGACTCACAAATCTTACTTGTTGTTTCTTTACCTTCCAAGTCATAGTTCTTGCTGTCAATCTTGCCTGAATCAAGAAATCCACCATTGCTTGGCTTATCATCAGAGGAACCATCTACAACAACCTCCCAGCTTCCAAATATAGGTGAATCTTTCATGAACGCACTAAATGACAATTCGCCCTTTTGTGATTTCCCATCAGGACAGCTGATTGTACCTGATGCATTTCCTGATGTTTCTGTTCCATGAGCTACGGCAGCAGCAGAAAACATGGTAATCATGAAAAGTAGTAATATCTCCACCTTAATTTTACCATCCAAATTCATGACTCTGTCTTGCAAGAAAAATAATTTATATATTATGTAGAGCGGATACAGATCATAATTAGGAACAAATGTTAAGATACCTTATTTTGGGGCTGGATATCCTAATAAAGATTATCAGTAATGATTATCAATAATGCTTATCTTTAAATCGGTCAACATTGACTACTTTTTTCTAGTAAATAAGTTAATTATCATCAAAATTTGCTTTTAATTATACAAATTTTATATCCTGAATTATAATTTCCATATCTTCAAGTTATTATAAAAGATCAGTGAAGTATCGATGACTAAAATGGCACAAATGCCGGCTCTAATTCCAAAAGAAGTAGAAATCCAAAGACTAAAGAAAATCTACATAATGGTTATCATGCTGGGTTCAATCGCAGCATCCGTTGAAGTAGACAACTTTGTTGATGGATCTCTTCATCAGACCGCTATTAGAGACAGCGCATTTACACCAGCTCATTGGTGGTTATACAGTCACTTTATAGCTCTACCATTAGGTTGGGGATTTGTGGCAATGTATGACAGAAGGGTACCTGTACTTAGAGGTCCTGGAAACTCAATGAATACTGGTCTCAAGATAACCATCATCGGCTATCTTGCAACCATGTTTACAATTGGTGTAAATGAAATGTGGCACTTTTGGTTTGTGGAAGAAATTTTCTCAGTCCCGAACCACTGGATGTTTAACATGGGAGT
>JAICFW010000042.1 GCA_025923455.1 Nitrososphaeraceae archaeon | reverse complement strand
ACAAGCATTTCTTAAACTTTCTGCCAAAACCATTGAGGCGCTTTACAAACTTGAGGCATATGAAGTACCTTCTGGAGTAATTGAACGAATAAAGCCTAAAGAGCCATTTAATGAAATGATGGATGCTCAGATCGAGGAGGTTGTCAATGAATTCAAAAAATTCATGGCAATCGTCGTCATTAATCATAAGACTGGCAGGAGAGTTGAAATGGTAAGTGAATTGGTAGATGAAGTGTGGCACACATTTATTTTATTCACCATTGAATACAAAAAATTCTGTGATATACTAGTTGGAGAGTATATTCATCATGAACCCAATGTCGATTCGCTCTATGGAATTGACCCCCTTTTCCCATACAAAAAAAAACAAAGTACCGAATATTTTTATCAGGAGTATGAGAGGTATTTTGGACCGTTACCTAAAATTTGGAAGATGGAAAAAAACTCAACTTCAAAGGTCAAACCGGTACAAGTAAATAGAAAGAAACAGATGTTTGGTATTGTATGTGCAACCGCTGGCTATACTGCGTCTTCTATTCTTATCCCCACATTCTTGATTCTGACTTTCAATGAAAACAAGTTCAATGCTCTAATAGAAACCCTGATGCTTGAAGTGGTACTAATTGCTGCAAGTATAACTGCTTACGCAAAAATCAAAGATGATGCAACGAGGAAAATCATAACTGTATGCAGTATTTTGGTTGGAAATATAATACTAGTACTTGGTACCATCTTTCTGTTCATTTGCGGTAACGAGAGTGCTCCTTACCTGATTGTTATCTTTTTTCTAGAGGTTGTTCATATAGTTTCTGCATTTACGCAAAAAACCTCAAGCACGAATGTGGGACGAGGAGCTGGTCCTCTAGTAATAGATGGGGATGGATCTACGAGTGGTGGAGGCTGTGGTGGCGGTGGCTGTGGCGGTGGTGGCTGTTAAGAAATCACTTCTCGGAGGATGGATAAAGTTCATAGAAACATCACTATTTTTTTACACAATACTTCGCTGCTAACCCAAACTTAAATTAATCTGCTCCGGAGAAAAAAATTGAAACGGACGCTAGAAAAGCGATAATGAAATTTTCAAAGCACGACTTGCATTCTGCAACTAATTACCTGCCTATAGAACGAAATGAAATAGCGGCTTGGATTAATCTCGCGATTTGGCGTAAGTGTTATTTAATATCCCTGACATGCAAAGACATTGATTAAATTGCTAATTAACATCCGCTGTCTGGTAATCCTTGGAAGTTTATTTCTATTCAGCATCTTAGAAGTGGTATATCTCAATCAATCTTATTTTTGCAACGTTTATGCCTCGTTAGATGAAAAGGAATATGGTAATATTACTGCCCTACAAGAAAAAGGAGACCAATACTTTGAATTGGAACAATATTCTGAGGCAATAAAGTATTACGATAGCATGTTGGCGTTAAATGAAAATGATACCTATGCATTGAGTCATAAGGCAGAATCATTATATTATTCCGATAAAAATGAAGAGGCAATGACATACTATGATATGGCCTTGGCAATAAATAATAGCGACACCTACTCCCTAAGTGGTAAAGGCGATGTCTTTTTCACTTTGGGTCAATATGAAGATGCAATTAAGTATTACGATTTGGTCCTAGCAATAAATAATAGCGATACGTACGCGCTAGTAAGTAGAGCAGACGCGCTTAGTAATTTGGGGCGTTATGATGAAGCTTTAAGTTATCAGGACTCGGCGTTGGCCATCGACAAAAATGATACCTATGCACTCACCAGTAAAGCGACCACTCTATATGAAATGGATCGCTACGATGAGGCAATAAATAATTACAATATGGCATTGACGATAGACGAGAATGATACCTACGCGCTTGACGGAAAAGCGGTGTCATTATATGTATTGGAACGATACGGCGAAGCAATAAAATTTTATGATAAGGCTCTGTCGATTGATAAGAATGACACATATGCTTTGAATGGTAAAGGAGATTCTTTTTATGCATTAGAGAATTATAGAGAAGCATTAAAACACTATGACGCAGTGCTTGATTTGGAGCCAAATAATGATCAGGCTAATACCGGTAAGCAAGGAATATTGAATAAAATTAACGAAATGAGCGATAGTTCTGAATTTGAAGATAATGGTTATATTCAGTTTGGACAAGATGAATGGTTAACTGAACCATTGTACATATATGTCAAAATTGACTCCTCGCTCGATAATCCAAAAGATTATCTGAATATTTCATCAAGAGCTATTGATACATGGTCTCAATTATTAAAACAAAAGAGTGCAAATTATGTTGCATGGAATTTTAGCGTCCTAAATTCAATAGATAATCCAAACTTGGCGGAGATATCTGAACCGATAGATGTGGTATTGCATATCACCAGGTCAAGTCCCATCGACTCCTGTGGGTCCATTTTGGGAGTAGCATACCCGTTTCCCTTGGATAGAACCGAACCAGTTTATTCAAAGATATACGTATCATGTGAAAATATCTTTACTGAGGAATTTCTGTACCCCGATGAGGTATATTCAATCGTTCTACATGAATTTGGGCATGTACTGGGACTGGATCATACATTTGAGAGGCAAGGTGATTTAATGTGCCCATACTCATATGAAGAATCAATAGATGAATATGACGAATATGGTGGTTGTAAGTGGAGTAAAGGAGAGAATGTGCCATCAGATCTCAATCTTGATGCGCTGTTATACAAGTATGGTGTAGATGGCTTTGAATCTCCTAATACTAAGGTTAAAGAACAGTCCCGGTTTGACATCAGTTTTCAATATCCCCAATTCTCACTACACTAAAAATTTCATTTGGTGATAATTATTTATTTTATATTATTACAAAATAGAGTTACTTTACATATTTCATGTTTTGATAATATTCTTCAACCTCTGTTTTATTGAAATAAAACAAAAGATAAAGTGCTACAGCGGTTTGAATGGCTATATAGACGATAAATATTGCTACATCGTTCTCAACAGATAAAAGGCGAACCATTCCAAACGCAACATGAATTACACATAAATTCAGAATAATTGTTTTTGACCATTTTCTGTTATTTCGCATACTAAGGTATAGCGATATCCATGTCATAGCAAATCCTAATACAAGTAAATATTCAAATAGTTTAAAATAGTAATCAACAGGTTTGTTGAAATCCAGATTTTTAGTTCTTCTAGTTTCTGAATTTATCTTACTATCATCTGATACTTGAAAAATAAATGTGCTTATTAGGATTACAAATACTATAATACTAAAAATAGAAAATACTAAAAGAAATTTGCCAAGGTGATTGATAGCTTTGGGATTTGCGATTGATATTAACTCACTTTTATACGAGCCAAAAATAGGAACGTTCTGTAGTGATGATTTCCTTTTAAGGAAACCCCTAAAGTAGTCTTTTACTTTGGATCTAAAGAGTGAGACCAGTATAAAACCATAGGTAGTAATCGTCAAAATATCGTATATTGCTGACAACTGACCGAATGATATGATACCTGAGATCAAATTTACAATCGAAATTATTATTGTTATTCTTCGTGCCCATTTACTGCCCTTTAATAGGCCTATCGCAAGAACCACATGTATAGCGCCGCTCATGTATAAACCGATTTGAGATAAAAAGTCAAAAGAAAATATGCTGTATACACCTTGAAATAAAGAACTTATTCCCATTATCGCTAATAGAATCGA
>JAICFW010000041.1 GCA_025923455.1 Nitrososphaeraceae archaeon | reverse complement strand
CATTAGATGACAAGTACAGGGGCATGATTAATTTGTTGGGAGATTATCAGGTAAAACACGGTCAAATAATAAAGATATATTCTGCATACTCTGGTAACGAATTTGGCAATTCTGCTGTACCAGCTCGTTTCAAATCTTGATGAGTTTCTAATCTGAGATTGATACTAATAGATATGCTAGCATTAAAAAAATCCTAGATTTCTACTTTAACGACGACAATGAACTTTCAGTTCATTGAAGTAAATGAGATGTTTTGCAATTGTAATAGTTATTGACGGACGATTGCCTCGAACCCAAACCCATTTTGTGAACCTAGAATATGTACCTTAAATTGCTGCAAACTGTTCGTATTTGATGTATCATCTATTTATGCTTTGTAGAATGCATATAGTTATGGCGTCCGGGAGTAAAGCAGGTTCAATTATAGTTGCGATTATTGCAGTTATAATTATAGTAGCAATATTGGTTTTCTTGGTAAATGTCCTTGCCCCAATAATAGTCGGCATCATCATAGTTCTTATTATCATAGGCGTAGCGTACTGGATATACCAGCAAGCGAGAACTAGAGCGTAGTGCAAGATACTATTCAAAATATTCTTATTTTTTTTCATGATCAAATGTATTGAGAAATAAAGTGGACTATGATACTATTATAAATAATGAGGGGCTATGATCATCATGAAATATTTCTTCATAATTCTTACATTCTTAGTTATACTTATTTTACCAAGTATTGGTTATTCTCAATCTACAAATAATTCAACAGTCAAAGATGGTCAGGAGGTAAAGTTAATTACTCCTATCCAACAGAGGATATCCGATAAAGGAACATATTTGGTTGCAATAAAATCTGGACAATCACCTATTTCAGCAGGACTAAACATTGAGATAGTCTTTTTGAATAAAACTTCACCATATCTAAGTGCTCCACCACCAAATTCCGAATCGAACCTCTCTAGTACCGAATACAATAAAACTAGTGGAATGGTAATTCCATCTGTGGTAGAAAGAACTTTACCTGTCAAAAGCTATGATATTGTAATAAATTCAGGTGATGGAAAGGAAATTTGGAAGAAGGTTGATCAGGTTCCTCAAGGCGGACGTGGCCCTCAATCCATAGTATTGGATAATTATGATATTGGTAACATAACTATAAGTATCACTAATATTGAACCTGATTCGACTATCGTTGACTCGTTAAATCAAAATTCAAATAACAGCAATCAATTTGCAGCTCTAAACCAGACCGAATCTGAATTTCAAACTGACTCGGTAAAGTTTCAAACGACAATCTTGGTTATATGATAGTTTGACACCGTATTAATTCCAATTATAGGGCATAGTATTTAATTACAGTAACTGTCAGACCCCTGTAAGACGTATGTTACAATTTATATTAAATCATGATTTTATATTCCCAAAGGAATACAACTCTGCAATAGATGTTCATGGGCTTTTGCCTTGAGTGATTTAAATCTAGTCGCGACTTTTTGAAATATTGTGATTCCATATTTTGTTTTTTTAGTTCTCATGTTAACCCTTTTGGTAAATAGAAACTATAAGCCTTTAATACTATGTAGAGTTGATAGCTGTATGGACGCAAGAATATTCATTTTAGGAATTGCTATTGGCCTTGTTCTCTCAGGAGGAACAGCAGTGTTCGCTCAGAGTAATACCACAGGAAACAGCACAGATATTGGCTCAGCAGAAGAACTTTCAAAACTAACAAGCAATAACTCACTCAGCAACTTGAGCAGCATGACAACATTTAACGACACAGGTGCCACAACATTTAACGATACAAGCTCAAATGCAACATCAAACCAGACAAGCAACATGTCTGGCTGATATCCATAATTTTTTTGATAGGTTTTAGAACGGTCCTTTCTAAAAGAAATAAATCTCCTTTCTTAATTTAATAATCACCTGATTTTTGACAAAAGCTCCAGCCGTTAAGATTCTTAAACTTTAATGTTCATAGTACAAACAATATGCACGCAGATGATAGAGAAATACTCAGGCTAATAAGTAAATGCAGAGAGATGGGGGATGTGTCAAAAAAGACAAAACTCTTGGAATATATCAATCAATTATTGCCATTAGAATCAAGGATAAGAAGACCTTCACTCATCACGAGTGATGGGATAGATAATTTGTTAAGCTGGATTGAAGTAAAAATTTCGCCGCCAATTTACGGGCTTGCAACTCCTTAACATTGGGGAACCAAGCCAACCCGCTTTTTTTGAATGAAGTAATTTATTTTCAACGGACTAAGCATTTTACACCAATCATAATTTTACATATTATAATTAATTGGCAAATGTACTAAATAATAACTAAAGAATTTGTCACGAAAAAAGAAGGTTTGTGTTGTTATCACTCAACTTTCTTGTTTTCTGACTGACCCGGTTCTGGTGCAGGTTCGGGTTCAACGTCTCCAGGTTCCTCTGGTTCAGGTTCTACTTGTCCGATTTGAGTATACAAATCCATTGAAGTTGACATTGTCTTTATGACGTCTCAAAACTATTTATGGATTTACAATATCCTATGGTTACCGTCAGTATAAACTGATTTAGGATTCCATCTTGCTGGAACTCTAAATCTAACTAATAAATGAAGAGATGTTTTTCCCACAGTTTGCCCCATTTTATATCATAATATAATCATAATATAGTTTTGAGCCTAAGTCATATCAGGTAGGTAAGTGAAATGACATCAAGACAAACTGTGCATGAGAAACCTGAAATGAAATCTGATATTTGGGAACTACATACATCAGGACAACGTGAATCATCTTGGTTTAAGGATACTGTCCAACCAGCTAAATTCGAGAAATTATTCGAAAATATTTCCGTCGACGTGGCAATTGTTGGTGGCGGGATTGCAGGAGTTACAACGGCATATCTAATATCAAAATCGGGCAAAAGTGTTGCACTGCTTGAGGACGGATATATTGGGAGTGGTGAAACAGGGAGAACAACTGCGCACATTACACATGCTCTTGATGATAGATATTATAATATAGAGAAAAACCATGGAACAAATTCAGCAAAAATAGCTGCAGCGAGTCATACCTCAGCAATAGATTTCATTGATAGAACGGTGAGGGAGGAGAGAATTGATTGTGCGTTCAGTAGATTGAATGGTTACCTCTTTTTAGATCCTACCGATAATAAATCATCTTTAGATAAAGAAATAGCCGCTCTGAGAAATGCCGGTATTTCCAGTGCTAAAATTGAAAGTAAATCACCGTTAGGGTCAAAAGAAACATCTCCATGTATATGCTTTCAAGACCAGGCACAATTTCAGCCAATGTTATATTTAACTGCAATTGCAAAAAA
>JAICFW010000040.1 GCA_025923455.1 Nitrososphaeraceae archaeon | reverse complement strand
TCTTATTGATTCTGCTTTTCCATTTACGGTAAAATTACCTAATGATGCTGTGGTAACTAATTTAGGAGAACAATCTCCATCATTAATTAGAAAATTAGGAGGACAGAATTTATTATCATTTGATAAGGGAAGAATTTCTATTGATTATGTGATTGGCTATGCCGGAACACGAGAACAGGCCACAATATCCATAAATTCTGCAGAATTAGATTTAGCAAAAGCGGAGAGTGAACATTTAGGGATAAATCTGGGTAGTGTCAAAGACATACTCCTTAACGCAAAGACTGCATTGAATCAAAGTAATTTCGTTGATGCAGAACGCCTTGCAACTAATGCAAGTGACTTGTCCTCAACAATTACTGAGTCTTTTGAAGTTTCCAAGGATATGATGAGCAACGCCACCCGCAAGATTGAAGAAATTCAAGACATGAATGTTGATACTTCACAGGCATCTGAATTTGTGTCAAAATCAAATATTGAATTTTCCCAGGGAAACTATCCTAAGGCAATAGAATACGCCGCTCTGGCCCTCAACAGTCTTGATGTCCCAAGACAAGAGCAGCCTCTTCTGCATTCTATCACAGCATATTTACTATTAATTCCACTTGCAGTATCAGTTGGATTTTTCATATTTAGAAAGTACAAGAAAAAAAAATCCAATGCACGAATGCAGGACACCGTTAATAGAAATGATCCGTACAACTCGGACAATCAAACTAATATTTACAAGGAAAATAGTTTTATTAAACAACAATCTCCTGGAGAGGAACAAACAAATACGGAAGTCATCCCCGGAAAATCAAATCTGCAGAACTTTGTTTCTGGTGCTATCCAACAGAAAGGGAATCTGAAACCAGAAGAGAAGGATATACTTCTTTATATCTTAGAAAAGGAAGGAGCAGCATTTGAAGGCGAAATTAGGAATAAGTTCATACTCCCAAAAACAAGTTTATGGCGACTAATAAAAAGACTAGAAAGAGAAAATCTTATTGAAGTTACGAAGATAGGAGGACAGAATTTGATCAAACTTAAATTGAGTGATACATAAATATGATTAAATTATTTATCATAACAAACTAGGCCCTAAAATAAAAAAGAAAGATGAACCTAAAGCACCGGATGATGAACAATCCTTAATGTTATTCTTGTGGCAATACTTTCGGAATTCATGAAACACATTTCGACAGCAAAGATAAAAGATTCAGTGGAAACAACTTCTAACCCCTTTGACAATGAATCAGTGTTTCTAAGTACTGACTCAAGAGCAACTACAAGACGGAAAAGACAAAGAAGGGATAGATACAGAAAAGGGGTAAACAAATACAGATCTAAAAGGATAGATTATGAAAATAAAGAAGGAAAATAAAGAAGACATTGATATTCAAGTAGAGATAGATAGACACGGTACTGAAAACGTGCGGAATATTCGATAGTTTAAATTAAAAAAGGTAGACGGTTAATGTTTTTATAAGCCGTTTATTATATTAAAATAATCCGTACTTACTTTATCAATCGTTAGAAACAGAACGAGTATGGAACAAAAGTCTATAAGTTTCCTATACGTAAGTGGTATTATGCCCATTATCACTCTGTCATTATTCAGTGGAAGGAGCCAAAGAGAAAAGGACAGACTGGCCGAAGCAATAACTGAAAGTACCTGTAAAATCCTAAAAGTTGACAAGAAGGAAGTAATAATAGTTTTTCGAGAGGAACCTCATGGGAATTGGTATTCAGAAGGCGTCAGAATCTGAATCAATTCGTTACGTTGATGTAGTATGATAAAATTAAAACTACCTTTCATAAGCCGACGATTTATTAAATGGGATATAGAAAAATTGAGGTAAATTGACCGAAGATCCCATAATTACGCAATTAAGAGTTGCGGATGAGGAAATCCTTGCACAAATGCAGAAGGCGGAAACGAATTTTGGAGAATATAATGCATTAGTTATAAAACGAAACAAACTTTACTTGAAACATGAAAAACGAGCAAAAAATGATACTACAAGATACCTAATAAGCACAATCAGACAAAACATATTAACACAAATCAAAGTTACAGTTTTAGAAGAAGAATTGGTAAAACTAACTATTCGGGTGGAGAATCTGGAAAAAAGACTTAACGTATAGGTTAAGATTAAAAAATAAAAATAGTGCCCTATTTATTCAGAATAGGATTTGCAAAATCAAAGTTGTGCAAGCCATTTCTTACTAGTGTTGTATCTGTACACGGAACATTATTCTCCATATAACTTGACCACATAACATCACATGTTCTGCACATAAATTCGCCAGGAGCGACATCCGGTTTTATTGTTCTTACCATACCGTCCTTTAGAGGGCCTGACGTATATCAACCTTTAATTGGCATGTAATTTGGTATTGCAAAATTAATATGTCGACTGGTGGGATTTGAGCAAAGAGATTCCCACCAGCGACTGGGTTTGATACCTAATTTCATTTAGATAAAATATAAAAAAGTTCATAGCATCATTTTACTAACAAACAGGAAAATGTTTCACAAGATCAAGTGGAACAAGAACTTGCAGAAAAATGTTTCAATGACGATAAGGCTCAAGCTCAAAAGGCTTTTCTGGAGGGGAAAAACTCTTGACCGAAAAAACCGGCCAGCAAGGACAGGGCATTATTGAAGGATTACCGGGTAATACAGATCAGCATCGAGTCTAGGTCAAAATTAAAACCGAAACTCGCTGATAGATAAAAAGTAAACCTCTTTTTGACCCAAGCGGAGTAAGGATTTCTTGCCCAATTTTTTTGTTGATCTTTACACACTTGGTAGAATATCCAATCCAAAATTCTTAATTCGCTGTCTAAGATGTCAGATTCAAATATAGAAGCGAAGGTAGGACTAAGAAAGACTTTGATAAATTAAATTATAAGACAGTATTGAACAAAAAAAGTGACTAGCGGCTAATTGGCTCCACTTTGTCCACGAATTTCTCCATTAGGATTTCGTTCTGTATGAATATTGATATATAACGTACCAGCGGCACCTGCAGTGAGATAGTAAGATAATTCCTTGCCAGCCATTGGTCCTTCAAGTTTATCAGCAGTAATTGTACCGTTTTCTGATACTTCATTCATAGGAGAATCATATTTGAACAATGTAGCCACAACGGGTCCATTTTCGCCTTTTTTGCCAAGGTGTACATGTCCTGCGGTAACACCGTCTATGTTAGTAGCGTTTATACTATATCCCACCGAATCGGGCATTAGGCTGATCTCGATTACCCCTGTTGCCTCAGTTTGAACCGGCGGCACTTCTTCACTGCCTGTGAGGTTTATGGCAAATTTTGGAACTTCTTGTGCGAATACCAATTCGGTCAACCCATATGTTGATGCTGTTATCATTACTGTTGCTAATACTGCTAAGACTGCCACTGCAGTACTACTCATTGCAACTTTCACTTTCATGGTCATAAGAAAATGTATAAGATTCATATATTTAAAGTTAGGAAAGAAGGCCGAAGTAAGAAAGATATTGATAAATTAATTTAGAAGAGAATAGAACGAGAAACAAACAATAGCCTTAGCCATTGCATAATTAATGATTACTACTCGTTATTTTGATTATGCGTCAATCAATATTAATTGCTATTCTTTTCGTTATAATCTTTCTTGCGATATCTATAATTCCTCTCATTTTATTGCCATATCGAGTTCCGGCCGTACCCTTTGAAGAATGCCCCAAATATCGAGGTAAAACTTTTTGCGACTTATTCAGTTATAGCAGACATATCAAATGAAGTAGGTAAAATTTAAAAGCGGTTAGTGTCGTAACTTGTAAAAATTAGTCTTTTTTCTGTTTAATTATAAATATCGATAACTAAACTTAAATTTCAGAAATAAAATAGAATCAAACGATCATGGTGTGTCATGATATTTCACAACAAGTTCAAGAGCAATTTCCCATCCCTTTGCACCTACACCATTTATCCTTTGTAGATTAGCTACTTGTAAATTTTCCCAATTACCACCAAATTTTTGGACTAACATGGGAATATCCACTAAAGTTAACATTGACTCATCGTTTCTACTATCACCAATCCCAAAGAAGATAACATTATTTGCATATTCCTTCCGAAAAGCATTAATTAAAATATTGACACCTGTTCCCTTATTGTTACCTAAAGTAATATCAAAGTATTGATTTCCTGGTATAATTTTTAAGCCTTCCTTCTCAATAATTTTTGTGAAATCTGTAATTTTCATGTTATTTATCTGGACGATTGTTTCAGTATATTTCCTATCCATCATCCTGTTGGCGTACTCTTGAGAGAGTTTAGTAATTCTCGAAAGTTCAGATACTGTAAGATCTGATACTCCTTTAAAGTCTATATCATATTTATCTTTAATCTTTTTGAGAAGAGTTCTGATCTTGATTGCGGTTCCGCCAGATTCAATGATGTAATTATTCTGAGAAATTCTTGAATTAGTGATCTTGGCTTTCTTAAAATAATCTACCGGAATTATTGTAGCACCTCCATTCTCAACGATATATGGTTCGTATAAATTTACTTGGGATTTGATATTGTTTTGCTCTAGTTCTGTTTTTGAAGAACAAAATATAAGATGGATATCATTTTGTAAAGTCATTTCTACTAATTCTTTCATTTTATTCATATCTGGAAAACGAGAATCTAGTAATGTGCCATCAATGTCGGTAAAGATAACCTTCTCCATAGTACATATTAGGCTTGTTAATTCCTTCTTTATAAATACACTTAATCAGACAAGTAGTAAGTACATCCAAAATTCTATATTTTTGAATTCTATGCCACATTATACTGAATAGAACTCTGAAAAAAGTATCCTACATAGGAGTATTACATTAAGCCTTTTGGCAAATTGTTTGGCCTCAATATCTAAATTTCTCAATCAGGAAATTGCAGGAGCGGAATTGATTTCTCGCCACCTCACAATCCGGTAGATAACAATCAGGGTAAGAACCAAAAATGCAAATATCAAATCCCTATAGAATGCAAACTCCCCAAAAGACTGAAACCCAGTAGCGTATGTTTCTGCAAGATATGATAATGAAATTATGATTGAAATAAAAAGAAAGTTTCTAGACAAGTTCCTATAACTGAGTAAGTTTCGATTCTTGTCATTACTAGCGTTATACATATCCTTTAGAGTCAAAAGAAGAAAGATAAGAGGAGTGACAAATAGATAAACATCGGGGATCAAATAATCCGTGCTATCTTCGCTCCCTGCGGTTATGATATAGTAGAAAAGGAACAGTATTCCCAGCTTTATTACAAAAGTTGCTAATACCGCTCTATTTATTCCGTCAAATTTTTGCGTTAGGAAATGATACTCAATCCAACCTGTTATAATAAAGAAATATCCATAAAAGAGAATAACAGCGTTTAGAAGGTTTGCTGGTATTGAATAGAACGGAATAAAAATAGACTTTGATGCATCAATACTTAATGCAATTACAATTGCATAAACTATAGTAATACCCAGTTTTAAGAATTCTGGACGTTCTAGATTTTTTTCCAATTTAGAAAATGAATTTGGCAATTCCCATTAATTAATATTCATGTATCAGGACAATGCCAAATACAGTGAATTACAAGTAGTGGTTCAAAAATATGGAATCATCATACAGTTTATGGTTAAACGTTTTTAGTCGACATTAAGACATCTGATTTAGAAATTTTATCCAATACATATCTACTAACTTCCAATCCATTCTCATAACTAATGGTCTTGCCGGAGTGAAGATAGTTGGAAATAATATACTTCTCCAATATTATACACCAAACAGCTCCCAGAATAAAGTCCCTCCTATTTTCTAATCCGATCTTATTTCTAAATTCACTATTTTGATCTTTGCACATGTTTTCTATCAGCGGAAGGCATGATACTACATTGTCAATTATTTTGTCCAAAGATATCTTAGAAAATTCATCTAATACTGCCATATTATGACAATGAAGTGGATTTTATTTTAACATTTTCCATATTTCCCACAACTAAGTACAATAGAATTATGAAAGCACATTGCTCTAGGATTAGAAATAATATTATATTATTCTGGAATCTCTAATGTATATATGCAAAATACCAAGGGAAGATTGTATGTGGTAGGCGTTGGTCCAGGACATCACGATCATATGACCTTTAGAGCTAAGCAGGTTATCGAAGAAAGCGAAATCATAGTAGGTTACGATACTTATGTTTCATTAGTTGAGGATCTAATTGAGGATAAAGAAGTTTATCGATATCCCATGACTCAGGAAGTTGATAGAGCCAATCAAGCCATTGAATTTGCTGAAAAAGGTAGGATAGTCTCATTGGTCTCGTCAGGAGATCCGGGGATTTATGGAATGGTAGGACTAATTTATGAAATTCTTGCGGATAAGAAGTGGAAACATGATGAAGGAATTTATGTCGAATGTGTTCCAGGAGTTTCTTCTTTAAACTCTTGCTCAGCACTAATTGGTTCTCCATTGATGACTGATTTTGCAGTTGTGAGCATGAGTGATCTCCTTGTGCCCTGGGAAATTATTGTCAAGAGAGTAGAAGCTGCTGCCTTGGGAGATTATGTAACTGTAATCTACAATCCTGCTAGTAAAAAGAGAATTCATCAGCTTAAAGATACTAAAGACATTTTTCTCAAATATAGAAAACCAGATACACCTGTTGCAATTGTGAAGGGTGCATTTCGGGAGAGTCAGAAGATAGTAGTTACCACTTTAGAGAAATTACTTGATCACAATGATATGTTAGGGATGATTACCACAGTTATCATAGGCAACTCGTCAACCTTTAATTACAATGGACTTATGATAAATCCGAGAGGATATAAATCCAAATATGAACTCGTACCAGAGACGACTAAGGCAATAAAATGACATTAAAAGGAATTTATGACTGACCTTAATCCGTTGTAACCTTCAGTTGCATTAAATGCTTTGTCAATCTCATCTAGCGAGAATCGATGAGTGATAAGTCTCTTTAAATCAATCTTCTGCTCATGCACAAGAGCCATTGCCTTTTTCATTACCTTGGGAGTAGAACTAAAACTTCCACTTAGAGTGATTTGATTGTAATGGAGTAAGTTCGGATCTATTGTTAGAATCTTATTTTTGGATGTTCCTGCGAATAAACTAATTAGTGAATTTTTTCCGGCTAATTTGAGCGCCAGATCAATTCCCTCAGGATTGCTTGTAGCCACAATTATAAATTTTCCTCCATCCCCGTAAGTATAATCCCAAATTTTTTTTACGGATTCATCGGGTTCATTATTCACAAGTACCAGATCTGCCCCAATTGCTTTAGCCTCATTTAATCTTGAAGCAATTTTTCCAACAACAATAGTTTTGGCGCCGTATAATTTTGATATTTGCAAGTGGATTAATCCAATTGGACCATCTCCAATAATTATTACAGATTCACCACTAATTGGAATATTAAAATTCAGGTGTGCGCTAAGACAGCAGGATAGCGGTTCTATCAGTGATGCTTCATCATCATGTATGTTATTTTCAATAGGAATGATACCATCAATTAGTATATTATTGCGAGGAATGCTTATGTAGTCAGCAAATCCGCCGTTAATACTTGATCCAATTTCGTTAAGGTTATTGCAGGAATTAAAGTATCCTGCATTGCAATGATGACAATTTAAACATGGTATTAGTGGTGAAACAATAACTCTACTACCTTCAGCAATTACTTGATCATTTGGTAAATTTAATGTATTCAACGTCCTTGCGCATATCTCGTGTCCCAAAACAATTGGAGGTCTAACCTTTTTATGGCCTTCCCTAAAGACACGTACATCATATCCACAAACTGCACATGAAAGAGTTTTTAGTAATACATCGTTGTTTTTCCGAGAGATAGGCAAATCTTTTATTTTAAAATTCTTAGGTCCACTAAAAACTGCTGAATGGTTTTTTTCTGGTAACATTTTTTTTCAAATCACTAATTTGAACAATTCAAGGGTAAGATATTCAGATTCCTTCCTTTAATTTCTCTCCAAACGAGATAAATTTTCCATGATCTTCAATTCTAATATTAGTATCAACTCGTATACGTAATCCCACAGAACGAAAGATAGCCAGCAATTCACCTCCAGATATTAGTGAGTCTATTTCTCTGGATTTAATCAGGTCGGCAATTCTTTTTATTATTATTTCGGTCTGGGCTGGATATTGTGCTTCTGCTAACCGGAGCACTTCATCGCCTCTATCATACAAGTATTTTAGTACTATTTCCTTATCATCTATTTTTGTCATATTCGTTTTTGTTTCACCTTCTTTGATTTTTTCATTTAAAGCAGCCTTCTCTTTCATTTGCTTCATTTTTCGGGCTTTAATTATTGCCAGCTCTGGATCTTCATCGTCTTTGCTCATCCCTTAATCACCCCAATTGGAACCAAACGCGCAACCTTTGTTGCTATGCCCAGTGAGTGTGATACCTCAACAACGGAATCTACGTCTTTGTATGCTTCAGGTGTTTCTTCAACCATTCCTTCTTTGCTCAGTGCTTTAATGTAAACTCCCTTTGATTCTAAATTCTTTCTCACACTATCTGTTGTATAACTTCGCCTTGCTGCAGATCTAGACATAGTTCTGCCCGCGCCGTGCGCAGTAGAACCAAAACTTAAATCTAATGATTTTGAATTTCCAAGCAGAATCCAGCTTGCTGTCCCCATAGATCCGGGAATAAAAACTGGTTGACCAATATTGCGATACTTGTCTGGAATATGATCATCGCCTGCTGGAAAGGCTCTCGTGGCGCCTTTTCTATGTATTACAAGGTCTCTAGACCCTTCACCATTGATAGCATGCCTTTCCACTTTGGCGATGTTATGTGAAACGTCATATACCAACTTCATATCAATATCACCCTCAGTCATCCCCATGACCTTCTCAAAGGTATTTCGTGTCCAATGCGTAATCATCTGTCTATTTGACCAAGCAAAATTCAATGCAGAATACATTGCTTTCCTATAACTCTCACCTTCTTGAGAGTTGTTTGGGACGCATGCTAATTCTCTATCCACTATATTCATCCCAGATTCCCTTATTTTTTTTTCAGAAATTTTCAAATAATCGGTGCAAACTTGATGCCCAAATCCCCTCGATCCACAATGTATCAAGACACTAACTAGACCTTCTTCAATTCCCATAGATTCTGCTGCTTTTTGATCGTATATCTTGTCTACCCTTTGTAGCTCAAGAAAATGGTTACCTGAACCAAGTGTGCCTAACTGAGGTCCTCCCCTTTTCCGAGCAAGATCTGAAACATGAAGAGGATCTGCTCCTTTCATGCAACCATTCTCCTCACATACGTCAACGTCAGAGTCCCAACCATATCCTTTTTGAACGGTCCATTTTACCCCTTCGACTAGTAACTCATCTAGTTCTGATCCCGTTACCTTTCTTGAACTTGAACTTCCTACTCCTGATGGAATGGCGCGAAATAATTCGTTCACGAGATCCTTGAGCTTTGGTCTAACATTTTGTTCAGTTAAATTAGTTCGAATTAGTCTAACGCCACAGTTAATGTCATATCCTACTCCCCCCGGACTTATCACACCTTCTTCTAAATCCATTCCTGCTACTCCTCCCACTGGAAAACCATATCCTTCATGCCCATCAGGCAATACAATTACATGCTTCATCACACCCCTCAATGTGGCAACGTTAGCGGCCTGATCTATTGTCCTATCTAACGCCATTTTTGAAACCAATTTCTCGTCTGCATAAATTGTAACTGGAACTTTCATTCCCTTTGATTCATCTTTTTTGATAACATACTTGAAATCTCCTTCATTTACTATTTCGTGGTTTCCTACTCGCGTTATTAGGTTTTTCATGGGTCTTAGAATTTTAAATATACAGTCATTATATTCTTTTCAGTTTGTAAATAGAGTCAATGAATTTACATTTGTATTATTTGACATGATTCAAAATACATCAAGGTCTTCGAAAGATCGTCTATAATTTATCGTTGTTGTTGACCTCTATAGAGTAGATTACTAAAATAAATTTTGAATCTTATTTTATAACAAAAAAGAGAAAAAAGAAGAAATTAATGACTAGCTACCCATGGTGGAATTTCCACCCATGTCGCCAGTCATATTGCCGGTCATGTTTCCAGCCATCGTTGTTCCGTTTCCAGTCGTGTTACCGCCAGTGGTATTGAGCATTGTTGCATTTTGTGTTACTTCGCTTTCATCGTCTTGTGCTTCATTTCCATTTTCATCGTTGTTTGCACCGTCGTCTTCTGCTTCATTTCCTTCATCATCGGTTGCAGTTTGGTTTTCTCCAGCGGCACCTTCAGCTTGTGCGTCTTCTTCTGCTGCTCGGCATACTACATCACCATGTGCAACACATGTTCCTTCTGGATGATCAGTTGCAGTCGAGTTCTCCACTGCCAGTACTGCAAATGCGCCACCTTTTACAACATCGGACATTGCGTGGTCAACACC
>JAICFW010000039.1 GCA_025923455.1 Nitrososphaeraceae archaeon | reverse complement strand
TCACTGTTGTAAATGGATAATTCGCAATATTCACAATATTATCTGTAGAGGCCGAAAAAAAAGTAGACTTACCTACATTTGCCTTACCAATTAACCCGATTAGCACTCATAATGATTATTAAGATTCATAATTTAAATTGTGTTTTCACATACTAATTAACCTGTAGTTAGGAGACAGAAATAAAAAAATTAAAAAACTGATATCGCTCCATTCTATATTCTTATTTAAAAGGCTTTTTACTTTTTGTTAGCCTCCACTATCCAGGCTTCATGTAATTCCGGACTACGGTAAAATCTGAATCATGTTTACTTCAGCATAAACTATCTATTCATTTGATTTAAAAATGAGAAAAAAGTACACGGTCAGTTTAGTCTGGAGGATTTGTTTCCTTTTCGTTATCATCTGAGGGATTTTCTGTCGGACCATTTGCCGCTGACATACCATCACCGGAATCACTTGATTGAGATTCGATTCAGTGAACGCATATTAATAAACTATATTGTGTTTATATCCATTGAATTTCTGTGAAAGTTAATCTTATCCTCTATACTACAGTTTATCCATCCGTCATATTGGCATTAATTGTGGCTACCAGTTTTGTGACTAATATTTACGCCCAAGATGAAGAAGGCAATATTGAAACAGAGGATGATATACCGTCAGAGTTAGGATCCGAACTCCTAGCTAATACGAGCATATCATCAATTGACAATGAAACCCAAACAAGCATGTTAAACTTTAGTGAACAGGGCGTAGGAGAATTTGATAATGCTACAACTCTGCAATCGGATGAATCCCTTCTTATGGGCAATGAAACATTCCCCCCAGAAGAACCTTTAGTTACTGGAAATGAGACATTGTCTACAGATGAAGACCTAGAAGCGGGAGATGAATTAATGGAGGAAAATGAGACATTGTCTACAGATGAAGACCTAGAAGCGGGAGATGAATTAATGGGAGACAATATGACTACAGGCATGGAAATGGTACAGCCAACTGACAATGCTTCAGAATTAGTAGAAGAGGATGGTATTGAGGTATCACAGGCAGAGCAAAGTTTGGCTCCGGAGATAGACCAAAAAATAGAAGCTGCTGCAGCAGCTACTGTTGGCATAACTAATGCGACAGGAGCGGTGGAGAACGAACAGATTACTAATGTGCAACAAGTTATCAATAACATTGCTATTGCAGGGAACCAAGGAGGCGGCGATATCAATGTTATTGTGAACCAAATCTCTCAAGTGGTAATGAATAATCCGAACGGACCAGCAGCGGTCGCAATGAAAAAACTTGCAGAGGAATATTCAAACGGAAATATTGATGAGATAGATATAGCCACCCAACAAATAGGGATACAAATAGCACAAGGCAAGAACATCGAACAAACCCTTATTCAGATATCAAATAATGTTATTAACAATATCAATAATGTTAAAGTAACTATAGACAATTATGACAAGATTATCGTACATCCTGAAACCTTAGATGAGGATAAACGAACAATAACGGAAACCATAACTATCATTAAAAAATCAAAGTCCATAGTTGTTGATGTTCCCCGAGTCCACATCAAATTTGAGAATGATGAAAAGAATCTGGTGTTAAGAGTATTGAGTACAGATGATGCAAAATATGAAATGCCATTTAGTAAAAAGAAGGGAGGTTTCACATTGGACGATGATGAATTTAGAGTGAAAGTTATGGGAGGAAAAGGAAAGGTTCAAGCAGGTTCAGTAGCTGAAATGCAAAGTGATGGTAAAATTGGCGATAGAGAATTTCTAGACAAGGATAGAAGAAACGGTAAAGTATACTTTGATTTGGATGAAATAGAATCGGGAAAATACTTGCTTGAAATCTATATAAAATTAAGTGATGGCTCAATTGGAACATGGGCACGTGGTTCAATAACGATTGCCAAATAGTATTACAATTGCCAACTGCACATTATTGGGTAGGCAATAAGTCATAAATTAATGTTTTGAGATATGTATTCACAATAATATAATACTTCGTCTAAACACAAGACTTAATTTCTTTTATGATCATAAGTCTACCCTTGGCCGGCATTTTTGCAATTGCTAACTGTACCACAGACAAGGAGGCTTTAATGTCATATCTCATTAGTTCCTTACAGATGCTACAACACAGAGGAAAAGCATATTGGAAGATGATCATTGACAATTTAGTCTCAAGCGGTATCGGTCCATTCCCCGCTGAAAGATCGATTTTGAAGATCGTTGAAAACAATAGTAACCTTCAATTTAGACTAGGATTAGGCTATTTATCCAAAAGAACCCCTAGATTCAAGAGTATGAATAAGATTACTGTGATTCTTGATGGTTTCTTTGTAGACATTGAAAAATTGCACTTACATCCACTCGTAGGAGATGCAGCAAGTGCTGATTCATTATTTAAGATTTATAACATTTTCAAAAGACTACTAATAGATAAGGAAAATCCAGAAAAAGCCTGCGAGTTTTTGGACAGACATTTAAGGGGAAATCTTACTATGATGAGCAATGAAAAGATCTTTTCATATAGAGACTCTACTGGTTTCAAACCGCTAGTAAGCGGTACTGACAGGAACAACTCAATTTCAATTATAGCTTCAGAAAATTCCCTGCGTATTCCATTTCCCAATATGAATTTTCATGATGTAAAACCAGGACAGTTAATTAAGATGGATTCTGAAGCTGGTCAAGAAAAGCTACTATCACTTCCTACCACAAGGACGATGATAGATCCATTTGAATTCATACGAGAATCACATGTAACTGCAACCATCGACGGAAAGGGGATATATGAGGTTAGAAAAAAAATAGGCAAAGTGCAAGCTGATTTTCTCTCATCACATTCTGACATTGATATTGAAGCAGCGTATGCAGAACCTGATTATCCAAGACCTATGACGCTTGGTTTTAGTGCGGAATTCCGACATCATATTCCAAAATTTGACTTGGGTGAGGCTATAATTAATGACAGATATGATGATTCTGATCGTATGATAGATTTTTCTGAGAATATAAGTAAGAATAAAATGATAACTTCTGGAAAATCTTTGAAATACATTCTTAGACATAAGATTAACCAGAAAAGGATTGGTCTGATTCAAGGAACAATTCAAACTGGAATAACTGCCAAAGAAACTATTTATTATTTGAGAAAAGCAGGTGTTAAATCGATCTCTATTATTGTAAGCTATGTTCCTACAGTAGATGGACGACAAGTTGGATTATATACCCACAATAGAGAGCTAATTGCTCATAAATATATTGGACAAGTGCCCTCTCTTGAGGTACTAAACACCAGAATCTCTAAAGAATTGGGTGCTGATAAAGTATTTTATAATTCTCCATCTGTTCTTTCTAAGGGTATCGGGATTTCAGAATATAATTTATGGTTTCCAGAATGGGTACGATTCTTGGAATATGACAAGTAATGATAAAAAGTGATAGGAAATAACGTTTAAACGTGATTCTGACCTAAACCATTGGAATGATGAACCAGTAAAGAGCATTACAATATTTAAAAAGTATGTTGTCGACGGAAGGGATGTCAACAACTTTGAAATAAGACAATATACCCATCAATGTTCCTATCAAAAACACCATACAGTGTATACTATCTATCTCGAAACCAATGATAGCAAGATTGAGACAAAATACAACCAAGGAACTCAAATGAGTGTAAATAATATTGAAAGCATAGCTCAATGTATCACTAATTTGATTGGGGTTAATTCAACAATAAACCGATTGCTCATAGAACTTCATAACTCCTAGCGGACAATTAGCGAAATTCGCTTACAAGGATCATTTGTCACTCTCGTCAATGAATGGACCATTTAAAGTAATGACTTGAGATTTGCTCTAGCATTATATTATATGAAATTGGATTGCTTAAAAATAAAATATTAACATTTTCCGAAAAAATGAAATATTTTAGAATTATATCATGGAAAAGGTTAATAATTTGAAACTTTTTTATTGCTCATTTGGAACATTAATTGTATAAATTGAGCTAACGTGTAAAAAAAAATTGACCAGAATAACTATTTGACTTTTTACGTCTCAAGCTAACAAGAGGATGTGCTGCTTTGCAAAATCAACCCATATACCTTAAGGCCATTACCCTAAAGGACATTAGCGATGTTGATTCCATCAAGGATGACGCTAAAAAGCACATGATCTTAATAGTGCGAATAACACCAATGGCTCAGAAGGATATTGAAACATTACGAAAGGCAATAGACGATTTATATAATTTTGTTAAATCAGCTGGGGGGGATATTGCAAGATTGGGCGAAGAACGAGTAGTGATTACACCGCCGGCTGTAAAGATTTGGAAAGGAATACATGATCTAAAGTAAGATTCCCATTAGTTCACAATACCTTGATGGATTCTTGAACTAGCGGATGAAAACTCTGGATCTTAAAAATCCTGTTTAAGGAATTGGATAAGTTTTGACATTTTTTTCCTTCTCCGTGATTGGTTATGACTTTTTTAAGCTTTGGTTTCAGCCGGTTTACGTAAGCTAATAACTGATTGTAATCACTATGGATACTAAAGCCTGGTATCATATCAACATTACACTTAATATCGACATTATTACCTTCAAGAATAATATTACGCAGTCCTTCCTGAAGCAACTTTCCAGTTGAAGATTGAAATTGCTCGGACAGCAGAATTACCTTACTTAATGGATCATTGGCTATCTGACTCAAATATTTCACTGAGGGGCCATCTGTAAGCATCGAAGATGGACACAATATTATCGATTTTTCCCATTTAACAGATGGCTCTAATTTAACTAGATTGTTAATAAACAGCGGATCTTCGATTTGCTCATTTATTCTCTGTTTGAGTGGTTTTGATAAATAGTCTGAATACATTTCATAAAAATTAAACATGTCCAGTATCTTTTCGTCGACAAAAATCTTTTCAGGATTTATCATGTTGATGCTCCTTAACATTCCTAGCGTTACACAAATTTCCTGTGAAAGTCCTAGAACTGGAACCGGGATCAACACTCTTCCATCTTGTTGAATAGTCGAGTTGATGCTTTTAGCCAAGTTCTCTTCCGCTACATCTCTAGTAACAAATTTATCATCTCGATTTCCATTTGTGCTTTCTATTATCAGTGTTTCTGCTCTAGGGAAATTCCAAAATGCGTTATCTACAGTGTTCAATCGTCCAAATTTTAGATCACCGGTATATACAATATTGTAATCCCCATTTCCAATATGTAGATGAGTGGATGCAGAGCCAATCATGTGTCCTGAATTCGCAAACGTTATTCTAACGTCTGGAGAAATATCGGTCACTGCGCCATAATTTAGAGGTATTACGTGAGAAATTAAATTTTCAATATCTCTTGTTGAGTATAATGGCTCTTTGGACCTTGAGACATAATCCTGCAGTATTGATATCATGATTGGGAAAGTCGGTTCAGTGCAATACACAGGACCATCATATCCATATTTGCACAAAATTGGAACAGCTCCGCAGTGATCAAGATGAGCATGTGATATCACTACTGCATCAATTTCATTCATGCCAATCCCAAAAATATCTACTCGTGGAAGTAAGTCTGTATCTTCATTATTATATGTCTTAATTCCAAAATCTAATAGAATCTTACTTTCATGAGTAACGATCAATATAGCGCTTCTTCCAATTTCTGAAAATCCACCTAAACAAACAATACTTGCCTCTTCAGAACCTGATAGCTTTTGTCTAAATATTTTTTCACCTACTCGCTTGTAGAAATCTATTCTTTCTTCAGATGAGCTGTGTAATATTTCATTCATAGATTTTAGGATCCCTAGATTTTTTGGGGCTCGTCTACACATCAACTTCCAACCTGTTTTTTCTATCAGACCAATTTCTAGTTGGTTAAGTTCTGTTAAAGTTCTAAAATCGTTGACAAAAACCGTAGCCTCTCCTAAAGCAGGATCAAAACAAATCTCTGGAATGTTATTTGGCTTGGAACAGCTAGAGCGAATTATGTGATTAACGGATTCCTCAGAAGATCTAATCGAAGTATCAGTTCTTATAACTATTCTTTTCTTTATTAAATTAACCATCTTGGAAATAATCTCTTGATTTTCCAAAAGTACAGTAGGTTTTCTTGAGTAGAGTACAATAAATGGACCTTCGTATTCTATTTTAGTTATTTCAGACTCTGACGGGATGTTATTCAGAATAGAAGCAACAATGTTTTGATTTCGATTTTCATCCTGTACTCTATCATACATACAATATTTCACTAACCTATATTCTCTTCATTTAGAAGTTTGTATATTGAAATGTAGTATGAGCTAATTAAAGGTTCTCAAATCATCTTTTGAGCGTGTAAAATGCTCACGCTACATAATTAAGAATTAACCTTGACCTTCATTTTCTTTCACAACCTTCGGACTTCACTTATAAAGCGATAGAAATAAAATGAAATACAACAATTGTATATCAAGACGAATTGACATCGGACCCAAACCACTTAATGGAACTCCCAAGGAAAATATTGATTGGTAACGATGTAATATACCAACTTGGACCGTTTATCCGAGATTTAAATGACAAAGCAACAATTGTTATTGTCATTTCTGGAAATACTGTAAGAGCACGAGTTGGTAAAGAATGTGTCCAAGCTCTAGAGAACTCTTCTTTGAAACACAAGTGGATAGAGACTCCAAACGCATCGATGAATGATATCAATTCATCTCAATCAATCATAGAAAAAGAACAACCCAATTTCATCATAGGTGTAGGGGGTGGCAGATCGGTCGACGTTGCAAAGATGATTTCGTTTAATCTGAATATTCCGTTCATTAGCGTCCCTACTTCGGCTTCGCATGATGGAATTTCAAGCCCATTTGTTTCTATCAGGGGTAGAGATAAACCGTATTCACTGAAAGCTCATGCTCCAATCGGCGTCATCGCAGATACGAAGCTTATTTCAGAAGCTCCTTATAGACTTCAAGCTAGTGGTTGTGGAGACCTAATTGGAAAAATAACAGCTGTTAAAGATTGGGAATTGGCAAGAGACGATAATAATGAATATTTTGGTAGTTACGCCGCCAATCTTGCCAACATGAGTGCAAAAATAATAATAGAAAATTCAAATAAACTGATTAATCGTGCACATATAAGAACGATTGTGGAGGCCTTGATAAGTGCGGGGGTTGCCTCGTGCATTGCGGGAAGTAGCAGACCATGTTCTGGATCAGAACATCTGTTTAGTCATGCACTCGAATATGTGTCAAATAGCAATTGTGGTTTGCATGGTGAAAGAGTGGGAATAGGCACGATAATCATGTCAAAAATTCATGGTTTAGATCATGAAATCATAATAAAGACATTAGAAAATATCAAAGCTCCAACTACAGCGAAGGAAATCGACGTGGATGAAGAACAAATCATAAAATCATTGATGATAGCCCAATCATTGAGGCCCGATAGGTATACGATTCTTAACAAAATTAAGATGGATAGTGATTCTGCTAGGGCTGTTGCAAAGTCAGTCAGCGTAATCTAGCTATTAATTAAAAGTAGGAAAGAAGCCGTGTCTTAGTAAGATCAAGATCTATTTCTTTTGAATTTTTGGCTCTTCCTTGGCTTTTGGCTCTTCCTTGGCTTTCGATGTAGGTTTAGATTTATTGTAGATCTCTAGGAATTTTATACTTTCAATGTTTGGTATGAATTTAAATAAGTCAGTTGAAATTGCCTTTTTTATAACCTGAAGCCCATCAATCATAAATGCCTCCTCGGGCAAAGTAATTACGAGTTCTGGTTTGATAAATGATATTCCAACCTTGTCACCTTCCACAATAAGTCTCCTTTTGACAAGTGACGCTGCTTTCTCTTCGTCGGTCTTTAAGACTTTTAGAATATTGACATTATAATTCAGTGTTTTTCCAGCTAGCCTATGGTTAAAGTCAACCTGAACACGTCCAGAACCGATAAACCTTACGAATCCTCTCCTGTCATCTATGTCGACTACGTCTCCAGCCTTTATTTCATCTGCTTTATCGCCAAATTTTCTCTGTGGTATCATTCTAACCTTATTTGGATCTCTCATCCCAAATGCCTTGTCAGGAGGAATATCGACATTCAAATTGTCCCCAATTTTTGAAGTAGTTAGGATTTCATCAAGTCCTTTTAACACCCATCCTTCTCCTATCGAGACTAAACGAGGTTCATATTTTACATCAGGATCATAAAGATTAGATTTTTTCGCGTTTTCTTCTACGGTAGTCTCAAAAATTTCGTCTGAATCCTTTACTTTAGCAGTATAGTCTATAAGAATTAGTGATCCTTTTTCCATTGTCACGAAATTTGCTGTCGGTTTACCATAATATTAAGCTTAACAACATGAGCCTATTGATTTAGAACATTATTGGCTACAGACAATCCATCTCTTATTGGCTGCACGCCCAATATTGACATTGATGATGATATGGCAGAAAGAGTTCTCATCACGTGGTAACTACTTACTTCGCCCATGCACCCTACTCTAAAAACCTTTCCCTTAAGTTCCCCGAATCCTCCAGCCAATAGAACCTTGAATTTGGTTGAAAGTAATTCACGAAATTTCTTGTCATCAATACCGGGCAGATAATTTAGTGCTATGACGACATTGCTTCTGGAATCAGCATCGGCAAATGGTGTAAAACCTAAGGCTTCCAATCCAGAGTAAAAGGCATTAGCGCATTTTCTATGTCGACTGATTCTATTTTGCATTCCCTCTTCGATAATTATATTTAATGCCTCTTGGTATGCATAAAAAAGACTTACTGCAGGAGTGAAAGGAGTTTCAAAACTGTCACTATAATACTTGAAGTATCTTTTTAAATTCAAATATTGACTTGGAGGAGGGTTTTCAATCATGTATTTTTTTGCTTCCTTGCTTACTGATATTGGAGCAATTCCGGGAGGCGCTGCTAACGCTTTCTGAGTTGCTGTAAAACACACATCTACATTCCATTTGTCAACAGGTAGTTCATCGCCACCAAGAATTGAAACTGCATCTACTACAAAAAATGCTCCATGAGCCTTACATAAATCGCCTAATTTTGATAAATTTCTTAGAGTCGTGCCTGTAGATGTCTCGTTATAAACCACATAAAGTGCTTTGATATTAGAATTTTTTTCAAACACTTCTTCTATTTTTTCTATTGGAGGGTTCTGTCCATACGGTGAGTTTATTCTAATGGTCTTTCCACCATAGTTATCTATGAGGTCGGCGAGTCTAGTACTAAATTCCCCATTTACAGGTATAATTACTGCATCATCTTTTTTTATCAGGTTTAAAACTGAAGTTTCAACAGCCCCGGTGCCTGAAGTAGTCAGCACTACGATATCATTTTCGGTCTCAAATACAGTCTGTGTTTTATTTACTATGTCTTTGTATAATTTTCTAAAATCATCACTTCTATGGTTTATCATAGGAGTTAACATTGCATTAATGACTCTATTAGGAACATTTGTTGGGCCGGGAAGCATTACAAGGTATTCCAATTACATCCATGAGAAGAATATAGCCAATATTTATAATTACGTAAAAATTTGGAAAGAGGCAAAAGTTCTCCTCCCATGCAAAAAGTCTAACTGTTAATTACAATAGAATACTACATAAGTTATGAACACAATTAATTACGAAATAGATATTACCGCACCAGTAGGCAGAGTATATGAATATTATACTAATCCAGACAATATTAAGAAGGCATGGCCGCAGGATATCGTGAAGGAATCAGAATCCGTATCTGGCGCTAAAGGAGAAGAAGGCTCCGAAATAAAAGTGAAAGGTGAATACATGGGAAGAGAAGAAGAAATGATCCTACAAGTTACTGATAAAGAAGAAAGTAAAAGATTAGTTACTGAACAAAAGGAAGGTCCTTTTAAATTTTGGAAAAGTACCCAGGAGTTTAATGAGAATCAAGGCAACACGCATGTAAGACATTCAATCGAATACGAGTTACCAACATCAGGAAAAATTGCCAGTTTTCTATCAGGGGGACAAGCCAATACTAAACTCGAGGAAGGTTTACAACAGGCCGCACAAACAGTAAAGCAAAAATTAGAATCAGGCGCCTAGTCTTCTTTTTTGCTAAAGAGGACAAGTAAGAATATTTAGATTCATTAGCTATAATTATTAGATCTAAAAAACATGATTTCAATCTCTATTTATTGTCAAAGCTGATGTTAATTATATACAAAAACGAGTCAAATGTTAGACATTTTAATCATTAGAATGCATAAATGTGTTCATTATTAGAAAAAAATATATAGAAAAACTACGTTTTATATAGAAATGGCTGCGGGACTAGTTAAGCGTGATCTATCAATATCACAAGTAGACAGAAAAATATTAAAAATTTTGCTCTCCCCACCTAATGGTCCAAGATCTACCAAAAGTATCGCAACAAAGTTAGGAATTCCTGTTACTACTGTTAGGAGAAGGCGCAAAAGACTAGAAAATAAGTTTTTGAAATTACAATATATTCTGGATGTCGAGAAATTTGGATGGAGGCGTGTTGATTTTTTTATAGCGATAGAAAAAGGAAATGTAGACGCGGTTGGTAGAGATCTAATCGGACTAGATGACGTTACTTATGTCGGGAAGAGCATAGGAGAACATACTATTGACCTAAGAGTAGAAACTATTGTAAAGGATAACAGCGTGTTGCTAAACCTACTCGAGAAAATAAAAGGCATGGAAGGTGTCAAGGACGTAGTGTGGAGTGAAATTGTGAATGTTGTAGGAAGAAAGATGTCAATACCCAGTTCAATTATTGACAAAATTTAAACTATCGTTATTTAACGGTTTAAACAATTGGTAAAGTGTGAATACTCGATATTCCATTATACCCGACAGAGTTAAAATGAATTCAAAACTTATGATCCGACCGAGTTATATTCAATGAGAAAAACCGAGTTATATTCAATGAGAAAAAATTTACATGATTTTTTTCTTTCCGCTAAATACATGGATTCGCCCTACAATCAAGTTAATTGCTAAATAAGACAGTGCAGATGCGATAATGGATGCTATCAATGCTGCCTGTATCGGGTGATAATTAATTTTCAATAATTCTAGTAAAATGAAAAACCGAGATACATTATTAATAATATCAAATATTGAGTTTGCAAATATCATCTTCATTACTACTTGTTTTAAAATACCCAAATTCAGTTTCCCGCTAAATCTTTTTGTATATTTTTTCTTATTATCAAGATGGAATAGAATAACAAAAATTACCTTTGACGAAATGAACCCGGCAAGTACGGTTAATGCTGAATTAAGAATCTTATCAGCAGAATAAATATTAGAGTAGTATGCAACAAATAGACTGATGACGAAGCCCACAATTCCGGAAAGTACAAGATCCTTGTTAAGTGATATTGTATTTCTATTATTTAAATAGAATTTTGTGAGTAATGCCAAGGTCTTGGATATTTTTAACAATCAATAGTGATAGAACAAAAAATGATTTATCAGTATACTCATTTTTGATTGGATTATTATTTGGGTGACAGCGACGCTATCTTGCTAGCAGAGCCTTAACTGAAGTTCATTATATAGCCAATTAATTGTCAGGACAACGAGAATGGTATTAAACCTCAGCGTATTTTCCCGTTGTTCAGTTTTGGCATACTATTTCCGCTAGTATTGTATTATCACTTGGCAAACTTTTTAGAAAATCATCAACCGTGCCATTGGTATTTATGATCTGTTTGGATGACTCTTTAAATTTTTCATTCGTGCATGTTCCGTTCTCATAAAGGAAGGCCTGTGCAAACAATACAGAAGAACTAGAGAGAGTAACACAGAGAGTCACAAGAATTATGATACAAATCTTGAGAGAAAGATGCATATTTATCAATCTACTTTAAGAGTAACTGCCAGTTGATATACTAAGAATTCATCTCTCACTTTTTGACATAATCGACTAATGGTAAGAGGCTTTGCAATAAATGAATTAATAATTCCTAGTTCTAAGTAGTGTTGAAAAACAATATCATTTTCAATATCGTAGGCGCTTATCAACATGGTTCTAACCTTTTCGTTCAATCTCTTTATTTTTTTTAAAAATTCTAGTCCATTTAGATCGGGCATCTTTAGATCAGAAATGACTAGAGAATAGTTTTCTTTATTCTCAGTAAAGTGTTCCAGTGCACTTACGGGATCATTGAAAGTAACAACTTTTATTCCTTCGATATTGCCACACAGAGCGTCATGAAACAATTCAGTTATATCTACATCATCATCAACAATACCTACAAGCATGTTTTTAGAGTCACCAATCCAGTTTTCAGGCATTGTACTTTACAAATCCAATATATATCAGTGCGAACCAAAAATTCAATCATTCTCGTACTTCCGTATACAATATCGGAAGGCGATGAACTAAAAAATCAAATTATTATAGTTTTTTGAATTATTTATCGCTCATCTTGTTACTATCTGGGTGACATACTATTAATAGATAATGTGCATTGGTAGTTAGTATGGCAGATCAAGAAATGATACAAGAAAAAATAGGTGAAGCGTTGGGATTGGAGAAAGCAGCACAAAAGGCCGTGAAGGATTTGGATTCAAGAGGTTTATTGAAGCCGGAACAAATGAAGAAGTTATCTAAAATGAGACAAGAGGCGAGTCAGCAAGAAGAAGAAATGGAAGATCTAGTCAAGGATCTTGTAGAAAGTGATGGCTTCGATCAAGACACTATTGACGAGAAAGCTGAAGAGACTGCTCAAAAGGCCTCTAAGATGATGGAAACATATCTAGGTGATGAACCTGATAATCAGGAAGCTTTAGAGTTCTTATGTCTCGCAGAAGGTGGTGAAGTTACTCACTACGAAGTCTTAAACTCAATTGCAAAAGGCGTGAAGAATAAGAAGTTCGGGACAAAAGTAAGATCGATACTCAAAGAAGAAAAAAGACATTTGAATTTATGCACAAAGTTAGCTAGAGACAATGCTGCTTCGGCATAAATCCGATTTTTATTTTTGATATTTTATTTTTAATTATTATTCACTAAATTACTAGTACTGAAGTTAGTAAAGTACAAACTTTTTTGCGATAGATCATAGATAAACTTTGTAATCCTATTATTGTTATGTTCATATCAGTAAACCAGCTTGCAAACCAGTTGCCAAAGGATAAACCTAACAATCTAGCCGCAAATGCTCTTCAAGAAGGACTTGGTGGTCAATTTGGAGAAATGCGAACGATGATGCAATATTTATTCCAAAATTTTAACTTTAGAGGAAAAGCAAAACCTTATCAAGATCTAATTAAGAGTGTAGCCTCAGAAGAGATAGGTCATGTAGAACTCATTTCTACTACAATAGGAATGCTTCTAGAAGGTTCTACTAATCAAGAACCTCCAAATAAATTGCCATTAAATATTGCGCTTGAAGCTGGCAATATTCATCATTTTCTAGTTGCGTCACAAGGAGCTCTGCCCGTCGATTCAGCCGGCAATCCCTGGTCTGGGTCCTACGTTTATAATAGTGGTAACCTTGTTTTGGATCTCCTCTATAATCTCATGCTAGAGTGCACGGGAAGACTTCAAAAGTGCCGACTGTATGCCATGAGTGATAACAAGACATTTCGGGCAACAGTTTCGTATCTAGTTGTTAGAGATCTAGCGCATGAGAAAGTTTTCGCAAAAGCATTAGAATCACTTGGAGTAGATTGGGGTAAAACACTCCCGGTACCAAAAACGGATTCTTCTAAGATGCCGGAAGTTAAGAAACTTGAAGATAAAAATTTGCATAATCAACAGTGGACCTTTTCTAATGAAGAGACTGGGCT
>JAICFW010000038.1 GCA_025923455.1 Nitrososphaeraceae archaeon | reverse complement strand
ACTCCGGTAATCTTTGAATTTGATTCTGCTGAGGATTACGTTAAATTCAATCAGGACATTGTTGCACCAATTCGTACAATTTTGTCTAATGAGACTGAAACCAAAAAACAACAAGTGTGGAATGATATTACTGAGCAAACTAAACTGAAATACTCAGATCCTGATAGTGGACACGTTAAATTTGTTAATGAGGCTATATGCATAGTGGGACTTAACAAATAGTCCACATAATCAGGGTCGGAATTCCATAATTTAGTTGTATAGTACCATCATGAATTTTTTAATCCTAGACTTAGTATCCTATGTTTTTTTACGCATAGCCGACTGATATTTGGATAAAAAAACATGTTTTGCAGCTAATGTATTTGTTTCAAGTTCCCATCATTTAATACGCTTGAGATCATTCCTGATGCTGTAGGCAATGGCTCATCGACTATCGTGTTAGTAAAGAGGGGTAAAATGGTGTACAACCCAATTAATATGGCGACCACGCCAAAGATTATTGCAATGATTATTTTTTTCTTATTCATGATTTTAGGACTTCCATCTACTTATTAAATCGTTAGTTGTGCGCTGCCAAATAAAGTTGAGAATGCCTTACACCAAATTAGTACGGTATTGTGTTTTGATAGATCTGTACCAATAGGAATTTCATAATTCTGATTTCCGATGTTACCTTTTAATCTTCCAAGATTTACAATGTCTGATGCATCCTTTCCAGTTGAAAGATAGACATAGAGGTCCGGACCATTTGTAGTTTTTAGATTTTCCAATCTCAGGAATGTTCTTCCATCGGTAAGATCTATTACTTTAGCAATTCCCTCAGCTTTATGAAAACCATCTCCTGCATCTATGAAATTACCCATTAATGGTTGGGGCTTTGGTTGCATCGTAGAATCAGACATGTTTTCATGAACAGTAGAATTCTGTTTTGAAAATTTGTTCATTACCATCTGCTTTTCATCCTGAGTCATGTTCAGAGCTGCCTGAATTCTTTGTTCCTCAGTCATGCTCATAAAGTTCTGAACATTGGAAGAAGTCCCAAAGGATACTTGCGATTTGGTTGTTACTAACAATACTGAAAATATTAGACTTGTGAAGATCATCACGCTAAGAATATTTTTCGCTGTTTTCAAATTAATTTCACAGGAACAACGTGAATCTCTTTTAAAAGTATTTATCCAGATCAGATCCAAATCTATACAAGATTGTAGAAAGTCCTATTATCGACTTTGTTTTCAGCAGCATTAGCAACAAATTTACTCAGATCTGAATGTACAATTATCATTGCTACTTGCGATAATAAGAAAGGTTTAACCCAAAAATGAAAATCTTAAGCAGAATCCTTGACAATTAAAATTATTAATTTTTTACTGTTATAGCTATTGTTTTCTTTTCCTCACCGGGTTCACATTGTAGAAATTTACTAGACCTTCACTCTTTTCTGCGCCAAGAGCATTGATCTAGAGAGTTTCTAACTTAACTTTTCTTTAGCTTCATTTTCTGAGATAAAAATATGAAAGGTTTTGAATCTAAGAGCAATAACGGATGGTGGGCATGCCACATTGAGTGCGCGCCTCGTAACACCGGTTTGGTTCTTTTTGGGCGTGGTGTCTTTGTAGGTGATCCTGTTTAGTATCTTATCAATAGAAACTCGAAGTATTCCTAATTCATCAGACACTCACGGACAGCTAATGTTGATATGGATTCGACTGAATTCATATGCCAAATAGTACACCTAACTATTCAAAGAGTTTGTAGTTTCTCAACATTGAATCTACTTTTCTATGATAAAATTGTCCAAAATCTTTCCGCTATGGGATATGAATTGTCCCATTAAAGATTTATCACTAACTATTATTTTTGTAATACCGAAATCTTTATCGTTTTGATATACCGATTCTGGTATTTGTCCTTTAAAATCATAGTGAGATTCTCCACCAGTACCGGATTGTATGAAAACAGTGGGCTTATCTGGTAATTTTAATCTTTCATAATTATGATTGTCTCCCCACATAACCAGATCTACTCCATACTTATCGAACAGTGGTTGCAAAGCCCTACTCTGATCTTTATCTGCACCATGGTTAGATGGGCTTGTGTATAATGGAGTCGTAATTACAACAATCTTCCATGGTTTTGTCGTCGCTTTAAGTTCCTTTTCTAAGAACTGGACATTTGAAGAAGGAGATTTTTCTGAATCAAGCATTATTATTCTGGCCAATCCTGCATCAAACGCATATACCATAGATGGTTGATCGAATAAGACCTCGTAGCCATTTGAATCATGATCACCCTTAGCGCCTTTCATTGGAATTCCTGCATTTTTTAGCTCATCGACTACGGGCTCAAATTCTTCTACCGATTCATATGAATAATCACCTAGTCCAAGTGCCAAGTTTACTTTGTTATCTATCATTAAGTCTACCGTTTGTTCCCAATTATCATTTCGGGCTGAACCCCAGTCCCCTGCTGCTCCTATATAATAGTTTGATCCTGGAATTGAGACTATATTTACAGATACTTCTGTTATGCTGGCATAGCTATTCAAAGTATTTCCATTGACAGTAATTCTTATGTATCTTGCATTGGTATCCACAATATTGTATTTTTCAGGATTTAGTGTAGAACCTGTACTTTTGGAGCTTAGTACGTTTGTGAATGCTACTCCGTCATTTGAGGTGGATATGACAAAATTATTCTGTCTTTCGTTTCCTTTATACCAGGCAATACTGATGTCACAAACCTTGTTGATCGTTCCTAAATCAAGTTGTATCCATGAACCAACACCGTTATTAGACCATCTAGTGTCTAAATTATCATCAAGAACATTTGTTCCAGGAAATCCAGTCTGACTAGCTGAAGTTTTAGCATCCTGAATGTGACCAATAATGCATTGTACTTGCGATGGACTTGAGGATGCTACCAGCGTTTTAATCTCGGATATACTCGCATAATTATTTTGACTATTTCCGTTAACAGTTATTCGTATGTACCTTACATTAGTATCAACAACATTGTATTTTTCATATGAAAGAGACTTTCCACTACTAACCGTTGATAATACTGTCTTGTATGATTTTCCATCCTGAGAGGTTGAAATTACGAAATTATTGTTCCTCTCATTTCCTTTATACCATGCAATATCCACGCTACAGATGTTCTTACTTGATCCTAAATCCAACTGAATGGATGAGCCTACACCATAATTAGACCAGACAGTGTTAAGATTATTATCAACTGCTTTTGAAGCTGGAAATCCAATTTGGCTAGGCGCAGACGCAATTGCCTGCGAAACCTGACTATTAGTACAGGATTGGGATGAACCCTTGTAACCATAAACCTTAAATTCACTGATACTAATCCAATTGTTCTGCGTGTTTCCACTAACCATAACTCTTACAAACCTGCCTGTCTGGGACTGAAGATTATATTTTTGCTCAGTTAACGATGTACCATCACTTTTACCGGAGTAAGCATTAGTAAATGTTTTACCATCTTTTGATATCGATATTACAAATGTATTAACACGTTCATTTCCCCTATGCCAGTTAAGACCTACAGTGCATATTACATTCTCTTGTCCAAGATCGATCTGAATCCACGATCCAAGACCCAGGTTAGACCACCTTGTATTGAGATTCAGATCGATTGCACGGGATGGTGGGTTAACCGATTCTGATCCACTAGCAGTAATCCCACTAACCTGGAGCTTTGAACAAGTATTAGACGTGGTAAACGGGTCAGATTGTCCATTCACTTGAGAAGGTTGAACAAGAGGATTTGTGAAAATAAGAATTAGGAATGAGACAATGTAAATACCACTTTTTAATTGATTGCTTGTTAAATGGTTAGAGAAGCCATGTTTGGGTAGATTTCCTCTCAAAACGGCATTTATCCACTTTATCAATCTATTATATCACAAAATCCCTTGTCACAGTAAACTGATGTTTGGTATTTAATTTAATGAGGTGTAAAAACTTTTGCAAGGCACATTCTTTTTCAATCAAGACTAAAAATGCCCTAAATATTGTTGAATGGTTTCATTTTGTTCTGCAAACGGAGCTTGAATAAATTCATAATTCTCAAAATAAGCCTCTTCAACCAGTGATGAAGCACCACTGAAGTTCTTGTTCTGATATTCTACAATAGTCTGATTAAGTAACGATCTAATACTTGCAAATATTTCCATAGGATTTTTTTCATCGGCATCAGACCCCTGCCCACTAGAAATATTCAACCCAAATCCATAGCCAAAGAATATCAAGATTGTTAACAACACGCTTATAGAAGATGCCATGCGCCGATTAGTACTACCTAACTATTTAAACGGTTTGTCGAGTTATTCTAGTTATCCACATAATTTGTCGCCAGTTCGTACCTATTTGAAGGGAGCAATCCTGTTTATTAGTCGCCGAATTAGGCTGTCCTAAATGACTCTCCAAATGGATAGAAATTCGATTCAAAATAATATTTCTCTTGTTCACGAAATTTCAGATGAGATGGCTTTTCGCATTATTATATCCATCAGGGATTCTGCTAAGGCCGCAACCCAGATAAGTATCGAAAATAATATTCCTATAAGTTCTACTTATAAAAAAATCAAAAAACTTCAAAAATACGCAGTTGTGAGAATCCACAGGTCTGAGATAGATGAAAGCGGTAAAAGAGTCCTATTTTATAAAGCAACATAGCTAGCTTTGAATTCAAAATTGAAAAGGAACGCCGCGTGTTTCAGAGCTTTTCGAACAGCTCGATAGAACTAACTTGAAACTCTATGAACAAGAAGTTGTAGAAAAAATAATAAGTGAAGTCTCAAAATTTTCGATCTTTAGTTTGAATTCCGATTCTAGGGAATAGTATAAATCTTTGTTTGATGCGAATTTGTAAATCCTAATATAAATATTTTTAAGAATCCTACCCAGCTTACTTTAGTACCGCGGGCCAACGAGATACATGCCGGGTAGGACGGAATTTGATGACTCGTCCAGTTTCCATAGATGAGTGACTTAGATGACGTTTGGCTCGACTCCGGACTTTAGTCTTTTAGCCAACTCAACATATTGTCATGCAATATTTATTATACATACATGATTCTCATATTGGAGAAAGAGATTACCATTTAAATACTTGAGATCACTTGAAATCAAGAAATTTCTAAATGTATCAACAATCAAGGAACTGTTCCTACTATACCATATACGTAAATTACATTATTCTCAGAATAAATATTTGGTTCTCGTTCTAACTCCAGTTCTTATTCTGTTTCAATATGGAATTCTTCAACCAGGATCAATAACTCTACCATGTATCAATAAAGTGATCTTTCTTATTTGCATCGAAATAACATCAACATATGTTCGGAGAAACGAAGGGACTAATTAGCAGGAGGTTGTTGAGAGTCCCCTTTAGCCATTATTTCTGATCTAATTGAGGCCAATGATTGGTCGATTTGATATATCGCCAGTTTATCTCTTCCAATTATCTCAAATTTTTGGAGAATAGTCCCAAACAAGGTTTCTTCTTCTATTTGTTCACTTACAAACCATTGTAAGAAAGAATATGTAGCACGATCTTTTTCTCTTTCGGCAATCTCTACTAGATTATTAATGAGTTTTGTAACAGTCTGTTCACTTTTCAAACCTGCCTGGAAAGTAGATTCCAATGAATCAAAATTTCCCTTAGGCTTTTCTGTGGCTGGTATTATCGCTTCAGCTCCTGCATTATTAAGGTAGTGAACGAATTTCAACATATGTGTATTCTCCTCAGCAGCTTGTTCAAAAAAGAACGTCGCGGCTCCATTATATCCAGTTCTTTCACACCATGATCCAATTGCAACATATGCCTGAGTTGATGATGCTTCATAAGAAATTTGATCATTAATTGCCTTTGCAAGTTCGGTTGATATTCTCATTGTAATATTCTATACGTTCTCATATATCTATATTTTTGGAATTGCTAGATGTTGATTTGAGAAAAAGGAACTTTAAGAATCGCTCGCTTGCTAATCAAATAATGTATTTTAAGATAGAGCTAATCGTCAGATCTAGTTACTAGATCCCAGTCATATTAGATATTTTTTGCTTTAACTCGGTAATTGGTGTCTGGATGTCCGCTTTATTTTGAACTTCTGATTTCAAAGGAGAGATTAAGCTTAATAATTCTTCAGCTGAACTTTTCATTGTTTGATTAAGCATAGGCAATGAGTCCTCAACAAGAGACTCTGCCCTTGATATAAAACCACTTGCATCCTGATATTCAATTATCTCAATCACTTTCCCATCTCTCACACCAGATTCATATTCGGTATTTGCAACGTCGAATAACCATGAAGCTACTATTAGATTCAGTGTACTATTTTCTTGTGGTACAATTAGTTTAATTGCATCGTTTAGCAACTGATTTGGCTTTTCAGTCTCTTCAGTAAATTGAGATAGGTCTAATTTTTCTACATTTTGTGATAGCTCACTCAATGAAGTATATAGTGTGTGATTAAGATTACTGTCAACGGTAACAAGAGGAGCTTCTATAAAGTCATATATTTCTACTATAGGGTGTAAGATATGAGCCCGAGTTAATGTATTGTTTCCGTCCTCTTTGTTCACAATTGCCTGTTCCAGATGACCTTTCATCTGTTCAATATTATACACGTATTCTATCTGGTTGGGCATTTGACCCCAGACTAATCCAAATGTTGAAAATTGCAGGCCCAAAAACAGAAAGCTGCCAAGGCAAGAGAGGATAAATAAATTAGATTTTGTAATACTTAAGTTAAATTTTCTCAATGATGACCAGCTATGTAAATAACGGCTAATTTAAGGCTTATCTAGATTCTCAATGCAGAGAAAGGTCTCCAGAAACCTAATGAACTGTCAATTGTCTTTATCCTACAGTATCGATCATTTACTTCCGAAGGAATGTTGATAAACCACAAAAATGAAATAGATAAATCTTAAGATTATGACCGGAGTGATTTTCTTTACTGTTTCTATATCATTACCAGTCGTATTTTACCAATTTATGGGACCATCAAGTGTGTTTAGTAATTATCTGGGAAGAGTAGTATTAACGATAATTGATTTGTTTGTGGTACTTGAGTTTACGAAGGAGACGTTTGAATTTTCACAGCCAAAGCCATCTCCATCAGAATCTAAACCAAAAGTGTCCGGAGCTAATACTGTAAAATTTCTATAGGGGATATCTGTACAGGTCAAGTTGGCAGAATATGTGGTAACACAAAAATCTGGATATGAAGGGTCACAGGGATTGCTCATATTACCAGCAGATCCATTTCCCTGTATTTGACTAGCATTAATTTGACTAGCATTGATTTGTAGTTCTCGTGGTTGTGGTATAGTAGTGTTGATTTGACCACTTGCATAATCAATAATTCCAAAGCCAGAAGCAAATAGAAATGATACTGTTAGTGAAAAGATGAATTGTTTCAAACTCATATGTATTTTAGTATATACTATATATTTAAGTGAACTGATA
>JAICFW010000037.1 GCA_025923455.1 Nitrososphaeraceae archaeon | reverse complement strand
ACCTCTAGCTATTCTTTTTCTACGTGAATCATTTATTACCTCAGGACTTTTTTTCTCTTGTTTTGTCATGGATTGTATAATGTATCTCCATTTTTCCAATTTACCCTGGATTACATCAAGTTGATCTTCTTTAACCAATCCTGACAGACCGGGCATGTTGTCTATAATGTTTCTAAAACCCATTTTGCCAACACTTTCCATTTGTGAATAAAAGTCTTCAATGGTCATTTTGCCACTTAATACTCGTTTAGATTGATTTTCGTCTGCCTGTAATTCTAAATCTTTTGCTAAATCCAAGATCGCCCTGATGTCTCCCATTCCTAGCAACCTACCAACAAATCTCGTGGGACTGAACTCTTCAAGGTCGTCAATTCTCTCACCGTTTCCGATAAAGACGATCTTTGCACCTGTTACCGCCGACGCGGCCAAAGCTCCACCACCTTTCGCAGTCCCATCAAGTTTTGTTATAATGATCCCGCCTACAGGAACTGTATCATGGAACGACTTTGCCTGACTATACGCCTGCTGTCCGATTGTTCCATCGATTACCAATAGAATCAGATCGGGTTTAGAAATGTTGTACATACTTTTCATCTCCTCTAAAAGCTCTGCTTCATCTTTATGTCTTCCAGCAGTATCAATTATTACTACATCCGATCCTGCATCTTTAAAATGACTAATTCCATTTTTAACTATTGAACGTGCATCTTTATTATTTTCGTCACCATAAACATCTACATTTATCTTCACACAATTCATTTTGAGTTGGGTTAATGCACCTGGTCTCCACGTATCTGCCCCAATTACTCCAACGTGATACCCATGTTTTGTTAGCCATCTTGCTAGCTTTGCAGCAACTGTTGTTTTACCACTTCCTTGGATACCAAACATTAGTACAATATTGAGTTTTCCGGGAGAAAATGAAATGACTTGTTTTTCAAGTTCTTTGGTTTGAGCACCATTATCTCCGGTGTAACCCATCAATCTCGAAAGTTCATCATAAAGGATTGAGACAATGTGATCCTTCCTGGATAATCCTTTAGGGGGAGATTCCTCCAACGATCTTTTTTTCAAATTCTGGGTTATATTCAATACCAATCTCACGTTGACATCAGATTGGAGTAAAGCTCTTTGTACATCTTTGCACAATGAATCTATCAGTTCTTCATTTACATCTGATGCGCCCACGAGTTTTTTTAAAGCTGCCCCAAGACTTGAGCGAAGATTGTCTAACATTGTTTATCTATTAAATCATGGACAATTGGTGTTTATTAATTAATATTTAAAATCTCGGTAAATTTGCTAACTTATTCACTTGTGCGAGTATACATTCAAGACTGGTGGGAGTTAGATTGACCGAATGAACAAAGAAACAGCCAATCCCCCCAGGTGTTTGGTGCTTTGCTTAGGACATGTTACTACTGTCATGATCTATAAATGACTTTAAACCGAGGAACTCATGATTTCACCATAAATAAGCCACACTCTAAATATTTTATGATAGATAAGACCAAAGTTTCGAAAAATATTAATCAATTAGTCGCATTCAATGCTTATCTATTAATTCATAATCTATTATTTCAAATATTCCATAGTCTCCAAACCATTTTACCATTCCCTCTCTAATCTCTACTCTTTTCTTGTAAATTGGACAATCAATAACGAATGTCTCTGCCTCTCCTCCCTCGAAATTTAGGTTAAATCCATATTTTAGAGAGAGAGACTCTAACTTCTTTACATTTTTGTGGTTTAGTGTAATTCCGAGCCATTCTCTACCCAATCCTAATGCGGAGACACCAACAATAGTTATTTCGAATTTTTCATCAATCAAAGTGTGAAGGTAGTTGTTGGGATTCAAATCCCACAAAGGAGAATATACTGTCAATTGCAGATCTCGACAAACTTTTTCAAAATTTCGTTTTTGAAACTTGCTTGAGATTCCACCATGGACTATCCCTTCTATACTGAATTCGTCTTTTACTGTTGAGAGAGCATTTTCAAGTACATACATCTCATTTTCTAATCTCGAAGATCTTGATTGAAAGTTTCTAATTGGTAGGCCAATTGCTTGCGCCAGTGTTCCCGTAAGCCGAATGTTAGGAAAATGAAATAGTAAACTATCACTAATTTCGGGCATTATGGATATCAAACACACAACTTCATGTCCAAGTCTTTTCATTTCAAAAATAGAGTAATTACTATCCTTTCCCCCAGAATATAGTGAAGCTAATTTCAAAGTTGTATAAAATCAAATAAGGTAATCGCATTCGTCTTATAATAATTAACATCAAACGGAACAATTTGTAATTGGAAGATTTTTTTACCTCTGTGCAAACTCATTGTGTAGATGAAAATATCTTCCGGCGCTTATGTCCTGTTTTTTTATCAAGCAAGTAAGAATTGGTTAACAAAAGTAGAAAAAGGTAAGAAATTACATACGCATATAGGAATAATAGATTTTGATCAGATCTTGGGAGCTGAGTATGGTACTTCCATCATCACACCTAAGCAGAAAAAAGTTTACCTCATGGAACCAACAATCTATGATTTTGTCATGAAGTCTGACAGAAAAACGCAGATTGTGTATCCAAAGGATTTGGGATACATAGCAATTAGAACCGGATTGAAGAGTGGATCTAATGTTCTTGAAATAGGGACAGGAAGCGCTTCACTTACGACATTCTTTGCAAGCCTGGTAGAGCCAGGTGGTCATGTCTTTACATACGACGTTAATGAAGAATTTATGGAAATTGCCAGTAAGAATCTCAAAAAATCAGGAATGGAAAAAAATGTTACAATGTTGAAGCATGATATAATGAAGGAAGGATTGGAGCATTCTAATGCTGATGTTGCAATAATTGATCTGGGAGATCCCTGGAATGTCCTACAGCTTGTTCACAGATGTCTAAGAAATAGTGGCTCTGTTGCAATAATATGTCCAACAATGAATCAATTAGAAAAGACAGCCAAGCGCATGTCCGAAATTGGTTTTGCAGACATTGAGAGTTCTGAAATAATGATTCGCAATATCGAGGCAAGAGAAGGGAAAACAAGGCCTTCAATGCGCATGATTGGTCATACAACATATCTTATATTCGGTAGAAAAATTATGCAAGATAATGCCAAATCAGAAACTATTGTGGATGATTCGAAACCGCAAATTACTAATGATGAACAATAAACATCCCGTAGCATTATTTTGACGAATAATAAACCAAGTATTTCATTAAATCAAGCTTGATAATTTTTGAGGCTATCATAACCGACTAAGAGAACAATCAACCATGATTTGAGTTATATAGCCAAATCAAAACGAGCGAGAGAGCTATTCTTATAAGGAACCGTCATAATCTTGAACATGTTGGCAACTGAAGGTTATTGTGTAAAATGTAAAGCAAAGAGGCAAATGAAAGGTGAATCACAGGTCACCATGAAAAATGGAAGACCTGCAACAAAGGGAGCATGTTCAGTTTGTGGAACCAAGATGTTCAGGATTGGCGGTGGCCCTAGCAAAGCAGTCAAGAAAGGCAAGACGAAACCAAAAGCAAAATCAAAGGCAAAACCAAAAGCAAAATCAAAGGCAAAAGCAAGAAGACGATAAAATCCTAAATTTCTTTTTTATCTTTTTATTCCGAAATTTAAGAATTATTTGATATTGATTTATCAAGTTTGTATCGAAAATTCCTTTTCGACAAGATTTAATTTTTGAATGTTTCCATAAGAAGATATCAAATCTCGTAACTTAGTTCTCGAAGCTTCAGATTTTACTATCTCCCTTGCGATTTTTATTCCTTCGTTCATGTCACTAGCTTTTCCTCCTGCGATTAACGCAACAGCTGTATTAAGAACTACTATGTCTTGCTTTGCACTTGTTGACTTTCCATAAATTGTTTGCAAAGTACTCTTTACTGAATCCTCCACAGATTTGATTTGAATTTGCTCTTTTTTAACCAACTTCATATCCAATAATTTTGGATCTACCTCCTGTCTTTCAATTTTGCCAGATTTAAGAACCACTATGATATTTCTTGAAGTATTTGACAGTTCATCCATGCCGTCTAAAGAATGAACGAGAAAAATTTTTTTCACATTTGTGTTAATCATTGCATTTGCTACAAGTTCGATAAATTTTGGATCGGAAATTCCAATCACCTGTGAGGTAATATTTGTACACGGATTACATAGAGGTCCAATAAGATTAAAAATTGTCCTAAAACCAAGTCTTTTTCGTATCATCGAAATCCTTCTCAATTTCGGATGAAATTTAGGGGCAAACAAAAATGCATAACCGAGTTTTTCAAGTGATTCAATAATTCCACTCTCTGGCAGATTCAAATCAAGCCCTATATATTCAAAAAAGTCCGCACTTCCAAATAATCCACTAGCAGACCTATTTCCATGTTTTGCAACATTTACTCCAGAAGCAGACACAACAAGTGATGCAGCAGTGCTGATACTAAATGAATTTGCTAGGTCACCACCAGTACCACAATTATCAATTAGTGCACTATTAACTCTGGGAGTTATATGAAGAGAATTTTGAATAATGGTGTCCCTTATTATTCTTAGTTGATTGGCACTAACACCTCTAAACGTTAATGCCGCAAGGAACGAAGCGATAGTCGAGTCTGGAATTTTATCTATAAAAATAAGGTTTACTGCCTTCGTAAAGTCATCTGCATCAATACCATCCTCTGATAAAATTTTTCTTGTTTGTTTTTGAAGATATTCTGTGGACATTATTTTTTCAAAATATCTATGAAATTTTCCAAGATATGATAACCATTTTTTGTTAAAACGGACTCTGGATGAAATTGAACACCGTATATAGGATACTTTTTGTGTTTCAACCCCATTATTTCCGAGTCATCAAGTGAGAACGCAGTTATTTCTAAACAATCGGGAAAATTTTCTCTTGATGCAACTAATGAGTGATATCTTGTCGCCACAAACGGATTTACAAGTCTTTCGAATAATTCGTTATCTACGTACTTTATTTTACTTGTTTTTCCATGTCGTACAACATGTGCATTGATAACCTTACCACCATAGACATGAACTATACCTTGATGACCTAGACATACACCTAAAACTGGAATTTTAGGTCCTATAGTTTCAATGATATCACCACATATACCAAATGACTTTTTGTCTGCGGGGTGCCCAGGACCAGGAGAAAGGACTATTCCATCAGGCTGAATTTTCTTTATATCATTTATTGTTATCTTGTTATTTCGAAAAACAACAGGTTCTGTAGATAGCTTTCCAAATAATTGGGCAATGTTGTAAACGAAGGAGTCATAATTATCAATTATCAAAATCTTTTTCATATCAAAACACCAGAATTTCTTATTCCCTTCTCACAATGTTAATTTTTACATTTATAGATATTTAATGTTTATAAATTAACCAGACTTAACTCATTCTCTCCAATTTTGGAACTATAGGATACTGCTCTACGTAAATGAAGAATACAATTTCATTGATAATACATTAAATAATCCTTCATTTTCACTAAAAACATTGAGAAATGGTAAGAGTATTCATTAATGGTTATGGAAATATAGGTAGGCGACTGGCATCTGCATTCTCTCATGATAAGGAAACTCAATTTGTTGGGATTGGAAAATATTCAATTGATGATAAATTAGACGAAGCCTTTGCAAAGAAATTTCCTGTATATGTTCCAGAAGAAAAAATCTTGGAATTTAAACAAAAAGGCTACGATATTTCGGGTACAATTACAGATGCAATCAAATCATCCGATCTTGTAATTGATGCTGCAAAAGAAGGATTTGGCTATAAGAATAAGTTAAATTACTATGTTCCTTTGAATAAACCTGCAATCTTTCAAGGAGGCGAAGATAGATCGGGTGAAAATAAGGTTGCGGATATTATTCACAATTCTAGGGTAAATTATGACAAGGTTGCAAATCAAAAATATGTCATACAGGGTAGCTGTAATGTTTCTGGAATGGGAAGAATTATGCAGCCTATGATAGAAAAGTTTGGAGATAAGATAAAGCGCTATGATGTTACGTTAATCAGAAGATGGGCAGACCTAGAGGACACAAAAGAAGTTAAGGACTCGATAGAATGGGACAAGAATCCCCATCATCAGGATGACGTTAAATCGTTCTTACCATCAGTAAAACTGTATGTTGAGGCGTATAAAGTACCCTCAAGGATGATGCATCTTCATCAAATGACAATAAGATTCAGCGATAAGGTCCCTAATTTTGATTCACTGTCTGATATCTATGATGACGAATTTGGAGTAGCTGTTCTTGGTAAAGCAAAAGGTACTGCAGATATTCGTCTTAAAGCGCGTGAGTTTGGTTTTGAACATGATGACACCAATATGGTACACCTTCATGAGGAAACAATGAGGAAAATTGATGACACGCTAAAAATACTCTATTCGGATGATCAGACGGGTATTGTAATTCCTGAAAATCACCTTCTATTCCAATCAATGATGTTTGGACGACCTAAAAAAGAGGCTTACGAAAGAACGGATTCCCTCTTCCAAATAACGAAGAAGAGAGATATGCTAGTAAAGCAATTTGGATCATAATTTACAAAACTCTCCTACAGTAATCAAAACGCAATTGATAGACTAACTAGAAATCGAAATTCTTTCAACCATATTATTTGCCATAATAAGGCTGGAATAGGTTTAGTATCGCTCCCATACTGTTTAAATTAGCAAAGATTTTTGTACTCTCGCCACTAACTTTTATTGTGTTAGCTAGCGTGTGGGTGACTCGAAAGAGAGGAAACTCCTCCCTCATAACAGGCACTCAAATTAGCGATAATTAGGTGGAGACACCTGGCTACGGAACAGAAAGGAGATCCAGTTGATCAAAATGATAATGATGGTGAATAGCCTGAAGATGTCAATACTGGAATGAAACCGCCGACCTGAGTGGAGCAAGGACAAAAAGGGGTTAACATTCCTGTATGAACCCAGGTTGACCGCTCAGTGGAATCCCACTTAAAACAAAAGGAGGGTTACTGCTAGCAAACACACTTATTTTTTAATTTATGCAATGTAGTTTCCAAAAAAAAGAACAGTAAACTGCAATAACTACTCAGATTCTAAAAGTTCCGTAATAGTCTAGATGTCCATAAATTTTACCAACACAAGATACTTGGTCTTCATATCAGTCAAAATCTGAATCCAATCAAAAATATCTCTAATTATCCAAGATGTATTTGACGCTATGGCATAAGTAAATAGAGGGAATTGAGTGAAATGTATTACTTTCTCGCTTTCCACAAAACGAATACTGATACTGCAGCCATCATGCCTGCGAGGATTAAAAGTACCTGTAATGGAAATCCACCAGTCGCTGTTGTGGTTCCCTCTGGGGCAGTTTCGGTGACAAATGCAATTTCAGAGTTTCCATTTTTAGATACCGTTGCAAAGCCGGCAATTTGAATTTGCCCGCTTGGAGGAGGGTGACTGGAATGGATATCGACATTTGTCCCGTCTATCACTGCAGCGGCATCAGATTCCTCTGCTTCCATAACACCTTCTCTAAAGCTACTTTCGCCCAAAGAGAATATTGAAACTACACGAGCGCCACTTAATTCTTCGTACCCAGAACCTGCTGTTGAAGCTTGGCTCCCAGTTGGGTCAAACAAGAAATGCCAACGTTCCATGGGAGTTGCAATTTTCTCAAAGTTAAACAGTGGGGTATAAAATATCTCACCTGCCTCACTTGAATTTAATTGCTGTGCTATTTCAGGAAACTTGGCTTGCAGTAAACTTATTGGATAATTAATGCTGACATTACCAAAATCAGGTACCTGGATTTCCATAGGTCTAGTAGTAAAAAACCCTCTCCAATCCAAATCGACCAGAGCTCCTCCCGATTCCGAATTATTGCTTGGAAGTGTGAATCCACTTATACTTGGCGTAAAGACTACCTTGTATGACATGATAAGCCTGTCAGTGCTGCCTCTTAACGTTCCTGTGTAATCGATAGTAGCGTTTTCAATGAGAATTGGGCTTTGCTTTTCTGTAAAGATATCCTCATTTATTCCGGAAATTAATTCTGCCATTCCTGGTGTGGAGGCGTTTGCTTGAAATCTAACGTTGTCATTAACAGTCGCCAATTTCTTTGCTAGCTCGCTTCTTGGATCATATTCCAATGTTATAAAACGATTGGCAGTAAATACTGGTTCGGCTTGATTTTGCTGGGGAGACAAAACGACAGTCATTTGGACGGCATAAGAATTAGAGATAAATGAAGTAACTGTGAATGTTATCAAAAAAATAACCATAATGATTCTGAAACTATTCACAGGGTAGAGACTAATTCAACCTGTTTATAATCTTTATCCAATACAACAGTTTTTGTACAGCCAACTCGGAATCGACGTATAAATTCGTGTCGCCTATTTTTGAGATCAAATACGTCAATTTCGGAAAATTTAAAAAAGTTGTATGCCAATTAGTGGTCTTTTATTTTGATTACACTTATAGCGGGAGGAACAGGGTCGGTTAAACTAGCTCGAGGCTTGTCGAAGGCTACTGAAGATTTGGTAATTGTATCCAATATCGCAGACAACATTTGGTTACATGGCCTGTATGTATGTCCAGATATTGACACAGTGGTCTATGGTCTATCCAGTCTTTTAGATAAAACCAGAGGATGGGGAGTGATTAATGAGTCATTTGTTTTCATGGAACAAATGAAAAGACTAGGACAGGATTATTGGTTCAGAATTGGTGACAAAGATCTGGCTCTTCATGTAGTCAGAACTCACTTCCTGAATGAAGGCAAATCCCTTTCTTGGGTTACAGAATGGATGCGAAAAAAACTCTCAATTTCAACAGTTATACTACCTGCTTCAGACGATCATTTCGAAACTAGAATTGAAACACCCGTTGGTGAAATGCATATTCAAGAGTACTGGGTCAAAAATCATGCCGAGCTAGATATTTTAAATATAAGGTATCATGGTATCGAAAAAGCAGTTCCGACTCCCCAAGCACTTCATGCTATCAGAAATTCAGACATGATTGTAATTGCTCCTGGAAATCCAATTTCAAGCATTGGGCCAATTACTTCAATACCTTCAATCCGAAAGGAACTTAAATTAAAAAAGAAAAAGGTATTCGCAGTTAGCCCAATAATTGGAAACCAAGCATTTAGTGGGCCTGCTTCAAAATACTTACTGGCTATGGGTATTGAATCCTCTCCCGCAGGTATAGCCTCTCACTATTCTAATATAGCATCCAATTTGGTAATCTCGGAATCGGATAAAGACTATGAAAATAGGATACAAAACTATGGAGTTAATGTCTACAAGACTAACATCATTATGGAAAATGAACAGGATGAAATTAGATTGTCAAATTATATTCTAAAAACATTCAGCAATGCTTGAATCATGAAAACTGCAGCATTTATTCCGGTAAAGCAATTTGAATCAAGTAAGACCAGATTAAATCTAACCAGAAATCAAAAAATTGTATTAACTGAATTGATGCTAAAATCAACAATCCTTGCTTTGAAGAAATGCAAGCGTATCTCTTCTATAGTAACTATATCCGCCGATGAAAGAGTAGAAAAAATTTCCACATATTACGGCGTCAAATACATATTCTCAAAGGAAAAGGGAGTGAATCATGCAGTTATGGTTGGTGATGATATTTGTAAAGAAAATCTATACGATGCAAGTATCATAGTACCAATAGATCTCATATATCTAGATCCAAATGAGATAGAACTGTTGTTATCAATAGTTAGTAAATTTAATAGATGCTCAATAATTGTACCCTCTGTAAGAATGGATGGAACTAATCTGTTGATAAGAAGACCGTTTAACTTGTATGTACCCTCATACGATAATTATAGTTATTACAACCATATTCAATCCTCAAGAGAGACCGGCGCACGGACTATAGTTGTCAAGTCTGTAAACCTGTCCAAAGATCTAGATACAATGGATGATTATGACAACATCAAAGCCCATCCCACAAACAGTCTATCTCACTTAATATCAAGAATACAAAACATTAAGTAAAGTCAAATTTCAATGCGCAAAACGGTTAGTAGTCTTTATTGCTATAATGAAGAATATGAAATTAACCTGTAATACTTGGGAGGTTTGTTCTTGTAAGCTTTGAAATTATTCCATTAAAGGCAAAATTGACTATTAGAAACCATCCCCATAGGTATACCTGACCTTCAATCTTACATGGTCCTTTTGGATTACCATCGTCTTTGAGGGCTGTGTCATTTTTTACGTTCTCTGCATTGCAAGTTATCCACGGTATCTCTGGGTGAATTGGTGAAAGTGCTACCACTTGACCAAATATGGTTGGAAAAACTAGAATCCACAACAGAAAGGATGGTATCATATAGATAAACATGGGTTTCATTTGCTGCTGTTGGATTTCCATATTCATTTTATTTACATAAGCTTGCTTCTTCTTGAGTTCGGCGATCAACTCTTTGTCTTGCTTTTTGACAGCCGCCATCATCTGTTTTCTAAATTCAACTGATTCTTTCATTATTTTACTCATTTTTTCGATATCAGTTGTTCTCTTTCTGAGAAATGCGAATGCCACATTCATGGAAATAGCAATAAGAGCTGCAATAATCATTGAGCTAAATGAGAATGGCAAAGGTGGATTCTCAACGTAGTGTGGGGTAAACAGAAATTGCATGATTAAATATGTAAAATCCATTTAGAGTTCTCCATAAAACCTCTATGATTCAGAAAGAAATCACTTAAAGGCGGCTTATAAGGATTTCAATTTGATAAAAAGGAAAAAATGGGCCTAGCTTTAATCATTAAAATGCGATTCTCAAGTCAAATACACCTGATTGTACATTCAAAAATGAAGAGTGTAGTTTTGGTCCCGACTCGTCTATCCGACTGAACCTTCCATCTCCATCTTTAGCAGTCGGTTAAGCTCAACTGCATATTCCATTGGTAGCTCTTTTGTAAACGGTTCCATGAAACCACCAACAATCAACGAGAGAGCATCTGATTCTGAAAATCCCCTGCTCATAAGATAGAAAATCTGATCCTCACCTATCTTTCCTACTGTTGCTTCATGAGATATTGTGGCATCATCTTCATTTACTTCTACATATGGATAAGTGTCTGTTCGAGAGTTCTTATCAAGGAGTAAAGCATCACATCGGACATTAGATTTAACACCTGTTGCACCTTTCGCAACATGTAATAGTCCTCGATAAGTTGTACGCCCCGCATCTTTACTTACAGACTTGCTTGTAATTCTAGATGTTGTGTCGGGAGCAAGATGCACTGCTTTTGCTCCAGCATCTTGATGCTGACCACTACCTGCAAAAGCAATTGAAATTACTTCGGCATGTGCCCTTTTACCAAGCATGTAAACACCAGGATATTTCATGGTTAATTTACTTCCAAGATTGCCATCTATCCACTCAACCGTTGCATTCTCATATGCATATGCTCTTTTCGTGACTAGATTATAGACGTCTTTACTCCAATTTTGAATTGTGGTATATCTTATTTTTGCGCCTCTTTTTGCGATTAACTCTACTACCGCAGAATGAAGAGATTCAGTTGTATAGACAGGTGCGGTACATCCTTCAATGTAATGCACTTCTGCACCTTCATCTGCTATGATAAGAGTTCTTTCAAACTGACCAATGTTTTCCGCATTGATTCTGAAATATGCCTGAAGTGGAAGATCTACCTTTACATTTCGCGGAACATAGATGAACGATCCTCCAGACCATACAGCACTGTTTAAGGCCGCAAATTTGTTATCCTCAGGGGGAATAACCTTACCAAAGTGTTTCTTCAAAATATCAGGATATTTTTTTACCGCAGAATCAGTATCAGTAAATATCACTCCTTGTTTTTCTAAATCTTCTCGGAGATTATGATATACGACCTCTGACTCATATTGTGCCCCGACTCCAGCAAGGAATTTTCTTTCTGCTTCAGGAATCCCTAATTTTTCAAAAGTATTCCTCACAGATTCTGGAACTTCTTCCCAGGTCTTGCCTTGTTTTTCAGATGCTTTCGCATAATAATAGATATTCTGAAAATCAATATGCGATAAATCGCCACCCCAATTTGGCATAGGTTTGCTTAGAAAAACTTCAAATGATCGTAATCTAAATTCGCGCATCCAATCTGGTTCGTCCTTAAGTTTGCTAATCTCTTCAATGGTTCCCCTGGAGAGCCCTTTCTTACTTAAGTATACGTAAAGCTCGGTAGAATCTTTAAAATCATACTTGCTATAGTCCATATTCAGATCTGAAGTCATTAAGAATTATAACGTCGTTATTGTATATATACTATATGATATGTCCTAGTGAAGCTAAAAAAATCAATTAGAGGCAAGAACATGGAATATTTGACCACAATATCTCCATGGAATGATTAAATAAAGACATGTCTATCAAATGCATAGATCCCAGGAGATCCTAATTGATAGTTGATCTTAACGTATATAACAAGAAGGCGATCGTAGTAGGTGGCGGTACCGAAGGCCTACGTAAGATAAATGGACTTATGGATCAAGATTGTGATATAACGGTAATAACAAGCAGACTCAATAATCAACTCAAAAAATTGATGGACGACGGAAAAATTAACTTAGTAAAATGTAGAATCAAGGATGTCAAAATTCTAGACCAATTCGAGGATGTGTTTTTGATTTTGGCTGCGACTGATGACAGAGACTTAAATAGGAAACTCGTGGAAAAGGGGAGAACTATGGGAGCATTTGTTTATGCATCTGATGATCCTAAGATTAGTGATTTTTCATATGCGTCACTAGTGAATTATGAAGGTCTAATACAAGTTGCAATTTCAACTTCTGGCAAGAGTCCCATAATGGCTAGAAAAATAAGAATGAAAATAGAAAGGATGGTACACAGAAGTATCAATGATTCAGACATTAGCAATATTATTTTACAGGAATTTGCCAGAAAGAAAGCAAAGCGAAAAATTGGTACGGTAAGAGGAAGAAAACAATTTTTATATTCACTAATAAAAGATAAAAATATCCAGCATTTGTTAAGATTAAACAAGCTCAACGAAGCAAAAATGACTGCATTACACATGTTGAATAATTGGGGAAAGGTGAGTGAAGCATAAATACGATAGTCACCGATGAGCTAAAACTATTGAATGTGAGAATAACTCACAAGAAAGCTCCAATACACGTACTTGAAAAATTTACTTTCAAGGATATCGCCAAGGCACATAGAGTATTTTTGACAAGTGGTGATATACGGGAATGCGTCATACTTCAAACATGTAATAGAGTAGAACTTTTTTTGGCCCTAGAAAGGATTGATGTAGAAAAGATCTTTGATACTTGGAGAGGTATTACGGAACTTGAGGACTTGTCATTTGACTCAGCTGAAACTGATGAGGGAAAAGAAGCTATACATCATCTTTTGAGACTGACTTCAGGACTTGAATCACTCGTTGTTGGAGAAGATCAAATATTGGGTCAAGTTAAAAGGGCATTTGAATACTCTCGCCAGAATTGCTACGTTGATTCTTTTATTCCGTTAATTTTTGAACACGCAATAAAGGTTGGTAGTAGAATTAGAACCAACACTGGTTTGAATAAAGGAAGTGTTTCTATAGGTTCAATGGCAGTTAACTTGGCTGAGGAACATTTTGATGATTTTCAAAACAAAAAAGTACTATTGATTGGAACAGGTGAGGGAGCGACATTAGTGGCCAAATCGCTCAAGAAGAGACAGGTAAACTTTGAAGTTGCAAGCAGAACTTATGAGAGAGCAAAGTCATTTTCTAGTACCGTTGGTGGAACTCCAATAGAGTTTGAAGATGCACTTCATAATTTTGACAAGACTGATGTCATCTTTGTTTCTACGACAGCTCCATACTATCTTATTACTTATGATCGAATTTTCAATCGTAAAAATAAAAGTGATGGAATGATGATATTTGATCTTTCCAATCCAAGGACTGTTGATGACAAAATTGCAACAATATCTGGAATAAAATTAGTTAATATAGACCAAATTGCAGAAATAGTAGATAGAAATCTGAAACGTAGACATGAAGAAATTAGGTTGGCAGAAAAGATGATCCAAGGTGGAATGGAATCCATGGATTTATTATTTAGAAAAATCAAGGCTGAACCTTTTGTAGTATCAATATTCAAAATAGTAGATGAAGTAAGAAATAGAGAATTATCCAAAGCAGCAAGGATGCTTGGAATTAAGGAAGGAATGAAGGAATTTGAAATTTTAGAACAGCTATCATTTGCAATCGTAGAAGGAATATTATCTACACCTATGAATAATTTCAGAAAGGAAATTGGTAATACAGAGAAAAATGAGGATGTATTGAACATAGTGTCAAGGATTTTTAATTATGAACCAAAATGAAGACAATGAGTTTAATGGGTTTCCACAAGTTCGACTAAGAAGATTAAGGCGTACACCTGCGATAAGGGATCTTTTGCAAGAAACAAGGTTGTCAGTAAAAGATCTTGTGTCTCCTATTTTTGTTCAAGAAGGGATCAATGAACCAAAAGAAATCGAGTTGATGCCAGGAATCTTTAGAATACCTCAAAAAAATCTAGTCAAAAATGTCCAAGAGTTGTATGATTTGGGCGTTAAGACCTTTTTGATTTTTGGAATTCCAAAATTAAAAAATGATAGAGCTACCAGTGCATATCGAAAAAACGGAATAGTCCAAGAATCCGTGAAAATAATTAAGAATAATTTCGGCGAAAAAATTGTAACAATTACTGATGTGTGTCTATGTCAATATACTTCTCACGGACACTGCGGTATTATAAAAAATAAAGTTGCAGACAATGATGAAAGTTTGAAAATCTTGGAGCGTGTCGCGTTAAGTCATGCCGAAGCTGGAACTGATTTCGTAGCACCTTCAGCTATGATGGACGGACAGGTAAAAAGTATCAGGAAGGCACTAGACTATAATAGCTTTAAAAATGTGGGCATTATCGGATACTCTGCTAAATTATCCTCCAATCTATATACGCCATTTAGAGATGCATCTCATTCCACTCCAGAATTTGGTGACAGAAAATCATATCAAATGCCATTTCAAAATACTAACGAAGCGCTTCATGAAATAATGATGGATGTTAAAGAAGGTGCAGACATTATAATGATAAAACCTGCCTTGCCATATCTTGACTTAATTTACAAGACTAGACAGAGTACATTATTACCAGTATGTGCGTACAGCGTCTCAGGAGAATATTCTATCGTAAAAGCGGCAGCTCTTGAAGGATGGGTAAATGAAGAAGAAATAATTATGGAATTTACAACCTCGATTAAAAGAGCGGGGGCTGATATCATCATATCATATCACACAAAGAAGATTGCAGAGATATTGAACCGCAATTAAAGATACAATTATAACAGTTTTAAAATTATGGTATTCATGTTTGTCGGCTTCTCTATTTAATAGAGCAAAAGAAATAATCCCTGGTGGTGTTAACAGTCCGGTTCGCTTCTATGAACCATATCCCTTCTTTGCCTCATACGGCAGAGGTTCAAAGATTATCACAGAAGATCATGACACCCTAATAGACTATTGCCTAGGATATGGTGCTGTTATTTTAGGACATGCGTATTTTGAAATTATAAGTGCTGTGAAGAAACAGCTGGAAAAGGGCAATATTTTCTGTGTTCCTACAGAAAATGAGGTTAGACTTGCTGAACTGATAATTGAAATGGTTCCCAATATGGAAATGGTCAGACTGATGAATACTGGAGCAGAAACAACAATGCATTCTATCAGACTCGCAAGGGCTTTTACAAAGAAGAAAAAAGTGGTCAAGTTTGACGGATGTTACCACGGTGCTTATGATTATGTTTTGGTAAATCCGGGTTCAAGTGCCTCAAATAATTCATTTAATGGCAATTTAGTAGAGGCGATGAATCAAACATTACTAGTGCCATATAACGACTTAGGTGCGCTCGAAAATCTGACCAAGACTAACAATGATATTGCTTGTGTGATTGTGGAACCGGTTTTGGCAAATATGGGCTTAATTATTCCAGAGGAGGAGTATCTTAGTAAATTAAGAAGAATTTGTGAAAGGGAAGAAATAGTTTTGATTTTTGATGAAGTTGTAACGGGTTTTAGACTTTCACCGGGGGGTGCCTCCGAATATTTTGGAGTGATTCCAGATATAATGACACTTGCAAAATCAATTGGCAATGGGTTTCCACTTTCTGCCATAGCTGGGAAAAAGAATATAATGGAATTGTTATCTCCAGAAGGAACTGTATTTCAAGGAAGCACTTATGCAGGAAACCCAATTTCTACAAGTGCAGGGATTGCGACATTAGAAAAATTAAGTAGCCTGAAAAATGAGTTGTATCCCAAGCTTTCACGTTTCACCGATACTTTATCTAATGGAATTAGAGATCATCTAAGAGATCTAAAATTTAAGGCGAGTGTAAATAATATCTCCTCTATGTTCCAACTCTATTTTACAGATGAAAAAATAAAAGACGCTTCTAGTGTTAGAAAATCAAATAACATTCTTTACAAGAAACTATTTGACGAACTCTTAAAATCTGGGATATTCATACCACCTTCGCAATTTGAAACTTGTTTCATATCCTATTCACATGATGATGATGACATTGATAGAACCATCGAATCATTTGCAAAGGCATTGAAAAAAGTGAAAGATTTTGAATAAGTACACAGTCGCAACACGTGGAAGCAAATTGGCCCTGATACAGACTGAAATAGTAACTGACAATTTGCACAGGCATTATCCTACTGTAAAATATGATGTTGTAAAAATTAAGTCTAGTGGAGATATTAATAAAAACAAATTACTTTTTTCTGTGGACCAAAAGGGAGTATTTGAAAAGGAAGTTGATAGAGCTGTTCTCGAGGAGGAGGCAGATTTCGCAGTGCATAGTATCAAGGACATTCCGACTGATATTTGTGACGAATTAGTTGTAGCGTCAATACTAAAGAGAGAAAAGCCAAACGATGTCTTGATTGGAAAATCAAAATCAAGAATAGAATCATTAAAACCAAACTGCCATGTAGGCACAAGCAGTCTAAGAAGAGCTGTTCAAATAAAAAGGAAGAATCCGTATGTAAAAGTGATTCCAATAAGAGGTAATGTAGAAAGTCGGGTAAGAAAATGTATTGAAGGTCCTTTTGACGCCCTTGTTTTGGCAGAAGCTGGCCTGAAAAGACTTAACTTGACAAGTTTCATAGTTCAGCGTTTTAACCATCGAGATTTCGTTCCAGCTCCAGGACAAGGAGCAATTGGAATCGTATGTAGAAAAGATAACAAAAATCTAATTACTAAATTACAAAAAATTGAAGATAAACCATCTAGATATGCTATCGACGCAGAGCGATCTCTGATCCACTACTTGAATGCTGGTTGCAGATTTCCAGTAGGTGCCATAGCGTTACCTAATTTGAAAACTAATAGAATCGTTATGTATTCAACAGTCTTTTCTGCTGATGGTACTCAATCAATAAACATAAAAAAATCAAATGTGATATCAAATGCATCTCAGGTTGGAAGGGATGTAGCAATTGACCTACTATCAAAAGGAGCAGCAGATTTTGCTCATGAATGGAGAGAGGCATTAGAAAAGTGGAACAATCAAAGGTAAAACCAAAAGGTAAAGTGTATATCTGTGGAGCAGGTCCGGGTGACCGAAACTTGCTAACAATAAAGGCTTGCAAACTATTGTCACAATGTGATGTTATCCTTTACGATAGGTTAGTAAACAAAGGCATTCTTAATATGGCTTCTTCTCAATCAGAAAAAGTTTATGTTGGTAGGGAGTCAGGTGATCCTACTACTAATCAAATGATTACAAATGAGTTAATGCTAAAGCATGCAAATGATGGAAAAAAAATACTGAGATTGAAAGGCGGCGATCCTTTTATTTTTGGCCGTGGTGGCGAAGAAGCTGAATTTCTAGCATCCAAAAATATAAAATATGAGATAGTTCCTGGAATATCTTCTTTAAATGGCGCAGCAGTGTATTCGGGAATTCCATTAACACACAGAGATTATTCATCATCTGTCGTGATATTAACTGGTCATGAATCAATTGAGAAAAAGAAGTCATCCATAAAATGGAGATCCATTACAAAGGCAGCTGATACCATTGTGATTTTCATGGGCCTGGAACAATTAAATGATATTACCAGAAAACTGATTGGAGCTGGATTAACCAGAAATGCAAAGATTGCGGTTATTGAAAATGCCACGTCAAATAAACAGAAAGTAGTGATTGGCAATTTAGACAATATTGAAAAAAAGGTAAAGCAGAAAAAAGTTCATTCTCCTGCGATAATAATTGTCGGAAAAGTTGTAGGAATTCAAAACAAAATAACCTGGTTTGTTCCAAGTAATTAGACTAACTTATATTATCAATATCCTAAAACAGTAATCCTAATACTTTTATGACAAGCAAATTTTATTATCTTATTGGGTAAGATTTTAGTCAATAAAACTATTGCAATAACACGTAGTGAATCAAATAATACTGAATTCATACGATTGGTAAAACAACAAGGCGGCATACCAATCTCCTTACCAACAATGAAATTAATTCCTATTGATTCGCAACAATTTCTTGAAAAATTCTCTCAATTTTGTTCCAAACAATACAACTATTACTTATTCATGAGTCCTAATTCCGTAGATCTATTCTTCAAATTGGTGAAAGAAAATAATTTAAATCAATTATTGGAACAGCAACTAGCTAAATGTGATGTTATTGCAATAGGACCGTCAACTAGAAAAAGACTTGAATCGAATAAGGTTTTGGTAAAGTGGCAGCCAACTGATTATTCTACTTTTGGTATTCTGAATTTATTAAAAAAATTATCGATCAAGCCAGGGACTCGGATAATGATACCTAGGAGTGGGGCATCAAACTCTTTTCTAAAGGATGAATTAGGTTCAATGTCAATAATTCTGGATGAATTTTACATATATTATCCTCAAGTAGAAACGTCAAATCAGACATGGATTGATTTCTCAAAGAAAATCAAAATGAAAAATGTACAGGCCATAATTTTTACTAGCCCTTCGGCGGTTCGTTATTTCTTTTCAATAATGCAATTAGTTCTCCCCGACTTTAAGCGACATGTCAATGAGATAGAAGCTTTGATAAGCATTGGTCCTAATACGACAAGAGAACTCAAGTCGAAGGATATTTCCCCAATTGAATCTGATCAACACACAATTAGAGGTACTGTACAATTGGTAAACAGGATTTTTTCCAGAAAATAAGAATGCGTGTTTGCTCACTGTGATGTTTGTGTAGGAATAACAAGGTTTTTCAAACGAAGGTACTAGATACTAAATGATATTAGCAATATGTCCGATAAAGGTAGCGAAGGTGCAACTGACATTGACACACTAAAGGACATAGGTCCTGCAACTAAAACCTCTTTGAAGGAAGCTGGTTTTAGGTCAATTAAGGATCTAGTCATTCGGGGTCCGATGGATATTGCAGAAGCTACCGGCATAGCAATAGAAAAATGCATAATGCTGTGCAATAAGGCAAGAGAAACGTTAGAAGATATTGGCGTTTTTGACAAGCCCTTTATTACTGCAAATCAAATTTACGAAAAGAGAAAATCCGAATATCGTATTGCTACAGGCTCAAAAAATCTGGATGATCTTCTGGGAGGAGGAATAGAAACACGGGCAATTACCGAATTATATGGCGAATTTGGTACAGGAAAGACCCAAATTTGTCACACCCTTTGTGTCACTGTTCAACAAAATGACGTAGAGGGTAATTTATCCAGGGCTCTATACATTGACACGGAAAACACATTTAGACCAGAAAGAATTGCCTCCATTGCTTCTGCAAGGAACATTGATCCCAATACAACTCTTGAAAATGTCATCGTTGCAAAAGCATACAATAGCTCACATCAAGAAGTAATAATTCAGGAATCGCCGAATGTTATCTATCTACACAATATAAAACTCATGATAGTTGATTCCATTGTATCTCACTACAGAGCAGAATTTCTTGGAAGATCTTTCTTATCAGAAAGGCAGCAACGGATTAACAGATTACTGCATATACTTCTAAGGATTGCTGAAACATGTAAAATTGCAGTAGTATTAACGAATCAAATTCAGTCATCACCCGATGCGATATTTGGTGATCCTAACAAGGCAACAGGCGGAAACGTCATGGCCCATTCGAGCACGTATCGGCTCTACCTAAAGAAATCTGGTAAGAATAGAATTGCTAGAATGGTCGACAGTCCTTATCATTCAGAAAGAGAGATACTATTTACACTAAACGACCAGGGTATTGGAGATCCGTAGAAATAGTGGTTCACTCCAACAGAGAATACCGAGGAACCCACAAGTTCATAAAGTAAAATATCAATTTTAGGCAAAATTACCAGTTAATATTAAATTATGGAGTAATATGATAATTCAGCATGCCAAAATCTCATGGTATTAGAAGAAAATCCAGACATATTATGACGAAGGGCAATATGTCAAGGGGACTTTCACACTTACTAATCAACTATTCAATCGGCGATAAGGTAGTAGTAATAATAGATCCTCGGGAACACAAGACAACCCCACACAGAAGATTTCAGGGGAGAGTAGGAGATATCAAGGAAATTGGTAGGAGAACTGTCAAGATCGGAATTCTTGTTGGCGATAAACAAAAGTACTTGCAAACCAAGTTTAACCATATCCGCCCCATAAAATAGAAGGTTATGAGTATTGACAAAAATAACAAAAAAAGAGATGATAGCACTCCCAGATGTAAAGGAGATACTAGAAGCCAAGAAAGTCGATGAAATGGATCAAATCCAGCGATGGACTTATGATTATGTAAACAAGTTTTCAAAAACAAGTAGAAAACAGGCACAAAAACTTGTCAGTGAACTAGTAAGCCAATGCAATCTTACTGAAGAAGAGGCTGTTGAAATTGTGAATATCTTACCTTCTACATTGGAGGAAATCAGGGCCTTTACATTTGGTTGGAAAAAATTGATATTAACATCCACTTCAGAAAGCATTTTACAAAAAATTACAGCAGTGCATGAAACTTAAAAAGTACGCAGTACATTATTGCAAGTAATTGGATTCTACCAATCATAGTAACTTTCATAATAGACACTCAGGTCATCATGATTACAACCTGCATAGTCATAAGTTTGAAGAATATGCATATGTTCTAGATTTCACTCTTAGAGGAAAATCCATTACAATAAGAGGAAGAGAAGGGATAATCATTCAGGCAATAGGCGAGAACCGTTTGACATTATTGGAATTACTAGGAATACAGAACGCTAATTTTGATATCGGCGAAAGAGTGTATATTGGGAAAGAAGGAAGAAACAAGATAATTAGCGTCCTGGGTAAATTACAATATGATTCAATATCGCAATCCGCAAAAAATGAACTCCCCCCTATCGTTGAAAAGATAGTGCTTGCAAATGAGGAACGTTTTGTTACTTACATTAATACAGCTCAGCCGATCACACCAAGAATACATTCATTAGAATTGATACCAGGAATAGGTAAAACATATATGATGAGTATAATTAACGACAGGGAAAAGAACAAATTTACTTCTTTCTCAGACATACAATCAAGGATAGGACTTAAGGATATTCATAAACTCGTAGCAAAAAGGATAGTTGAGGAAATCACCAAAGAGACCAGGATGACACTATTCGTTGGAAGATGACAAAAGAAAATATCTTGGTCAACATTTTCTAATAGACTTTAACATAATTTTCAAAATTATTAAAGCCTGTAACGTTGGAAAGAATGATGTAGTGTTAGAGTTTGGTACCGGATACGGATATCTTACAAAAAAAATAGCAGAGACTGCTAAATTGGTATATACTTACGAAATTGACAAGGAGATATATGCTGAAGCAAAGAATTATCTTATTCAAAATAGCAATGTTGTAATTTTCAACCAGGATTTCTTTAAGCAGGAGCATCATGAATTTGACTTTTTTTTATCGAATATACCATATGCTAGATCAAAAGATATAATGAAGTGGTTATCGATTCATGAGTTTAGAGAAGCAATAATTATGGTCCAAAAAGAATTTTCTGACAAACTTACAGCATTGCCGGGGAATGCGGATTATTCTGCCGTTTCGGTTTTTTCTCAATATTGTTTTGATATTGAACAACTTTTTGACGTTACAAAAAACTCTTTCCATCCGCCTCCAAAAATAGACTCCAAAGTTATCAGATTAAAGAAGAAAAATAACATGGACCTTAAAATTATTTCAGGTTTAGAATTTTTATTTAGTAACAAAAACAAGAATGCAGACACATTACTAGAATCCAAACAGTATCAAAATAAAAAAATCAGTCAGTTAAATAGTGAAACTTTGGTTGATATTTCCAAGGATCTAATCAAGAATAAGCTATAAAGAGTGTAAAGGTTAAAAAATTGTACAGTTATAAATTTGCGTTTGTATTTCTTCACCATTGTATTTCCCTTCAGACGACAGTATTTTTCTATCTGATATAGTCAATCAGTACCATGGCCAGTTGGCTTTAGAAGTAGGAACTAGTAGCGGAATCATTCTTAAAGAATTGTCTAAGAATTTTAGAATCGCAATAGGAACTGATCTGGATCTTAATTCTTTAATACATTCGCAAAGTATCTTGAAAAATGATAATCTGATTTGCTGTGATGCTGCCTCAGCATTACATAATGTAATGTTTGATCTGATTGTAACAAATCCACCATATCTTCCAAATAATCCAAATCATGTCGACAAAACCATTGACGGTGGACCAAGTGGTATTGAAGTTTCAATTCATATTCTAACAAGTGCACTTGATAAACTGACAAAAGCGGGCAAGATACTCATAGTGGTATCAAGTCTTTCTAATAAGAAGAAATTAGAAAGATTCATAGTAGAAAATAACCTTGTGATGAAACAGATAGCTAAAAAGAATCTATTTTATGAATCATTAGAAATCATGGAAATAAGTAGAAAAATAAAGCAGTGAATGGATGAGTATCAACTTAGTTACCATGTTATGGTAGATGTGATTTGGATCTTTTTGCAATTTCATCGGCCATCTCACTTAAAGTAGCTGAACCGCCCAGGTCATATGTTAGACATTTTCCCTCGTCAATTGTTTCTTCAGCCGCAGCAAAAATTGCATCACAAACATCATTCTCTCCAAGGTATTTGGCCATCAATGCACCGGAAAGAATAGTAGCAACTGGATTTACCTTATTTGCTCCAGCATATTTGGGTACGCTTCCGTGTGCTGGTTCAAACATAGCATACTCATCTCCATAGTTTCCGGAATAAACGTTTCCAATTGAACCTACATGTCCCGAGGCACACTCAGATACAATATCCATAAACAAGTTTGTGCTTAGTAAGATGCTTTTGTTAAATCGTTCTGGGTTCTTAACCAATTGTTGCGTCATATTATCGATATAGTATTCCTCCACGGAAATATCGCCGAATTCTGCTTGAATGTCTTGAACTGCTCTCCAAAATATACCATCAGTTTCTTTTAATATGTTCCTCTTTGTTATAACATAAATTTTCTTAAATTTCATTTCAGAGGCAACCTTAAAACCATGTCTTACTACATTTTCACAACTCTTCCTCGTTATCTTTCTAACTGCTATAGCAGCATCATCACCTATCTTGAATTCTATTCCAGAATACAATCCTTCAGTCGCTTCTCTGATACAAACAAAATCCAACTGATGTAAAGAATTTTTATACGTCTTTATTGGACGAACATTGGCATAGAGATTAAATTTTTGTCTAATACTAACAGCCACACTCCTAGGCGCATTTGGAGTTGGAATCGTTGTGGTTGGTCCTTTAAAACAAGCATCGGAATCTTCCAAAAGTTTCCATACTTCTTCAGAAATATATGAACTGCCACCATTTTTTGTCCACCACTCTGAACCAGCGTCGCATGGGATTAAATCTATTTTTGAATGACATTCCTGTAATACGTTTACCATTGCGTTAACAAGTTCTGGTCCAGTTCCATCTCCTTTTATGACAACTGCCGATTTACTCAATTCTATTCAAAAATGAAATTGTCCATTTATATCTATTTGGAGACCAATGAAATCCTAGCCAAATATGTATCACTCAACGGCGGCGAACTCGTAAGATTAGTAATTTTCACGAATTGGCTTTCAGAAAAATATGAGTAGTCAATGTTGTAGTCGGACAGAGTGATATTTTGGAATATATCTTTTCCAGTTGAATTGTCTACTACGGAAATTGTTCTATTGTCTGAAGAATAGATTTTCATGAAATCGTCCAGTGTCAGTCTTACGGGCCGAACGAACTGAACATGAATTTCATCGCCAACCTCATCAGTATGAATAACTCTAAGACATTCTTTTCCGTCCTTCATTTTGCCTACATTATCAGGAAGGAATCTTTGTTGTCCATCGACTTCCAAGTCGATTTTTGAGTAAACGTTGAAAGTGTCATTGTGAGATCTTAGACAAACGTGTACCGGTGAGGGTGCTGGGAAGAAATGCATGATGACAAAGCCTGAAAGAGTTGCAATTCCAACAATAATTGGAGGGATCATGATTTGCTTTTTGCCCATTTTTTTTCTCGGCTTATCTTCTTTTATTTTTCTCTTCGGCACCCATTTCCACCT
>JAICFW010000036.1 GCA_025923455.1 Nitrososphaeraceae archaeon | reverse complement strand
GATTTGGTATTTCCGACCATCAATCTTACAGTAGAAATTGCATTGTTTCCCTCTAAAATACATACTACTGTTTTACCCGAACAGATGAATGAAACCAATTCATTGAAAAAATGCTTGTCTTTGTGCGCATCATAAAATTTTCTGGCTGTTTGTTCATCAAATTGAAATGATTTGAGGCTCACTATCTGGAGGCCTTTCTCCTCAAATCTTGCAATAATTTTTCCAACTAGTCCTTTTTTAAAACCATCTGGCTTCACAACAATTAGCGTTTGTTCCACTAAACATCACTAACGTCTATTTTTTGACCTTAATTCCACCTTTAACGTACTTTCGTGTCCACTTGAATTTTCTCGGGTCACGTTTTAATTTCATATTCTTCTTGCACTTTGGTGAACATGTCCATTGAATAGATCCATCGTTTTTTATGAACATCGTACCCTCATGTGTTGGAATATGTTTTCCACAAAAGAAACAATTACGAAGTGAAGTAGATGCTTTACTCATTTAATATCACTACTTTATCTTTCTGGCCTCTCTTTCAGTTTCTCTCAACATCAGGATATCTTTCATCCTAACGGAACCTTTTACATTTCTTGTAAGAATTCGACCTTTGTCCTTTCCTTCTAGAACCTTTACCCTAACTTGGATTACTTCGCCTGCAATTCCTGTCCTGCCAACTATTTGTATAACTTCTGCTGGGGTTACCCTTACTTCTGCAGCTTTACTCATTAGTTATATCACTCCTTCTTGTCTTTGATGCTAGATAATGCTCCAACTACCTGGTCGATTATATGTTGTCCTTCTCCTGCATCAATTATAGTTGCAGCGGCAGAGCCTACTTCAATTCCCAGAGATTCGCCTAATTGTTGTTTGCTAGGTACAAAAATATACGGAGTGTTCCTCTCATCGCATATTATAGGAATATGCGCAACGACTTCTGGGGGTTGAACGTCCTCTGCTATTACCACTAATTTGCCGATTCCTCTTTCTATTGCCTTTGTGGTTTCGTTGGTTCCTTTCCTAACACTTCCGCTTTGCTTGGCCACTCTTACAGCTTCGTAGACGGCATTTACAAGATCTTTTGGAGTCTCAAATTTTACATAAAACGGTTTACTCATTTTATAATCCATCACCCATTGGGATCATCTTATTCTACTGAATAGAGGCAGAGGCGTATTAAAAATGTTGCCGAGCAATTATTAGTTTTCATCCAGAGATTCTTTGACAAGTCGCGTGTATTCATTTACCTTTGACCTAAGGAGTAGTTCGTCAGTCGATTCACCATAAATTCTGATTAGAGGTTCTGTTCCACTGGGCCGAAGCATCAACCAACTTTCTTCATCAAACCAGATTTTGACGCCATCAAGAGTTTCAATCTTCATTGGGCTGCCATGATACTTAACAGAGTCAATCACTTTTTGAATCAATCCCATTTCAGAGCATTCAAATTTTGACTTGTATTGGTAAACCTTGGGAAGGGAAGATAAAATTGCTGACAAGCTTCTTTCCTCTGATGCCATTAAATCCAGCATCAATGCAGTTGTAAGTGCTCCATCCCTTACCTGATTTAGTATTCCGTACATAAAACCCCCATTCTCTTCCATTCCAATTATCGCACCTTGCTTAACCATTTCCCGAGAGACTTCTACACTCCCAACCTTGGTATGAATAATCTCCGAACCATTGTCATGTGCAACTTTTGTCAGGATATTAGTTGTGTTTATTGGGCAGACTATTTTCGCTTTTGGATGTTTGGTCGAGATCAAATATTTTGCCAGTAAGGTTCCAGTTTTATCTCCCCAAGACACTATACCCTTTTCGTCACAGAATATGGATCTATCTCCATCGCCGTCAAAAGCTGCACCAATATCGGAATTAGTTTCCCTTGCAACAAAACTCAATAGACTCAGGTTCGATGGCGTAGGCTCAGAGCCTCTTCCGGGAAAATCTCCATCGATAGTTCCATTAACAGTTATCACAGTACACCCAAGTTTTTTTGCTAGCACTGGTGCCACTAGCGCCTGAACTCCATTACCCAAATCCATAGTCACTTTGAATTTGCGTTTCTTTATTCTGTCTACATCTACTAGTGCTAAAACATCATCGACATATCTGTCAATAATCATTTCTTCCTTGAAATTTTGTCCCACAATTTCTGAAGTAATAAATGTTTTATTTGCAAAAATCTGTTCCACAACTGACTCATCCTGTCTTGATAATTCCACTCCATCACTAGCTATTGGTTTTACACCGTTGTATTCCGGAGGATTATGTGACGCAGTAATCATAATGCCGCCATTAAATTCGTTCCTTTTAGTTGCATACTGAAGACAGGGCGTGGGCAAAATGCCTGCATCTACCGTATCCAGACCATCGGAATTCAGCACAGCAGTAACAATATTAAACATAATATTATTTGAATTTCGGCCATCCCTTCCTATCACTATTGGACCTTTCTTGTAGTACGCCGCAAGAGACCGAGTAATGTTAACCAAGAAATCAAGAGAGAGATCTTTCCCAAAAACTCCTCTAATTCCGTTAGTTCCAAAAAGTGGCATATTCTTGTTCATCATAACTAAACACCAATATATTCTAAATAATAGATAAATTTGGTCAGCCAACTTTCAGTCGGATGCGGGGGTTGCCAAGCTAGGTCAACGGCGCAGGTCTCGCGACAAGCGAGTGCGAAGCTTAGAATGGATAACATTCAATATTCCTAGATCCCTGTTCCTTAGGGATTCGTGGGTTCAAATCCCACCCCCCGCACACATTTTAAAAAATGCGATGTAATCCTATTTGTGAACTATTCTAATCCGAATTAGTTCAAGTACAACCAGAAATATGGATATGATCTAACTCAACTGCATAGTTTTTTGTGGTTTTCATCATGAAAATGTATCTCACAGAAATCCTCATTACATTTGTAACAGTGCCAGCCTGATAGAGTATAGCAAACCGAGCACTTTCGTGTGGGATTATTATAATCAAAATCCCTTCTTGACTTTTTAAAAATTTTCTGTTTCTGTTCAGGACTCATATCT
>JAICFW010000035.1 GCA_025923455.1 Nitrososphaeraceae archaeon | reverse complement strand
AATTCCCAGTATCTGAAAACATTACAGACGACTCAACTCCAGAATTCCCAGTATCTGAAAACATTACAGACGACTCAACTCCAGAATTCCCAGTATCTGAAAACATTACAGACGACTCTACACCACCTCTGGAAAATCTTGTAGAAAATGATACCGACGATCTCCCAATTCAACAATTAGCGGACAATCTCAATGAAAATAATGGTTTGATCAAAGTGACTATTGATTCATTACAGACGTACAGAGCGGCGGAGGGTTCATTATTAAAAATTAAGGCGGTATCAGTTCACGATTCTGGTAACGAGAAATTATCTTTTACCTGGAAGCAAACAGGTGGTCAACCCATAGATCCTGAAGATGCTCGCATAATTTCACAAACAGCTGCTTCAGAAATTGCGCCTCAAATAGGAGGAAATACTACGAATTTGACCTTTGAAGTTACAATTCCCGATGTAAACACAGAGAATGATGACAAATTAACTTTTGAAATCATCGCACTAGATGATAATGGTAATTCGGCAAGTGACTCTTTTGACATTCTTGTGGATGATAATCCTGAATTTGTAGGTACGAGTAACTTTCAGAATAATCCAAACGTACTTCAAGGTGCCATAAACGAAGTAAACGAAGAAAAGAACGAGAGTAATTTGCCATTATCTATGCAACGAAATATTGAAAAATCTATAGGTATCTCAACCTCATTAGACAAAGGATTTACTTTTGTCAATATGTGGGGTTCATTTGGTAAGGGAAATGGAAGGTTTGATGGACAAAATGATGTTGATCCATTCAATGGTAGAGTATACGTTGCTGACTATGCTAATCATAGGATCCAAGTATTTGATACCAAAGGCAATTACATAACAAAATGGGGAACTTATGGTGAAGAAAATGGTCAAATCCACAAAGCCTCAGCTTTAACCGTTGCACCTTCAGGGAATATCTATTTGAGCGACCAATTTAACTATCGTATTCAGGAATTTTCATCTAACGGAACTTTTGTTACCGCGTGGGGTACTAAAGGAGAGGGAGATGGTCAATTTCTCCATCCACATGTCCCGGGAGTTGATTCTGAAGGCAATATCTACGTAAGCGATAGGGATTTGGCAAATGTACAGAAATTTACTAAGGATGGAAAATTTATTATGAAATGGGCTGAAGGAGGTTCAGAAGACGGTCAACTATCAAAACCTGAAAGTGTCATAATTGATTCGCATGATAATATTTATGTTGCTGATTTTGGGAATCATAGAATTCAAAAATTCTCTAATGATGGCCAGTTCATTTTAAAGTGGGGGTCTAAGGGTGTAGAAGATGGTGAGTTCAATGGACCTGCAGGTTTGTCAATTGATAGAAATGACAATATATACGTCACTGATAGGAACAATAACAGAATACAAGTGTTTACTGCCAACGGAACATTCCTGACAAAATTTGGTATAGAGGGTAGTGGACCCGGTGAATTTATTTTACCAGAAGGAGTGGGAGTCGACAAAGATACAGGTCTAGTTTATGTGGCAGATACTGGCAATTTCCGAATACAGGTATTCAAGCCCGTAGCGTCGTCCATTACCGTAGCTTGAAAAATTACTTTAGTAACAAGAATGCTAATAATTGAATCGTTCTTATCGAATCTCATGGATACAGATATTTTGCATAATATCAGTAGTCAAAATAGAAACCTATTTCAGTTAACAAGAGAAAAATTATTCTGATAATGGAACTACTCTATAAATAGCTCCTTAATCAGTTCCTCGTGAAGCTGATACTACGTACAAATATCCATCCGGGCCCACCTTTAAATCAGTGACAACTCCGAAATTTTCGCCAAATACTATGCTGCTGGAATCTTCCTTCTTACTGTACAGTAAATCTTCCAGATCACCAGTTAAATCCAGGGATTCTCTATCAGATTTTAGATCAAAATGAAATAGTGTTCCTTTTTTTGCAGAGCCTACAAAAATATCATTTGCATATTGTTCACCCAGTTTTTCAGAGTTCAAAAATACTAGAGCAGTTGGTGCCACAGGTTTGTCCCAGATAAACTCTGGAGCGCTATATTTTCCTACCAGCGAAATCCACAAATTCTACTTCTTTTTTGGAATCATCAAATATGTCCTCTTTCTCCCTTGTCTGATTTAGCTTCCAAATTCCTTGTACTTTTTCCCATCCACTATTGAAACCTGGTTTGACAAGATTGATTTCATCCCCAAATTGAGGACCATTCTCTGTATCCCATAGATTATCAGTTAGCGGATCAATACCAATACCAAAGCTGTTTTTTATTCCATATGCATAATACAGATTAAGAGGATAATCATCTCCAAGAATTCCAGATCCAACAGATTTACCATCTTGAGTAATTCGTAATATTCCTGCACGACCATCGGGGGAAGTTCCATTCAAAATATTTTGTGCTTTCGTGTCATAACCTGTCTTATTTTGATTAAACTTTGTTGTTTGTAGATCTCCCACAGTAACTAGAAGATTTCCACCCTTATCCATCAAGAGTTTACCTCCATTATGACTTGGACCCGGTAAACCTGGTAAGGTGAGGATCAATTTGGGATTTGTGAGAGTATTGTTTTTTCTATTTAATTCATATCTAGATACATGGTTTTCACAATTCTGTGTATCAGAAACTTTATCTTTTATGCACTGCGTATGGTAAAGATAAACAGCTGAATTCTCTTGAGAACTGTTATTTGAATTTCCCGATGACGAAATACCCAATAAACCGCGTTCGTCTTTGATTCCTACGTCCATGTGGAGTAAAGGTCCAGTAATGTTACCACTAATTACTTCATATACATTCCCGGTATTTTTTTCTGCTATTAGGAAATCATCATTTCCCAAAAAATCAATAGCGGTAGGAAAATTAAAATGCTTGGCAACCAATTCAACCTTAAGGTTAGGGTCTCCTATTAATGGAGCAGGATTTGTTGCATTTTGGCCTTGCACTATTTGATCGGGTAAATAAGTTAGCAAATACATGCAACATACTAGGACAATTGAAAGTGTGATTGAGATCAAATACATGATTTGACACAATAAATCTAGTATATCTAGTTTTTGGACACCGACTCTATCCATTCTAGGTGTAGAGCCAGAATAGTCCTTATTACTATCCAATTGGTAACTAGTCGAATTGTTTCTAAATGATGAAAGCTTGATTTGATACCTTGCATGGGAGTACTAATTGCAATAATGCATCACATTTTTTTTCAAATAAAAGAATCGAAATTCCGGTTTCCATCCTATTAATATAAAGACTTCTACTTGTTATCCGACAACTAGCACTTAGCATTTAGAAAATACTTGCATTCGTTGATTGCCCCTATCGACAACATACACATTTCCTGATGAATCAGTATTAACATGTTCAGGTTTTGAGAATTGACCGTTTCCGTTTCCGCTAGTTCCAAAAGTGGTGGTAAAATTGCCATTTGTATCAAAAACTTGAATTCTTGGATTAAGTGCTCCATCTACCATGAATATCCTATCCTGTTTGGAATCTACCTCGAGATGTTCTAACAGTGGTGTAAATTCACCGTTTCCTTTACCTTCAGAACCCCATTGTT
>JAICFW010000034.1 GCA_025923455.1 Nitrososphaeraceae archaeon | reverse complement strand
GGAGTTGCGTACCTTACAACCAAGTCATGCTCTAACGTTACTGGGAGGATGAATATTGCGTTGAAGAGGAACCTGAGCAGGACCACAATGATGATGATCACAATTATGATCAGTGCGATATAGACTAGTGTGCTTAAGACCATACAACTCTATGAGCACAAAAGTTTAAATAACTTTGATATTTGCACTTCATATGTCCATATATTTAAGGCATATTGTCCTATCATACAGAAACATTATCTACAGAAGAATGAATTATAATGGAAGTAGGATTAATTGGTAACGTAATTGAAAAGAAGATAGAAGAGAAGACTACTATATTTTTCTTAGAGTGACCAATTCCCTGTCCGTTTTTTGTATATTCAAATCATGTTTGCTGCGTAGGAATTCCTTTGTAACCCCTTTATGACAATCTCTACATAAAGTTCTGAGATTATTATGGTTATGCAGGAACTCTGTAATAGTCCTTACCTTATTTTCAAGCGAATCGAATTTGTATCCTAGTTTTTTATAGAGTGACCTTGGAATTATGTGATCGCATTCTAACCGACGTGATCGGGCAAATTTTTTTCTGTAAGAATAGGGATAACTCTTTTTGCAGATTTGACATGTGTAATTATCTCTTTTAAATATATCAGAACGAACTCTATCCCAGTAAAAATTATGGTAATACCATTTCTCAAATTGTTTGCTACATTCTTTTGAACAATATTTTCTAAAAGGATATTTAATAAAATTTTGGCAACCAGCATTCCTACACAACGTATTTCCCATTCTATCAAATCTATCAAACTCCCTTATGTACACTATATTCCTTGTCGACATAGAGAAATGATAGTCAAGATTACCTTATTTTCTGATCGAAGAAAAAAAATTCACACATGAATTAATTTGGTTACTCTATTATTAATTTCAGAAATTTCGTATTTCCCTCACAGCTTGAAAATAACGAATGATACCATCAAATCATTCCTCAAAATATTTTATCGAATAGTGAAATACTTAGTTTTTAATCTATTAGAACAATTTAAATCGGATTCGATAGCAGAGCCTATATGAAATTGAGTTTCCATAGGGTAAAAGTGCGCGCAATATGGAGAGTATAGGTAACATACTTTATTCCATTATTAACGAGATTGGAAAAGAAAAAGTCCAAGCTGATATCACTTTGAATGTGGGGGTATCAAAACAATACATCAAGATGATAATTGATCGGTTTAGTGGGGTAGTAAATCTCAATGATGAAAACGTCGGTTCTCTCTGTGAAGCCTTGCTGCATTTTATGCTAACAACACGTACTTTGCCTTCGGTTAGAAAAGTTACAATTGAAAAGATAAATTTAGACGTAGTAATTCCTAATCTTCATACCCTTAATAATTTCCCTGAAAAGGCAATTATTATCCAGATTGTAAAAGATTCCCAGGGAATAACAGAAGATCAACAAAAAAATATTGCAACAATTCAGCCAAATGTAAACAATATATGGGTGGTTACCAGGAAGCCTGCTTCCGGAAATTACGTAAACTACACTGTTGAATGCGGGAATGAGAAGAGTACTTCTTCCCAAACGGGAGATTTTCATGATATTATTGTAGACATTGACGCCTTTTTGGAAAAGACGAATGATAAAAGCTTTAGATTTTTCCATTAAACTCAATAATCATGACTACTATATGGGAAAATGAGTGAATGAAGCCTCTTGATATTTAAGAAATTCTAAATACATATAAATTATAAAGTTCTATTTAGTTATCATGAGATATCGTAGTAGAGAAGAAATTTTTGCGTCTATACTTGATGTTACTGGGTCCGGTGCAGGAATTACACGCAGTAAAATAATGTTTGGTTCTTATCTCACATATTCCCAAGTTGTGGAATATTCAAAGATCTTGATTCAACGTGGATTGCTAGAATATGATCCAATCAATAGGACGTACAAGACAACCCCTAGTGGATTTACATTCATACAATTGCAGAATGAGCTAAGTCAAATGATAAAAATTCGAGATCCAACAACAATTTGAAGGTTAGTTTAACAAACATATTGATAATGTTCCTCTGAAAGATACAACATTGTAAAGGCAATGACTAATTCTGTACATTCCTTCCGGAATGTTTCTTAATACAATATTGAATCAATGTTCTTCCTAACTAGGTTTCATTTTTTACATATTTTCTTATTTATCTAGAAAACAATAAATAACATATGGCAATTGTTGTTATATGATACTCTCAGAAGATAACATCCAACTAGTCAGAAATGTCATCGATGCTCTTAATACAGGTGATACTACTACAGTTTCAGAATTTATAGGTTCTAATTACTTTAATCATGAATCACAAATGGATCCCGTTAGATCAAAAATGAGGGGACCTCAAGAATTTATCGACACTGTGGTTAACATACGAAATGCATTCTCTGATCTACATTACGAACTACTAGATTGTGTAGCATCAAATGAAAAAGTTATTTCAATTGTGTCTGTAAAAGGTAAACATACAGGTAGCTTTTTTGGGTTCATTCCACCAACAGGGAACAGAATATCTTATCAAGCTGTACATATATTTACAATTGGTGATGGAAAGATAACTGAGCATAGGGCCATTCGTGATGATTTGGCATTGATGTATCAGCTTGGTGTTGTACAGGCAGCAACTCTACAATATGAAAACTTCCTAAAAGAGTGGAAAGCTGTTAGGTCTTGAATATCCCGTTATTTAAAATAGCGAAATTCAACAAATTCGTTTAGGATCCTTCAAAATCAATAATTGAATGCATAAAAAACAATAGTATGTGTGAAAAAACCAGAGTGTTAATGCACAGTGGTCGACTTTAACTTCTCTTCATCCACATACTTTAAGCATGGACAAGCATCTGACTTTGAGATGTGGTTTACACATCTTCTTTGATGATGCATGTCCATCCAATGCCACTTTATATCGTGGCCACATATACACACTGACATAATTCTTTTCTATTAATAATATGGTTACCGAGCCATATCTAATTTTCGGAGCTTTGTAAGCCTTAAACCTCAAGCAAAATCTTATTTTCTCTATATACGCACGATAGGGATGAAATTATAGGGGATATGACATGCCAACTGGGAAGCAGCAGGTAAATGGGCAAGTTAAACTCTTATACATCAATCGAAATAAGTGTTAGCATGTCTTATGATTCAAGAAACCTTGTAAACAGGTTTTTGCGGCTGAATAGGTTGAATTCCTCAATGAATTATTTACCCCCAATAATAGCTCCATACCAAATTCTTCCTCCCAATCTAATTCAAAAGAATAGAAATGAATTGGCACCAAGAGATATTATCAACAAGATTCAAGATCTTCCAGGAACCTCGGCTATGGGAACTGAATTGTTAAATGATCTTATAACTCGTCAGGAGGAATTTCTTAAGAGAATTAGTAAACATCCTCAAAACTTAAGCATGGACAATTCAGAATATGAAACTGAAAAGTAATATTTGAAAAAACTCCTTTTTCAGACAATCGCAATATTATTCTGGAATTAATAATTGATAGAGGCCAAATTATCTCCAAAGTACATTTCTAAATAGAATAAACTAAAGATACTTAATTAACCATCTTGGTGGAAAGTAATGACCTTTTTTAGGCGAGTTCTGTCATTTCATGTAACATTGATTTATTTGAAGAACTTCTTACAGAATTTTGAATTATTTTGGCGGTTTCAAAATCACATTCTAGGACAGAGGCAAGGTCATCTACCTTCATGTTAAGAATTTGCTTTTTGTTCAGGGAATGCTTTAAAATTAAGTCTTTCAGAACATCTGGAATAGCTAATGATTTTATGCCGTGTCTAAATAACATGTATAATAATAGTATCTATCTTATATAAGATTTCTCTAATGAATTCCTATAGTAAAGATGACCTATGTTACAAAATTCGATAAAAAAATAAATTTTCTATCAGGATTATTATTAAAAAATAACGAAATGACATCAACCACACTAATTTAGTCTCCCAACAAATCTTGAGATCTACTTATATTATGCCGTTTACACTCACTTGATGATTTTTGTGTCCGAATCAAGTGTTGATCTAGTAGGGAAATTCATTAAACTCTATCATCGTTATGAAAATCTAAATTTAAAAATAACTTTTTTCCTGATATCTCTTCAAATACTTCATTTATACTGGCTGACGACTGATGTAGTTCTTCAAAAGTTATTTGCAAAGAGTTTCTTCTTGGCGCCCAAAAGTCTCTTACCGATTTTTGTAGTAATAGACTACATAGAAATTCCAGCGCTAATATCTGGTGTGATTTTCTATGCGTACTGTATACGCAAGAATAGATCCAGCGCCAAAAAGAGTTATCTATTCTTAGGACTACTAGCAGTACAGGTTATTCATATTTTCTGGATCACTGATGAAGTTGTATATGACAGCTTTTTCAATTCTAGTTTCGTAGAACTCCCAGTTCTACTTTCATGGATAGCCATTCTCATAGATTACCTGGAGCTGCCGGTTATGGCAGATCTCTTCTATAAGGTCATTAAGAAGAAGAAAAGATAAGATCATAAATTTTTACGATTAGCAAGCTATTTCTTCAAACGTTGGTTCATTTATCTTAAATGTCCTAATCATTTCTTCCACCGTAGATATATATTTTTGATAAAGTGAAGTACTGCTGGTATCAAAGGTTATTTTATATTCTCTATTATATGCAAGCACGTCGGTTTCCATTTTCTTCAATCTATCATTGTTTTCTCCAAGTACAGTATATACTATTTTTTGGGCGTCATAACCTGCAATGGAAATGGTTTCGGAGGTTTCAATGATTCCTCTTTCTCCCATAGTAATATTATTTTCCTCACTAGTTTTTATGCTCTCAAGGGTTCTATCTGGTAAGTGAGAAATATCATCCAACTCAATTCCTACAATGGCCGAATCTTCTTCATTACTTGGTTGAAATTCAACAATGTAATTTACAGGAAGTGTTGCATCATTCTCTATTTTTTCTTCTAGTTTCCAATCTGATGGATAATTTATTGATAGACCACAGTTTTCATTAACATAGGTCCTGTCAACGACTTGTCCATATGATTTAATATTATTACCATTTGAGGCAACAAACATGAGGAACAAAAACAGAACTGTAGCAATTATGACATTGTTGGATTTCAAATATTCTTGAATTCAAATGGTATTATTTAAGCTTAATTTCAAATATCAATGATTTCTAGTGGACACGAGACAAAATCATGTGAATAATACATGCATCATATCTATGTCAATTATGTCAATAAATCTAATGCCATCCTTAAATCAGAAATCTCTGCTTCGATTACTTGTTTATCAAGGTCATCTCGCGCATACTTTCTCAGTCTTTCACAGGCTTGTATTTCTGATATTATTATATCCTTCTTATCTTTTGATAAATTGTGAAATGACTCAACAAATGAATATATCACTTTTCTGCCATTGTCTTTACATCCACAGGTTTTTGCAGTTATTTCATAAGGAGCTTCAGATTCTGTAATGTTCATTCCTAGACCCCTCCTCTTGCTTGACACCAGATTTCTAAATTCTGAAATTCAGGAATTAATGCAATAAAGATATGTAAATTAGTAATGATCATAAATAAGATCCGATATCGGAGTATTTAAGCTATAACCCAAGAAAAATCTAGCTCACTAACGTTTCTTCAAGATCTCTCAAATATATTTTAAAATTACTAAGAAATGCTTAGATGCTTATTATCATATCTAGATATTTTGAGTGTTTCCGGAATTTCTTGGTTGAATTAAACAAAGTCCGATTCAGTATTATTTTGCATTGGGATCAGTTTCCCAAATCCCAAAGCTATTGTTCTCAGTATCAAGACATATGGCAAAATAACCCATTCCTGGAACGGTTTTTTTTGACATAACTACCTTTCCTCCCGATTGAGATATCTTGGCGGAGTATTCATCTACTGATTTTACACCAATATAGTTTGTAACTACATGCTGGGGATTCTGCCTCTTCATCATTCCTCCACCAATACCCTTATTTCCTTGCTCATCTGTGGTTGTAATTATTAGATAATCCATTCCATCCGGTAGTGTAAATTTTTCAAACTTCCATCCAAACATATCACCGTAGAATTTTTTTGATCTTTCAAGATCATCAGCCGGTATTTCAAAGTGTATTATAGTTGACATTTATCTTAATTCGTAAAACGCCTTAATTAATCTTCTTACCTTACTTGGTATTTATCGTTAATAAGGTAACTATAGACAGAAGGAGATATTTCACAAGAAATAGATTAAAATTATCCTGATGTGATTTGAAAACACCTGACAATACCAAATGTATAAGGATTCTGAAATCATTCGACCATTTCTCCTCGTTTTATTTTTGACGACCTTTATCTACATATCTTGCACGGATACAATGAGAAATATAACAGGCGATTTGATCGAAATAGGTGGATCTGAGATCCCTAATGACTTGATTGTTTCTCAAAATGCAGAGGGCCTCAAGAATTCAATTATACAGGATCTCCAAAATAGAACAAAACAAACAATGGTATTAGCTGACGTTTTTGCAACCAGGATTGACGAGATTACTAGCTTGTTGGAAACGACTAGTAGTTATCCTGCAGTAAGGAACATTTCATATGCACATTTGGTCAGTAATGAATTCATGGGCATACCAGAATCTTCAGATATTGAGAAAAGAAATGTTGCAAAGTATTTGACAAAAAATGAATCTATTCTTGGGGGAGTATATTTCACGTTACCCAATGGAGATGTTTATTTGGGCGAACCTTATTCGGCACAGGAACAACTCCCTCGAATTAACTTTGCGGATAGAGATTGGTATAAAGGAGTTAGTAAAACAAATGAAACTTATATTAGTTCGGTGTTCTTCTCAGCGTCCACTCGAGCTCCAGCAACAGCAATTGCATTACCTGTATATCAGGATGATTCTAGTAACGAATTAATCGGATACTGGGTTGGAATAATCAATATCGGACCACTGTGGAAAAACATTAAGGATGTTTATTTACCAGGAGCTCAGGAACTAAACGTGATTGATCATGAGGGTACTGAAATGTTCAATTCTGGAAAATATAATTACACTGAAATACAATCAGCTCCTTCCTTTTATGAGAACGGCAATGTAACTATGATTTATAAAGATAGTGCTACAATAAGAATACTTGAAGGCAATGTTGTAGCAATTTCCTATCCAATTCACATACGCTCTCATGTTTGGACAGTTACCACAATAGGCTAACATGATAAAATACAAATCTTGTTTTGAAATATGTATTCATTATAATACGAGTAATAACTATACGATTGAATAATTCAAAGCAAGGTCTTCCTTATTAACCAGACCCCATCTATATATGCGGGCAAAAAATGGTCCGGAATGTGCTTTTGGAAACTGCTTCAACACTAGACAATAGGAAGCTATTATTACTTTTTGTCGTTGTCACTGTAATCATATTAATAGACTATGAATTTGGACTTGTGTCTGATTTTATTCCAAACATAATCTCATCTAGTGAGGGAATATCGCTCTTTGTCAGTACTGCCGTAATATTCGCGATTACCAGTTTAATTATTCTAGCATACGTTAAGCAAATAGGTGAAAAAAGCGGAGCCAAATTCTTACATCTTGCCAGGACTCATAAATTGGTAACAATCGCTCAATACACATTAATTGTAATTTCTGCAATCGTAGTTCTGCAAGTATTGACTACTATGCAATATAATACTCTCAGTCTTGCAGTAACCCTTACCATAAGCTATGGGCTATGGATTGTGACTATGATTTTATTGGCTCATGCTTTTTTTAGTTGGTATAAATCAATAGCCTATCATAATGAACTTCAAAGCAGAATTTTGATTTTAATTCTAGGCCTTTCAATGGTCGCCTATGTCATTAATGGAGCCTCTGGTCTTACCAACTATCTTATCTGGCTGCAGGAACAAAATCCCGTAATACTGTCTACAGATGTTGCTTTTTTCCCAGATTTTGAACCGGAAAGTCTGGTAAGTCAGGTTGGAGCAGTAAATCAGTTATCATCTACAATTGCGTATATTCTGACCTGGATTAGTGCAGTAATCCTATTGCGACCTTATGTAGAGAAAATAGGTAAGGTCAAATTCTGGAGCATCATGGGTTTTGCGTTTATTTATCTGATATCATATCCTCTGTATATTCTTGGGTTTCTTAGTCCGACTGGGAACACTGATACCGAAATTATGAACAATATTCTTATGATATCTACGGCTTCTATTTTTGCAGGATTAGTTTTTGGTGCTGCATTTCTTTCTATCGCAAGAACCTTAAGGCGTGGAACAGCTATCAGACA
>JAICFW010000033.1 GCA_025923455.1 Nitrososphaeraceae archaeon | reverse complement strand
CATGGTTGGACACCAACCTCTACTTGGTGAAATGACTAACGATATGATTCATCGGGGAAAATCAAGTCCGTGTAATTTGCTCTTGAAAAAAGGAGGGATTATTAGAATAAGATTAAAAACAAGAAGTAGTGTTCCTAAAGGCGAGCTTCGATGGCTAGTGACTCCAAGAATATTAAAAAGTATTAGTAAAAAAAGTCTTTAATGATAGCTGGTCTTGATAAGTATCATAACATTTTTTTGTTTGCCATTAGTCGCTCTTGTCGATATCGTCCTTGGGAACTGAGCATCTTCAAAGTGATTTAATATGAACTCTAATGATTCAGGAATTTTCTGGTATTTGGATAAATTGATTCTTGCATTGGAATCAATTTTGCGTTTTGATCAACGAATGTATCCAATTGAATTTGGGATGTAGAAAGTGGTATCATCTTCTGTTGGAAATTCTTGTCTTTCATATCATCTGATCCAATCGATATACTATTTTCTTTCTTTTCGTGATAACCATCTAGTAATTTCATTGATCCAAAAACTTTTAGTATTAAAATTGCAGATTTCAGGCTTGTAGACATATCGAGCCAATTTGATAGACTTCTCATATTTTCAACTAGTAGCATGTTAACCATGTTACTGAATTATACAATTTCACTAGGCAGAGTAGATGGCACAATTGTTTTATTTTGCAACAAATCGTCTAGAGAAGTGATATTACTAGCATTAGACTTGGTAGTCTTGCACGGCACATCATCAATGCAGGTTGTGGTGGTACAATTTCCATTAATACATGTAGTCATGTTTGATGAAAGTCCCGCTGTCGTGTACTGTGTAACTATGACAAGTGAAGAAAACACTATCGTATACGCAATTGTAGCACGAAATGCTTCAACATTGATATTAATTTTAAACATGAATATATAACGGTTTACTGATATTTTTCTTTTCCTACATTAAAATTATTTATTGAATACAATTTTCAATATGTATTATCATGTCTTAGTTATTATGGCAACAATTTAGTTCCTTTATTGAGCATCGCTAGTAAATTGCGAATGACCTATGATTTTGGTCCTATTTGAAATATGCTACCCAATCCAATAGAAACGACATATAGATTCCCATCAGGACCTACTTCTAAATCAGTAATGCCCCCAAATCCATCTCCAAATAGAATATCGTTTACTCCCGGTGAAGAAGGCTTTTCTATAACTCTTGACGAAAGTTCCGCTGGTAGGATTATATCGTTTCTGTCTGGGGTTAGATCAAAGTGATAAATTCTTCCATTATGTACGTCTGCAACAAACATATTGTTCTCGTACTTGTCACCAAGTTTATTTGAATCTAAAAATTTCACCGCCGTTGGTCCTGCTGTATTAACCCAAACTAACTTAGGATCTCCATAGCGTCCATTCCCATCAAAATCTACCAAATCAGACTCAGAAAACCCATCTTCCATTGATGCCAAACCCTGTACCTGTTGCCAACCGCTATTAAATCCAGGAAAGACCAGATTTATTTCATCTCCATTTCCAGGTCCATTCTCGGTATCCCATAGATTACCAGAAATAGGATCAAAATCGATACCAAAACTATTTCGAATTCCGTACGCATAGTAAATACGCAGTGGTATTTCATCTCCAAGGATGCCTTCCGTCGGTTGTCCATCTTGTGTTATTCTCAAAATGCCGCCTCTACCATCCGGATCGACTCCATCATCGTAATTTTGGGTTTTAGTTTCCGTGCTAGATTCCTTAAACGAACCGTCTACATCGCCTACCGTTACATATAGATAGTTATCGGGGCCAATTGTTATATCACCGCCATTATGTCGAGGGCCGGGATTTGCTGGTAGGTCCATTAAAAGTAATGGGTTAATCAGTGAATCACCAGATAACTCATATCTATACACCCTATTTCCGACAGGTTCTACGCCCTTTTTGTCCCCGCCATCTGGACCTTCAATTTCAGTATAATAAAGAAATACATATTGAGTGGAACCATCTTTGGATACTGCGATTCCACACAAGCACCTCTCAACAGAATTAGCTACATTAAGATCAAGAACAGGTTTTGAAAGAACGTTACCATTAACTATTCTTTTAACAATTCCGGTATCCTTCTCTAATAGCAAGATATCATCCTTTCCAATAAAGGCCATAGTAGTAGGAGTGTTCAAACCTTCTGCAATTTTGCTAATTTTTAAATTGGAGTCAAAAACTTTTGGTTCACCCTCTTCGGTAAACTCCGTGTCAGCGTATTCATCTTGGGCTGCAATATATTGATGAGGGATAAGAAAGCCAAGTATGAAGAAAAAAATCAGAAAATAGGATATCAAGTTAGGTTTCAAATCTTCAACAATAGTCTGTAGCATATTTAATATACATTGTGGAATGATATCCCGAGTTGATTCTGAGGATAACTGCCTTCTCAGTTCAATGAGAGACGTGAGAACGAGTTTGCTACTAAGATGGCTCAGTAAACAGTCGGTCTATCTTGCTACTATGTTGTGTGTGTGAAATGTGTGTGATGTTTCTCTATGCTCACATTCTGTTCCTCCAGGTGGATTTAACTCAGTAGATGATACACAACGAAAAACAAATCTCCCTGCTGAATGGGACCAGTTTCGGGGCTCTTGTCATAAACCACTGGAACCATCAAAGTATTGTCGTCAGATTTTTTCAGTAACTCTCATGCATTTATCGTCTTTGTCTCAAATTCACCTTTAATCATAGTGACCACTTTGATTTCCTTTACATCCTTTCTATCCGAAAGTGGTATCCAGACATTAATGGTAGGACTATTTATTTGGCCACACCGCTGACAGATTGGAACGATCCCGTCGATAAGGTCTTTTTATGTCCTGAACCTAAATTTACCGTGTTTTTCCCGTCTGAATGTTAAACATTTCCCTCTACACAAGAATATGATTCCATCTGATTTGTTACTGGATTAATGGCATATGCGCAAACAAAATATTCATCTGTACTAGCAACAGTAACTATATCGTACTTTTTATTAAATTCAGATGAAACGATAGCAGTATTTGAATCTAGATCCCTATCGGTCAAATATCTAGTTTCCTTTTCTCCGTTGGCTCAGACAACAACTTTTAATTTATCAGGATTGTTTAATGATTTTAGATTTATTTTGGCTTCAATTGAAAATTTCCAGTGAATTGCAATATCACACATTTCACAATAAAGTTTGATCGATTTAACAAAGTTGCTTAGCGTAGCAGCTGTAATTTCCCCACCTTCTACTCTTTCCTTCTCGTATTGGAGGAATTTGATTATATTTGCAACAGCCCACTCGTCGTTCTTCTTTGCTTTCTGAGGGAAAACACTACATCGTTTCTCTATTTCAGAATTTGGAAGAAATTTAATAAAATCAAAAAATGTCCTTATTCTCCTCTCATAATATTTTCTTGTAACTTCTGACCTAATTGATTATTTGAAAATGTAATATGGAGAGGTAACATCCTGGATTTTAGCATTAGGGGATAGTTTGGCTAACAATTCTCTTATTATTATTTATGGAAGTGGGACTAAATAAAATGTAAAGATCAACATGGGGCTGGTCGGATTTGAACCGACGACCTCCAGCGCCCGAGGCTGGCATCATACCAAGCTAGACGACAACCCCTCACTATTTATTTCAAAATTACCTTAATATAATATAAGGTATGGGTCTTCTATTACACTTTGTGTTAGCTTAATCATGAGTTATGAAATTCATCTGAAAATGGAAAGTTAATTTGCTTAGGTGTACTCTTTACTATATTTTTTTGCACTAATGTTGTTGCGATATTTGCAGCAACTGGTAATGCTCCCGTG
>JAICFW010000032.1 GCA_025923455.1 Nitrososphaeraceae archaeon | reverse complement strand
TGAGGGAAGAACAGAGAATGGCAGTGTAAATTATGTTGGTATAGATAAGGATAAAAAATTGGTTTATGTCATCCTTCAAGGAGTTTCAGATAAAGTAACTCCCAATTCAATATTGGACTGTATACCCAGCCGGATATTTGGTAATATGGTATTTCTAAAAGAAGATTCGTACTTGGAATTAGTAGAAAACAAATCATTTCCTGCGCTTGAGGAATGTGTTGCTAAAATAAAGGATATAAAAACAGTAGGCGAATCATACATTGTAGAATCAATCATTTTGCAGCAACCAAATACCGCACAAGTCAATACGAAAACTGGGGAATTAGTTTCAGTTACAGATACCTTGATAGGTGATGATACTGGTGAAATTCGACTTGTTGGTTGGCGTGATAGTAGCACTGAACTGGGGAAGGTAAAAGTTGGTGATCGAATAAGAATCATAGGTGCTTTACTAAATACTGGCAGAGAAGGAAAACTAGAACTGACACTCAGGAAGGATTCGTCGATTATTGATCTCGTATAAGGTATCGGATAATGGTTGACTGACTAATTTGCTGAATGTAACAAATAGTTGGTTGTTCGATTATTATTTTCTATAAATTATACTATTATCAATAATATCAAATTTAGAGAAAAAACTTGTATTTGGATGATATCCACAATAATCATTTTAAAAAATTATCATATTAGTCATCTGTCAACCGCAATCTTCATTCTTCGCATCCTATCCCATCCGCATCAGAATCAAAACCATGAGGATCAGGCAATATCACTTTGAAATCCCTAAATGGAATATCAGCGCAAATCAATTTGGATGAATATGTTGTGATACAGATCTCTGGATACGAAGAGTCACAACCTTTTAGTGAATTGGAGTCAGATTCAGAAGTCTCTGTTTGACTCGCATTTACCATTACTTGTGGCCGAGTCTGATTTTGATCCACCTGTTCCTCCTGCTGTTGTTGCTGTTCTTGTTCCTCTCGTTGTTTATCAGTGTGAGTTGCTTGTGTCTCATTAGCGGTGGCATCGGAAGTTGATGTAATGTTAGCTCCGCTCAGCATATTTTGACTCACAAATTCTTTAGCTTCATCTTGTGTGAACTTGCCTGTTTTTACTAGTTCATTAATCAAGTTATTCTCAGTAATACCGTCTGTAATATCGTCGGAAGTCAACGTATCAGATGTATTCGAAGTTGGTCGCTTCTGCTGTTGTTGCTGTTCTTGTTCCTGCTGTTGCCGATCCGCATCAGATACATCATTACTTCGAGTCATATTTTGATTGTCACTAACCTGTCGATTTACTTCTTCCGTATTTTGACCTTCTTCATCATCAACATATTTTTCCTCAAAGTAATTTGTATTCTCAAAACAACGTACTATTTCATAATCTCCCAATTTCTCTCCAACCTTGTTAGCTAAATCTATACAGTTTCTCACATCTTCCTTTGCATTCTTGTAAACTACAGAATCCTTGAATTTGTTATAGTCTACGTTGTCGTCATCCTTATCTCCGTTTCTAATGTCTTTTACCATTTCTCCCATCGTTTCATAGTCTTCCCAAATCTCCTCCACGGCGAATGCCTGAAAACTGGTCACAGTAATAGAATAAACAGAAAGAGTAGTAATCATAAAATAAAGATAGTAAATTTTCACCATCATTCGAATTTCCTTTGTTTATGATTAACACTATGACAAATAAGGATTTGTGTTAGCATTCTGCTTTTTAAAAATAAAAATCTAAATCTCAAATGAGGGGAGGAGGGCATTGGATGCTCTAGCCAACAGAAACAAATTCAATACTCATAATTTTTCTTCAGGCTTACAGTTTGATTTCCCAAAATGCACCAGTTTTGCAGTGTAGGCAAGGTGGGAAAATTTCTCCGGCGACTATTTCTATTCTTTTTTCGTTTTCTGCAGGCTGACAGGCACTGTTTTGAATATGTCCAGCAAAATGGTATATCCCAGTAGAAGGTACGGCTTGATCCGTATGAAATTTTACCATTACATTAAATATTATTTTATTTGATATAAGGTTTAAAACTATGACTAGAACAAATGGGCCCAAACTCGTAAAGTCATTAATCTCTCCGATTAGGTAATAACAACGAGTCATTCTTACTGAAAATTAGACTGATGGGAGGTTGTTTTACCGAATAATGCAGCAGATAAACCAATTCTCCCATCAGTTTGATAAGGAACATAATACTTTGAAACGATAGATAATAAATAATTTTGTCTGACAGGCGGGAATAGTTGCAAACTGAATATGCCCTAGTTACGGACATAAATACATATACATAATTTTTGTATTTATGGATAGCAAAGAATTAGTTTGTTTACTTCAATAAGTTTCATCGAATTCTTCTTCAATATTTTCCTCTCCCACCTCGTAGAGATCGCCTTCAAATTCCTTTTGCTCCTCTATGCCCTTTGAAGGAAGGTCAGCCTCGCTAGCAGAATTACATACGGGACATTTGAATTCTGTTATCTGTCCCTCGAGATCTAAAGGAAATTCTTTTTTGAAAGTCTCTTCGCATTTTGGACATGCTAAGGTTGCTTGAATGTTCTCAGTGCTGAACTTGTGGGACTGCAATAGGTAAAGGGTCTTTGTCATTCTCCTTATTTTATGAACAATAAAATATTAAAAAGTTAGAACTGATGAACCAGTAAGGGTTGCGATGTTCTTTAACTCAAGTATTGTAGACTCCAAAATCGGTTGCAAAAGTCCACATCATGAACACGCTTTGTGCAATATTCGTCTATTGTTGTCTTACCACTGCGAAAATCTGCTAACGATTGATTCCAGAGTGCATTGAAGTTCTCGATTTTATAAGATTGATTACTAGATTGGATCTGCATGAAGATCAAAATGACACATAAGGCTATTGCCGCAATAATTATAATTATAGATAAGGCTTCTTACTATCGTGCGAGCACGTGCACTAGTCTTTCTTAGTACATCTGGGCACATTGATAAATCAGAGAGCAACAAATTATAAAAAAATTCAAAACTGACTTAGGTTATGAATGGATACAACTGGTCAAGGTCCGTCAAAATTTATATGCAGTAGGCTATCAATTTTCTTAATGCAAAACCATAAAACACTACATTTAGCCTTCATAATTGGGGTGCTGTTAACGATGCTGCTAGTCTCAGCCATATACTCAAATTTCGCCTATGCACAGAATAAGTTTAGAGCGAAACTTGACGCAGATAACTTAGTTCCACCTGTTGATTCCCCAGCAGAGGGTGTAGCCAATTTCAAGTTAAAAGATGACGCGATTACCTCCAAGATCAATATAACGGGGATAACAGATGTTTCAGGTGCTCAAATAATCATGGGAACAATCGGACAAAATGGGGATCCGGTGGTGGATTTGTTAAATACTGGCGATAAGAGTAAAAGGTCGGACGGAGTCGCTATTAAAGGAAACTTTACTGCTTCTGACTTTGTAGGTTCCATGGAAGGAAAAAGTGTGTCAGATCTTCAATCCGCAATGGCCACTAATCAGACATATGTTAGTATTATTACAAATGAACATCCGGACGGAGAGTTAGGTGGACTAATCTATGCCAAAAGCACGTCCACTGAAACTCAGGATATAACTGAAAGTCCTAATCCTATAGAGGAGAATGATGAGGGTGACTCTGAGGTAGAGGCAGAGGAATCAGAAGATGCTGATGCTGAAGGGAACGAGGAATAGTAATTCCTAACTTTTTTTATTATATCATTGATCCGACCGTTAACACAGACTTGATATAATATCCAATCCAAAATTCGCAATTAGCTATCTAAAACTGCAGATTCAAATAAAGAATCTTTCTTCTTTATTTCATCAATTTATCAAGCATAAGCCTATTCAAATAATGATTTGTGATAGTTTGCAAACAGTTCACCCTCTACGTTTTTAGAGGGTATTTCTTCAGCCCGCAACATTATCCAGTCCAGAAAATCAAAGGCGGGCCTATCCCAGATTGCCCAATCAATTACCTTTCTTAGCTAAACTCAGAAACTTAACTTGCCATTCTCGCTGTCAAAAAGGAAATATTGAAGGGTCAAGTTCTATAGCTTTCTTCTCAATTCCTTATATAAAACTACTAATCATTTGTTACGCTCTAAACACAGGCAACTGATGGGATTGGTTGGTTGTTACTTGTTTATCGTTCAGCCGAGCCCTATCAGTTGCTTTACAAGTATTTTAAATTTTTTGGTACAAGTATCAAATTGATTATTTATGGAAATACTATCTCAATCGCCTATTATTTGTATTAGGGGAGATATCATCATTATCTTGCATAACGTCAAAAGATGAAAATGTTTAATTTGTTACTAAACTGACATATCATATCAGCTGGCCTAACTAACTTTTTTACGTGCCATCGATATCACTTCTGCATCCCATGACTAAACAGGCCCAAAAGCCAGGAACATGGAAATTTTATAATGTATTATTTCCATCCATGTCTTATTACTTATCGTTCCAGAAACCCTTATTAGTAACATATTGTCTTTCGGCGTCATAAATATTCTTATACAAGTTTTCATCGTCTACATAATTGCGCAAAATGCGAGCAGCTGTCTCGTCTCCAATTCCATATCCTGATAGGACTGTTAATGCCTTTTTGCCAAAATTGTTTATCAATGACGCAGTTTTCCAAGCCCTCTCAAATTTGTGATTCTGTTCAGAATTTATTTCAGTCCCCTTAAGTTTGTTCAAGATTATTTTGGAAAGTTCATAATCGGAAGAAAAAGTAGTCGTAATTAGTTTCGATCCACATTTTTTGCATGATATTGCGTCCAATATTTCCCTTGTTTCAACCAATCTCTCCCATTTACCACAACGAATACATATCAATCGATGTTTGGTTTTTTCAAGTCTCTCTTTAATAAGCTCTAAAACTCCGCGTTCGATGCTCAACGGTGAAGATGATGATTTAGAATGATGTTCAATAATGCTATTAGTCAACGGTGAAAAAGCCGACAAGTCTAGCCAATGAATTAGTATTTCCTTATTCCTTATCTTTCGCAATATCTCCTGCGTAGCTTCTACATCGAACTTATCGTGAATCAACTCTCTTAACGATTCTTTGCTTATTGGAGTCTTAGAATATCTATCGTATATGAATCGGGCCATTCGTTTGTCGTATACTGCGTTCTTATCAACAAGACCAAATTTCTTGGAGACCGTCCAGACTCTCCAATTCAAATTATATGTATTAGTTAAAGAAGTGATAAGTATCGTCTCTACGTCATATTCATCGTAAAGAATTTTTTCAATATTTCCTTTCGACAATCTGACAGACGAACTTAATAGAATTCTATATGGGTCTGACTTTGTTTCTACCAGATGTCCTACATACGATGCTAGAAACGTTGAAAATAGTGATGATAATGTGTTGTTTATCTTTGTTCCAAGAGTAGAATGGATTACAAGCGCGTTTTTAGAGTTCACACTTTCTATGACTATGTTACTAGCATCTGGAACTATAGGGATTTTCTGTAGCGTGTTCTTGATGTCTGATCCAAGCTCTAAATTGTTATCCACAAGAGCTTTATTCCTGAGTTCACCAACTTGTGCCGCAGTTTCATAATCCACAGGTATCATTTCTCCTACCCAATGCGGGATGTTTATTGGAGATCCAAAAACCTGTTCGACATTGACTTGAAGTTTGTTTTCATCGACACTTACAATCCTCCACTGAGTACCTTTCAAGATAAAGACGTTACCTCTTTCGCCAAATTCACCTACAAACTGTTGATCCAAAGTTCCTATCCTTTTCTTCCTTATCACATCGATGACCTCAAATTTTACCATGTTGGGTATGGTTGAAATATTCTCAAAATAATATTTGTATGATTTTATTCTTCGAGCATAAGTCTGACTGTTGGGGTAGTACTTTATGATTCTAAAATTATCTAACAAGACCGCACATTGCTCTAAATCCGAAAAAGCAAGTTCTCTAAAAGGATACGCGCCTTTAATGATTTGGTAAACCTCATCTAAATTTTTCGGTTCTGATGTTGACATTACAAATCCTACTAAATGATGCGCTGCCACATCCAACGAGTTTGTATGAGTATTTTGTATTTCTAATGATCTCTTTTTCATTCTATTAATTATAGCCAAGCATTCTAACTCGTCATCTCCGCTGTTTGCTATTATCAACCCTTTTGCGGATTTGTAATTGAGGTGTCGACTTCGGCCGATCCTTTGTACTAGTTTTGAAACCTGTTTGGATGATCCATAGTGAATTACTAGTTCTACAGATCCAATATCCAAACCCAACTCCAGTGAAGAAGTGCAAACAACAATACCAGTAAGTCCCTGTCTAAGTTTTTCTTCAGTTTCCTCACGTGTTTCCCTTGAAAGTGATCCGTGATGAACTTCAACTGGGATCTTGTTTTGATTCCTGATTGTAGTTCCAATGTATTCTGCCTCGTCTCTAGTATTTGTGAATAGTAACACAGATCCACATATCTTGTTATCAGTCAAATAATTAAATACAAATTTGGCCACATTACTTATCGAACCCTTGAGATACTTTACATCAATATCATAATTTCTGATAGTATTGTCCACAAGAATGGAACATTTTCTGTCCGTTCCACCAATAAAATTTCCGGCGGCTTTTAGATTTCCAATTGTTGCAGACAAACCTATTCTCACAGGATTATGGGTACTCAAGTTTTGTAAGCGCTCAAGACTGACAGTTAGGTGCGTTCCTCTTTCATTGCCGATTAGCTCGTGAACTTCATCTATAATAATCCATCTTAGATGCTTCAGAAACGCCATGAATTTCTCTTGCGTAAGTATTATCCCGAGAGATTCAGGTGTAGTAATGAGAATGTGGGGAGGTTTTTTTACCATCTTCTGTTTAGCTGTTCTTGTCGTGTCTCCGTGTCTTATTTGAGCGTCAAGGTTTCTCCTTTTTGCATAATCAATTATTCTCCGATGAACGTCATTATTCAGTGCTCTTAAAGGTGTGATATACAGTACAAAAACTGCATTATCTTCGACAAAATGGGGATTTCTTGCTCTCTCGTTTTCAAGGAGAGAAAGTATGGGAATCATAGAAGCTTCTGTCTTGCCAGATCCTGTGGGAGCAACTAGAAGGCAATTTTGGTTGCGTGAAATTACTGGATAAGAAATTTTTTGAATTTTTGTAAGATTCTGAAATCCTTCGCGGCTAAAGGACTCTAAGATCTGCTGATCAATAACATTCATTCAACTTCTCGATTTTTCTGCTTCAGGATCCTGACTTGATTTGACGTTCATTTTCTCATGTAATATAGTTAGGAATAGCCCTGCAATAAACAGGCCTACTGCAATTTGAACCAAGGTATCAAAATTCATTGATAATTATTCTAAACATACGTTTCTCATTTATAAATCGATTGAAAAGCGAGACATTTTGGTTACCATGCTACCCTCTCATGATATAAGATAGTTTGACCTGTATGAAATTTGAAAGTGATAAACAGGTCATCCGTAACGTTGCCACTACATCATGGACACCCGCCACAATACTTACTTGTACGGATGAAAAAACTTGCTTCTTCGATTTCAAAAATTCTTATTGAAGATTACGGAACAACTGAGTTTTTGAAGAGATTAGCAGACCCGTTATGGTTCCAATCATTTGGTTGCGTTTTAGGATTTGACTGGCACTCATCAGGGTTGACGACCGTTGTTACAGGTGTACTACAACGATCAATAAACCTGGTGGATCATGGAATAATGATTGCGGGTGGTAAAGGTAAAAAATCATTATCTTCAAGGAGCCAAATTCCAAATTTAGCAATATCTGCAAATATGTCTGGTAAGAAAATATCCGATCTTCTCTACGCTGACAAAATAACTGCAAAAGTCGACAATTCAGCTGTTCAAGATTGTTACGACCTCTATCATCATGCGGTTTTCTTCGATGAAAGAGGGGATTGGACCATAATACAACAGGGGATGAATTCTGACATCAAGATGGCTAGAAGATATCACTGGATTTCTGAAAAGATAAATTCTTCATTCTTATCTGAACCTCATTCAGGAATCATTTGTGATAAAATACATCCGGGGGTGTTGGACATGACAGACCATGACTCAATCGAGACACAAAAAACAACTGTTGATCTTGTAAATGGAAATCCAAGAAATCTGATCTCTTCCATAAAGAAATTACAAATACCTAAAACCAAAACGATGGACGATTGGATCTTCGAACACAATTTAGTAAATAACATCGATTTAATTTACGAAATGCCAAGACATCTTAATTGGAACACCGTCAAGAAAATATATGACATTCAACCAAGAAATTATGAAGAATTTGTTACTATCGACGGAGTTGGACCATCCCTTATAAGGGCGCTTGCTCTTATTTCCCAGTTAATTTACGGTTCGAAAACTTCTTGGGAAGATCCAGTACAATTTAGTTTTGCACATGGAGGTAAGGATGGCGTTCCTTTCCCAATTAATAGAAATACGTTTGACAGGTCAATCAGGTTCTTAAGAGAGGCAATTGAAGGAGGAGAAATAACTCAGCAAGAAAAAACAACAGCACTAAAGAGGCTATCCTCAAATCTAGAAGTAATTCTTCCTGGATATGGCCTATGAAATTAGGATAATTTTGCAAGTAATTAACGAACCGACAATCTCATTCAGAACATTCAATATTTAAGTCAGAGATTCTCTATGAGATAATTAGATTGTCCTGTTCCGAGAAGTTCCTAAAAATAAAGAGCATTGTATTTCTTTGGTTTAGAGCAATAAGAATAAAATTCATCCTGGCATCAATCATAGCGGTTAGTAATGGAATTGCCATTAGTTATTGGAAGACTGGAGCTGTTGATCCTGGATATGCGTTACTAACTTATTTTGGAATAATGTGTTTGCATATTAGTGTTGATTTGCTAAATGACTATTCTGACTTTAAGAGGGGAATTGACACCAATACAAAGAGAACGAGGTATAGTGGTGGGACCGGTGTTCTACCCGAAAATCTCATTAATCCTAGGCTTATTTATTGTGTAGGGATTGTATTCTTGATTTTAGGGGGTTTAACAGGATTGTATTTTGTTACCATAAACGGGATTGTCATATTAATACTATTATCTTTTGCAATTATTTCCATATATTTTTACTCTACAAATATAGTTAATGCCGGCTTAGGAGAACTTTTTGTGGCAATCAAAGGTTGCATGATAGTAATGGGGTCGTATTATATCCAAAGCGATACGATTGATTTAACTTCGGTCTTCGTTGGAATCATTATTGGACTTTTGTCTGCTGTCGTGCTATTAGTAACATCATTCCCTGATTATGAGGCCGATAAGAAAAGTGGCAGACGTACTTTGGTTATTCTCTCTGGTAAACAAAACTCGGTAAAAATCTTTGCAGGTCTGATAGTTGTAACATCTGGAATGATTATAGGGGGCGCTATTTTTAATCTAATCCCATTATTCTCTACTATTGGTCTATTGTCGATACCATTTGCAGTCAAGGCAATTTACAAGTTGAAGAGGTTTAATGAACCTTCTCAGCTAGTCTCAAGTATGGCAAACTCAATAATTTATTCTAGGATATGTGGATTACTATTAGCAATAAGCTTTATTATATGAGAATGAAATATGTTCTGGATATTATCTAGACAAAATGATCATGATAT
>JAICFW010000031.1 GCA_025923455.1 Nitrososphaeraceae archaeon | reverse complement strand
ATTTGATACCTAAAATAGAAATCGATCCAGAGACATATGTTGTAAAAGTTGATGGAAAGGTGGCGACTACGCAAGCCGCGCAAAAGCTATCACTTTCACGACTTTATAATCTATTTTAGTTTCCAAATTATCTTATGTTTGAAAATAATAATGCTTATATATTTTGCAAATACAATTTGATTTATGAATCCGGTCCACACCGAAAAAGAAGTTGAATCAGCAGCAAGAAAAGCAGCCGAAGCGCTGTATGGGGGCGATATTGAAGCTTTTAGAATTAGAACTCTTCTTCCATTTCCAAATGAACAGAATAGAGAAGCCTGGGACGCTCAGATAACTTTCTTACTTGGAGGTTTACAATACACTGTAGACTTTTTGATTAGCGAAAAAGACGGCCAGATAACAAACGCAAGACTAATCGACACGATGACTCCGCTGTAGTTTCATCACTGATTATATTCTCTAAACCCTACTGGATACAGTCTAATGTACTTTTCTGAGTCAGTTAAAACTAGAACTGACCGTATTAGGCTAATAAGTAAAAACTATCCATGTTGAATTAGATTAGTCAATTTATTTTAGATCTGTAACTTTACCATTGCTCTGGTAGCAATAACAAATGCACCAACGGAAAACAATGTTAAAGCAAGTACTTCTAGATTTGTAAATGCATCTATGTGCGAGAATATCCCTGCTCTGGTAATATCAGCTATATATGTTAGTGGATTGAAATAGAACGCTGCCGATAAAGGCTGAGGTAAACCCTCTGCAGGATAGAACACTGAGCTAACAAATATGAAAAATATGAATAGACCGTTACTAAATACATTATATGTCTCACTACTTTTCATCTTTGTTGAAAGAATTATCGTGAACGAGCCAAAAAATATGGATCCTGCTACAAGTGCAAATATTGTGTATGATATTCCCCATACGGTTATATTCATATCCTGAAAAATGGTTGGCAAACCTATTAAGATTATAGCTGTTGCGCTTGTCAGTCCTATAACTATGAGTGTTACTAGATTTGCGATTACGTACTGTATTTTATTAAATGGCATTGCCAAAATTTGATGAAACATCCCATTTTTCCTATCATTCCAAAAAATAGTACCAGCTATTTGACTTCCCTGCATCACATTGAATCCCATCATTCCTGTCGTCAAGAACGCAACATAAGAGATGGATGATGTTCCTATGTTAATTCCTTGATCACCTATTAAGGCAGAATACGCATAACCCATTATGTAAATTTGAAAAACGGGAAATAATATCTGCCATATGAAAAACATTTTATCTATAGCTGCAAAAAGATTTCTATATAGTAAAAGTAAGATCCCCGATACAAAAACGTACTTATCTGTAAATTTCAATTCATTTTACTCATCTTTTATTAAAATTGTCCTTTGAATTTCCCACGATAGATAGGAAAATCTCTTCCAGTGATGGTGAATTCACCGAAATATTTTCTATCTCCATACCATTTTTTGGAACGATTAGAAATATCTCAGAAATAACTTTTTCAATGTCATTAACCTTGATCTTGATTGCATTCCCACCCTTCAAAGTAATTTCCGGATAAGTGTAGTTAAGTTCATCATCATCGCTAACTTTTTTGTTCTCCTTTACTATATCTTTTAAAATATTTACAAATGGTTCATTTAGGTTGTCCTTGAAGGTAATTTCTATAGATTTATTCATACGTCCATATCTTTGTTTTAGTCCAATTGGTGTATCAAACGCGATTATTTTTCCGTTATCTATTATTGCAATCTCATCACACAAATATTCTGCCTCCTCCATAATATGGGTAGTGAAAAAAACGGTCAGTCCTGACTTGACATGTTTTTTTATATGGTCCAGAAGCATACGTCTTGCTGAAGGGTCTAGTCCCACAGTAGGTTCGTCAAGAAAAAGCAGGTTCATGTCATGCATAAATTCTCGGGCAAGCTGCACTCTTCTTCTCTGACCTATCGATAGTTCATCGTTTTTTGAATTTTTAATAGATTCTAGATCAAAAGTTTTCAATATTTCCTTCACTTTATCTTTTCTTGCTTTTCTATCATTTAGACCCCACAACAACCCATAAAGATCAAGCGACCTTTCTACTTTTAGGTTTGCCTCAAAACTGGGATTCTGAGAAACAACTCCAATCTTTCGTTTGATTTCTGATTGTTTCTTAAAAAGATCTTTACCAAATATAGTAATATCACCAGATGTTGGATTAAGAAGACTTGTAAGAATCTTAAGTGTTGTAGTCTTTCCGGCGCCGTTAGGACCTAAAAAACCAAATACAGTCCCGTATTTTACCGCAAAAGAGATGCCATTTATAACTAAAGGCTTGCCTTTGCCATATTGCTTTTTGAGATTAGTGACTTTAATACAATTTTCATTCTCGTTATATGTTAATGGAATGTCTTGGGATGTTTTCATTTCCAGCTAAAATCTCACTTCAATCTCTGACTAGACGAGCTTTATCATTCTATTTATTTTTGTTTACGGCCATAATGTAGATCCTACTATATCTTGCGATAATTTTTATCATGAGCAAGGATGATAATGACCTAATAATTGATGTGTAAACCGGATATCTACTAGTTTTTCATTTACGTTATTTCTTATTGTATTAGCTCGTTCTGCCGAAATTGCTTGGCCTCTGCCTTCATAATTTTGAAATAAAGTATATTTCCATCAAACCTATCTACTAGTTTCTTTGGCATCAAGTATCTACTCTTGTTAATCAAACCTTTTTTTGTAATTATCATGTCATCATTTATTTGTTCGACTTTACCTAAATCGCACTTATCTATCCCGATAGCCCTTTTATTCAGGACTTCTTGCCATCTTATGTTTTCACTCATAATCTGATATCCCTAGTATTTCTTATATTGATTGCAAGATTTTGCCTTCAAATTTCGGTGGTTTAGTGCTCATTTAATTGAACATTGTCAAATTTAAATGCAAGAATTTCTAAGACCTGCTGCTTATAATGGAGTTTCAATTTCTAAGCCAAGAGAATCAGCAAGAATTAATTAAAATACCTTTTAATATATAGTGGTAGCGGATGAAAGAACTTAGAATAAAATTGTCCCCAAAAGATGAAGAAAATGTTAACAAGCTTATGGAGAAATATGGATATAAATCCGTAGAAGACCTATTCCGATTTCTTGTAACCATATTTGCTCAGAATTATGTAGAGTTTCTATGGGGTATCAACGAAACTGAGAAAAATGCAAAGGATGAATTTTATAAAAAGTATTGAAAAAACGCTTGCAAAATGCAGTTATGTTTATTGCGTTATACTTAGTAATGATTAATATTTTGTCGTAACAAGGATTTATTGATTGAAGATATTTGATACAAGGATGACATTATGAATTTTATGGTTATGTTTGACCATTTACGGGTAAGTTATACTTGCTTGAAACTGAGCTAATGTGGACTATGGATGTAAGATATGACGAATTGCAAAGTTGAATCTTTATATTTACATCGATATTCAAATTTCTCGGGCTCGTAGCGCAGATCATTTCAAGTATTGAGATGAGCGCAAAATGGATAGCGCGGACGCCCCCTAAGCGTCAGGTCGAGGGTTCAAATCCCTCCGGGCCCGAGTTAATTTTGTCCGTTTATTAGTCACGGATCATAATTATGTAATTGACGTCGCTGCAACAATAATATGATGGGCTTTATCCCTTTGGTAACGTTTCTATGAACTCAAGGTCATGTCAATTGATATCTCAACGTGATGGTTCTGTTATGACGGGGGATTAAGACACTATCAAACTAATATATGCTATATAAGACACTATAACATTATAACTTCAATGGTGATATTCGGCGTGTTTGTAGGATCGAATAATGGTCATAACAGGTATTTCAGAATGTCTGATCCTGAAGCTGACATTGGATTAGTTCCTATAGATGGTAATGCTCAATGTATGGTAGAGGGTAACCGTAACCGTATAATTACTGGAGTTGAAAATGCACTGGAAAATAGTATTTTTGGAGAGGCATTGATGAAACATAAAAAGGGGACACGTAAACAATGGCTATCAGTAAGGCTCAAGCTACTAGAAGCTGAAAAGGATCTCACACGACATAGCGATGAACTTGCCCGGCGACGGCAAAAGCTGCCCTGCGTTAGGATAAAAATGACTATCGATTTGATACCGAAGAAGGGAACGCACCCCTAGCAGATCTATTTCGAGGGCGATCACAGTTACTTATTTATCACTTTATGTTTGGACCAGATTATACTGCGGAATGTCCAGCCTGTTCAGCAATAGCCGGCGGTTTTAATGACTTGGAAGTACATCTGGCTAACCACGATGTTACACTTTCAACTGTATCGCTCGCCCCTCTTGCGAAGCTGCAGGCGTACAAGCGCCGAATGGGATGGACATTCCCCGAGCATCCTCACAAGGCAGCGACTTTAATTTCGACTTTAATGTTTGGTTCACTGAGGAACAGCAGCGTGAGGGAGGCATTGAATATAATTCCTAGCGAGAAAAGGTGACAGGTGATTCGCTTGCAGGAAAGACTGCTAGAAAATGGCGATCAGGTGATGATCAAGGACCTGCGACAGAGATCGCCGCCATGGCAGGGACCGACGTACTCACAAATACCCGCGAGAGACCGGGAATGAGTGCATTCGTACTGAAGGATGGTATCGTATATCACACACCTATTCGACATATGCGTGAGGTCTTGACGTGCTTTGGGGAATGTACCAATGGCTAGACCGCGCTCCTAGGGGACGTGCCGAAACTGGCATATGGTTTCGGCGTCAGGATGAGTATGACTAGTCCTGAACAAGTCGTTGCATCGTGGGAAATATAGCTCTATTGCGAAATATATCATAAGAAGGAACGTTAGACCATATTCGCCGTCTTGAATTGAAAAAATATGGGACTTGAGTATTCAGTTATTGATTTTTTCCATATGTCGTCATACCTGTGAAATCAATTGTGATGCATTTCTCATCTCCGACTACCCACGCATTGTGACCAGGTGGAATAATTCCAACATCACCAGGACCAAATTCCTCTTCGGTACCATCATCCATAACAACTTTCATTCTTCCAGATACCACGTATTGGGTGTGTGGTGCTTCACAACTATTGGTTTTTGCTATCGGTTTGACACATTTCTCCCAACTCCAGCCAGGCTCAAATTCGGCTCTTCCAATCGTAACATCACTAAAAGTTGCGATATCTACTTTGCCCTTTTCAAATTTTCTTGTTTCATCCGGTCCACGGTTGAGATTCTTCTTAATCATTCCTACCATTAAAATTCAATTCTAAGACATTCGCATTATTATTAAATATTTGTAAACTATCTGCAATAGACATTAGAAGTAACTAAATAACAGGCAAGAAACCTAATACAAGGGAACTATCTCAATGAACCTTCACCAATTTTTTGCATAATTGTGATTTAGATTTCCAAACAAAAGAATCCAAAGCTTTGATCCCCTATTGCATAAAGAACCACATTTTAGAATCGCCATCTTCTTAGGTAACAATCGATATCTACGGATACAAGATTTTAAATTTGAAAGTGTCATTTCCGTTTTGGATCGATTAAATTAAAATATCATTCAAAATCAATCACAGTTGGAAAATGGAAGCAAATTTAATTCTCCTAAAATTGATGAACGAAAGCTGAGCGAAATCATGCTAAAAGCTAATCTGCATCTTGACAGAAGAGCTGAAACGAAAAACGATAATCGAGAGCTGAATTAATCACAATTGGTTATGATACAGTCTTAATGAAATTCAGAGTCGAATGAAAGGTGGGATTTGGGATTTGGAATTTCAAAAGTAAAGTTTTTTTATTGATGTTGGGTAAGTGATTGTGGATGAATAAGCAGCTATGACAAAATTAACTAATTATATGATTATGTTAGGTCTTGGATTGTCGATACTTGGTTTGAGTTTTGTAGCAGTTTCTGCACCGTATGCATTCTCACAAGGTACTCCGGGCATAACCATTTCTGCAGGGAATTCAAGCTTCACACCTCTAACAAATACTGATGCAAACCAAGTCCGGGTAAATATTGATTATTCTGTTGAAGATGAATCGCTACAGAATCAGGTGATAAATGCAGTAATGTATGTCTATGCTCCTAACGGAACACTCTTAAAAATTACTTCATTTCCGAGCGGTTTTACTGCTCAGAGTGATGGTGGTACTGAAACACTTAAGACCACTTTTAAAGACAAATCACTGACTAGCGTAACTGCCAATGTTACATTCACAGATGCTACAAAGTCGAGGTCAATATCAAACGTGCTTACCATCAATCTTGATCTTGAAGAAACACCAACAGTAGGTTCACTGCTGGGGGCAAGACCCTCATTTCAGAATTAAACTTTCTTTAGTTTAGTAGCATATGTTGCTTTAGTAGTACGCTTTAGAAAGGGTCGCCTGGAACACAAGAAAATTGAGTCTGATCCAATTTTAATGAATTCAAAAATTAGAAAAAAATTAAGCTTAAAACTATGCTCTTATATCAGAACTCTATAACGATAGCATTCTGCCTATTGATGATCACATCATTACATTCAATCCTTATGCTTGTACTAGCAATTGATTATATAGTATTTCGAGGAATAATAAAGGTAGAAAATGTCTGGGGATTTTGTTAAGGTTGCTGAATCAAGAGAAATAGGGATGTCATCTATGAAGGGAGTGGAAGTAGATGGTGAAAAAATTTGTGTTATTAATACAGAAGGAAATTATTATGCCATAGGAAATGTGTGTACTCATGTCGGCGGGCCATTGGATGAGGGAACACTTGAAGGATTTGAAGTTGAATGTCCGTGGCATGGATCAAAGTTTGATATTAGGACTGGTGAGCCGACAAAGCCTCCTGCAACGACAGCAGTTTCAAAATATGAGGTAAAAATAGATGGTAACAACATATTGGTAAGAAAACAACAATGAGAATTGGTAGAAACATTTATCAAATGTGTTAGCCAGAAATGTCAGTTAAACAAGTATCATATACTTTTTGAGAACATACATTCATTGTTCCATACATAAGGGCAACTTTCCGTCATGCTTATTTCGATATTCATCCAAAAGGTTCTCTACTATTTTATCTGCTGTCTCTGTATTGGCATAGCTGAACCTAGCGCTATTGTTGATGCAAGGATTTGTTAGGTCTTGTATAAGGGATTGTCTAAGGTTCTTAGTACTTCCTATAAATAAAATCTTCATATTTGCATGTAATTTATAGACTCCCTCTGATTGCGGAACTTCATCAATGCTAGTACGATTAAAATCTATCCAAGATGACCATTCTAACAACTGGATATCGTCACGACGACTCACAAGTTGTTTAAGACTTCTAGGTTTTTTAATGTATAGGTGTACCTTGCTCTCAAATTGAACTAAATACCAAGCAATAGAACCCTGCTACATGCAAAATTCAATTCCGTTTGAATCGCAACGAGTCGTAAATGGGATTTATTCTAAAAAATCAAAGATATTATTAATTTCCCTTACTATATGGATTTGAAGATAGTTCCCTATACAGAAACTAGAAATTTCCAAGTTCCACTAAAATGGCACAGTCCACCCGATGAATGTTGGGTTTAATTTCTATTTGTTTTCTATTTATAGCGGACCAGTCGCGGTCGGTAAACCAAGGGCAACTGTTACGAAATAGGAGACAGTCCATATAATAACAGCAACAACTGCAGATCTAGTCCAGCTAAGGCCATATATTCCCCTTAATGCAAATAACCAAGCTATGCCCCCAACTACTGTTGCCAATAATCCTTGACCGAAGAGATAGTATGTAACAACTCAAACTAGCGTTCCTATTAGAGCTGTTATGAATGCTTTTCCTATGTTAGTCCTCCCTCTAAATAACTTGGTTACAACGAAAATTATAATCGTTGAAATCACTAGACCTATTACGAAAATGACGGCCGGATTATCTAATTCTAACGATGCCATTAAGATCTACATTGTTGTGAAAAGGATAAATAGTTGTATAGAAATCCTCATCGTTTGACAGGGAAGAAACAAATCTACCTTTCTACCGTTCAGTTTTACCTCTGTCTTTACTTCAGATGCTATAAAATTCTTGAGTGATTTTTAGGAAAGTCGGTCATCAAAGAGCATCACTTTTTAGCAACAACTGACAAGAAAAGACTGGAGATTAATAATGGATAAATTAACGAGAAAGAAAACATTTTCCAAAATTCTTGTGGCCATAAACGATTCCAGTAAAGCGGCAGATAAAGCAGTGTATTATTCAACTAGAATTGCCGAAGATTATGACGCAATACTGATAGTCATTTACGTAGTCCAAACACAGATCAATTTAGACACTGCAACTATTCCAAGCCATGTAATTGATCTTAAGAAGCAAGCGCAAGCGTATCTTTCTAAAATATCGGAGAAAATACATCATAAACACAGCGATACAGAAAATATTATAAAGGTAAAAACCGATATTATCGCTTCAAATAAAATTTCTGATGCCATTGTAAACTATGCGAAAGACAACCATATTGATTTAATCGTTGTTGGACCCAGAGGAATATCTAAACTCAAGAGTCTAGTTTTAGGCAGTGTTACTTCAGATGTTGTAAGACTAGCCAATTGTCCGGTATTAACTGTGAGGTAGACAAAGAGGAATACCTATGAATGCAATTACATTCAGACGTCTAATCCTTGCCTTAACCATAGTGTTTCTAAGCGCCATCTTGATAGCAGTCATTTCGGGAAAAATTCAATGAATGATTAATATCAAATAAACCAAAATTGATATTAATTTTTACTCCTATATGTTGCAAGGTAAAGTACTTTATTGAAGAAACTAGAAAGTTCTAACTTTGATTAATCTAAAAAATCAAATTCTTCCAACGTCTTCATGTCTTTGGCAATTTAATCTTGATTTTTAGTATCATTATTAGTATCATTTTCATTATTATTAACATAAAGTATTTGATCCAAAAAATTAGTTCACTTTCTCGGACCTCCGAATTTGACCATGAAATCTAAATGAGGAATTTAACTAACTCTTAATTACCATAATTTAGATACGATCCGTAATTAAATTATTATATCTTCTATTTAGCATCCCTTTCGGCTTCCTCTATGATATCGATTATATCTTCGTCAGTTAATGATGACTTGATTCCTGCTGACCTTTGTATACGCATCCTTTGCTCTTCCCTTGCCTGTAGCACTATTCTTTTTGTCAAATCCCTTTCCATCTGTGCTGTGCCCATGCTTTCAAGAAACTTCGATTCACGAAGTGTGGATTTTTTTATGGATTTGCGTAGCTCTATGTCCTCAGATACTGAAATCGCACAAGAGTAAAGCGCCAGTAATATCATATATGTTGATAATCCGTATAATGACATCGTTGCAAGACCAAATGGAGGGTATAAAGTATTTGCCAAAGTGCTCTGACCTGCACTGAAAAAAAGTAGGAAACCAAATCCACACATTATAAGATAGTCTCTAACAGTCATATTCTCGTGAAAATGCCGGGCAGCGACAACAAATCCTACGTAAAACAAGATTCCTCCTGCAGTAGAGTTTAAGGACGTATAGAGGTCCCAATAAAGATGGTCCAGCTCTGTATGAGGTTCATATAGATGATAGTCGTCCAAATACGTACCTGAAAAATAAATCAAAGGAAGGCTAATCAACATCCAGTACCTGGTCCTTCCCATCTTCTGAGAGTAATGATACAAGAGTAATGCCGTAGCTACCCATTTCAAAAGAAAGGAAACAATATCAGCATAATGGTACATTTTAGCAAGATCATACAATAATGACCCTGGTTTTGATTTTGCCGGAGCAATATCTTCAGAGGAAATATAAGTTGGCTTTTCCATAAGTCGGTAAAGACTACCTGTTAAGAAAATAGCTGATGCAATTACCACGGCCGCAAAAGACAAACCATAAATCAAAATTACTATCGAGTTCCTATTTGATTTATACCATGAGAAAAATATGATGGTAAAGATCGCCATAAGACCAATAGTCAAACCATAAGTCACCGTTGTAACTACTGTTAGAGATATGGTAGAGTATTGTTGAGTACTGAGTAGCTGGATCAGTACGAATACAAGAATCGATACTACCAACAATTGAATAAGAAATACGATATTGTATGAAATGCGAAGATATGCAGCCTTCTTACGAATTTCTCTGCTTTTCTGTCTGACAAATTGTAGAATGTATAATTGGCCACCAATAACCACAATTCCCATACATACAAATAATGGAACACTGAAGCCTGAAGTCTCTAGATGGGAACGCATTTCAGAATTTTGATTAAGGCTCGTATCTATTACAATGAGGGCAAGAACGGCATAGACTATTATGTAGATCTTGGTAGCGTTGTACGATGAGTCAAATCCAAATTTATTATAAAGTTTGTTAAGATATGCTAACATTTCCAGTCTTTCCCATCCCTTAGCCGCACCTCAGTAAAAAATGGGTAGAATTGCAGAAGGCTGTTTATAGTTCAGGCTTCTGATTTTTACTATCTATTAAAATGGATCTTCAACACCCGATATGTTTCCCGTTCCATTCGTCATGTTTGTGTCTGTCATATTAGCAGCACCCATCGTCACATTTCCGGCCAATGTAGCATTATCTTCTTGTGCCACTGCTGAAGACATAATGTTCAAGCCCGCGAATTCTAATGTCCCTATACTTGTCAAGAAAATGGCAAATATTGCCAACCATGTTTTATTGCTCATTCGTACTAAAAGCTATATACTACTATATAAGTAAATTTATAGAGTTTTCTCTCATCAATTATTATGGAGATGAAATCTGATTCCTGATAGCCCAAATCAGTATTATTGTTGGACTCTATCCATATTTTAACTAAAGTTAGTCGTTTCTTAAACTAATAATCATTTTCTCACAATGTTCATCTGTCCAAACGCCTACACCTTGTAGCTTGTCTTTCCAATTTCCATCAGTTCTATTTGCGCAGACGTCTGTCATTGCATTAAAGTACGCCTCTGTTACTGCGGCATTGTTGCTTTTATCAACACTTTTGGTTGCTTCAGTAAAATTTACATTACTTATAGCAAACCCCGCATTATTCCTCAAATCAGCAACGTATTCCTTTTCTAATTGTACGTCATCTTTAGTACCAATACCATGTCCAGATACATATGTATCAAAATCATAATTTAGTACTTGGTCATAAGATTGAATGTATGAGGGGACGTGTGGTGTTGTAGCAAGATGTTTCCAAGGTGTTCCGCCTGGAGAAAACTGATCAACTGTCATTAATATTTTATGTTGTGGAGCATAAATGAAAATATTTCCGTTCTGATGATAAGGACCACCATAAGATAACTGCAAAGTTGCATTTCCTAGGGTTATTGTTGTTTCATTATCAAATATTTGTGTTGGTAAAGGTCTTTCAGTATCGTTTGCCATTTTCAAGAAATTTAAAGTATCTTCCTGTGCGACTATTTCTATTCCTGCAGGAAGTATGTAGGCACCTCCAATATGATCTTTATGGGCATGACTGTAAACCAGATATTTTACGGGTTCGTTAGTGACCTCAGCTATTGCTTCGTTTATCTTTTCGCCTATACTAGGAGGGACATCAACCACAATGACACCATCTCCCGTTACTAAAAACATGCTATTATAACCTGTTGAAGAAACTGCATACGCACCTCCTCCCATTGCCTGTAATTCATATCCCTTTTCGTTTACCATTTGCGCAATAACATTATTCTGATTTGTGGAACCAATTAATGAAGCAAAAATCAAAAGGATACCGGCTACAAATAAGCCATTTATACATGCCTTGTTTACTGTTAATCTAGACCGCATCACTATTCTGATTAAATCTAAAAGATAATAAAGTTTGTGAGAAAATACAATTTTGATTAGATTGTCAATCTATTGCATCTCCAAAATGTGATAGGATAATCTTTTGATAAAATATAGATTTGGATACGGCCAAAGCAGATTTTATTGTGCAATTAGAAAGGCATAAAGCTAAGTTCATCTTGAATATGACATACATGAGCGTGAAAGTCCAGAACAAGATCAATTCAGCCCCATTTCTGAAATTTATTCAATGTTGCCTTATTTTCTTTAATTTGGATAAACATTTGGTAAATGCCTATGTATGAAGTCGAATTACCATCTTTTCTTGAGATTCCTGCCTCGTTAGTAGAACAGATGTTACAGAAAACTAACGAAATTGGAGGGATACTGCAAAGCTCAATTCATGACATTAATCGAAAAAGACAGAAATATCGTCTACAACTAGAACAAACAGGATTACTAGATAATGATGTTAGATTTAGGAATATTGACCAATTAATTTCAGGTGGAGTGGACGGTGCATATGCTATCGATCGTCTATTGGGAACGGATTTGCTTTTTGCTGCAGCTGTGGCAGTAAATGGAATGAACGAAGAAAATGGAAAGCGTATCCTCCCAAGTCATGATGTATTTGTCAATCCTGAAAAGCACAATCCTGAGAATATGATAGCAGCAAGAGCGATTATGGTAGAAATGGAAATCAAATTGGCTGCAAATGCCCAATATGATATAGTGTACCTAGATGGCTCTCTTACAACAGCATTAATCCATATGTACAAGGCTATCAGTTTCACTGAAACGCTCAATACAAAATCTTCAGAAAAAATCAAGGAAGATTTCAAAGATTTTTTAATTTCTTATAAGAAAATTTTGGAGTTTAAAGTCACAGATAAATACTATCTTGGAGTACCAAAATATACTTCTAGGAATGACATAGGTAAGAATCTTCATTGGCCCGAAAATTATGATGATAGAGCAATTCTTACTTTGATATTAGATCCTGGAGAATTTACGCGTCCAAAATTATTTACAAATGAAGAAGGATGGCACATAAGATTACCTTACGAGGACGAGGAGCTAAAGATTTTAATGCAAGATGTAATTTCAGGAATAAAAAACCTTTCAGTTATTTACTACAAACCACATTCTTGGTGTCCTGCACTAAGGATTGAAATGCCATTGGCAATTGCTCGAGATGAAAGGAGATTGAATACAATTTTGTACAACATAAAAAATCAATGCCAGACCCCTTCTATCATGGAACCATTTCCACTTTATATGGCCGATAGGATAGCCAAGCACATGGCTCCAGCTATTCCCGCATATAAGCAAATAATAATGAAACAGATGACCGAACTATCGGATAATAATGAAAAGGATATATTTTTTATGATGCATTCATACAGAACTGATGGTGGATAGTGGTTTTGGAAGTAGGTTTGGAAAATTCCATAGACAAAAAGATTAATTATTTTCTTAAAAATAGTTCCATTATAGGAACAATTGGCTCACCGTCTTCAACAATTGAACTTGCACTTGACATATTGGAATCCTCCGTCACAAGACAACTTGTTGGAGAGTTGGCTATCTTTAGATATTTACAGGATTCAAAAAATCATTATGCAATTGGTCAAATTATAGAAATTGTCCTTAAGAACTTTTTATTAGAGGATCCTACAATAAAATCTGTAGCAAGAAAAAGAGGTTCTGTTAATCCTATTAGTGGGATACAGGATGTTCATATAGGTAAGCTACTTTGTAGCGCAATATTCACAAGTTCCAATGATCTAATAGAACCCAGTTTATTGGGCACAGTACCACCAACAGGAACGTATGTTTATCAGGTAGATGATAACATTTTAAGTACCATTTTAGAAAAGCAAAAAAATAGCTTGCTCTATTTGGGAAATAGTTACGGCTCCAAAACCAAATTGCCAATGTGGTTTAAGCATTTTGATTACGGTGAAAATGGTGCAGGAGAGGCCTACCATCTTGGAATTTTTGGTATAACCGGATCGGGAAAATCAACTCTGGCAAAAATGATTCTGACAGCATATTCAAAATTCCGTCAGATGGGTTTGCTGGTACTAGATCCTGTTGGAGAGTTTTCTAAGAGTTTTGCAAATGATAATAGTAGTAACACAGACAGGGAACATCCGAATTCTGATTCTGATTTCAATATGAAAAAAATAATGAACTTTTTAAACAAACAGGTCGTATCAATAAATGTTAGAAATCTTGTTCTAGATAGATGGTCTTTGTTCGAAGAGATCTTGCTTGAATCACAAATCTTTCATCAGTTAACAATTAAAGGTCAGAATAAAGGCTTTGCTGTTGATGTGTTGATACCAAAGCTTAGAAACAAAACTACGTTGACTAAATTGATAAAAAGGGAATCATTTGATCTTTTCATGAATGAATTGCGGAAGGAAGAGGTTCAACTTCTCATATTCTCAACTCCAGAACCAAGAAAGAGACTTAATAACTTAGTTTCTAATATGGATGAAAGAAATTTGAATAATTTATATTCTCAGTATTGGGTTCCAATATGTAGTCTATTTGAGGACAGACCTGAGGCTATAACAATTGATGATCTTTTAGACAAGTTCTCTTGGAAATTAAAGCCACTTATTGTTGTGGATCTTTCTGAACAAACAGCTCATAATATGCAACTAAGATATTGGAATGAGACTATTCAGTCATTAATACTAAAGAGGTTGCTTAAAGGTTTGGTCAGTCTGGGTGAAAAAACTTGGCAGAAGAATACTTCCTTAAATACGCTGGTGGTTTTGGACGAAGCCCACAGATACGCAAGGAAAGATGAATTCAGCGATTCAAATCTTGAACAATTGAGATTAACTTTGCTTGATGCGGTCAGGACCACTAGGAAATATGGATTAGGGTGGCTTTTTATCAGTACATCACTATCTAGTATTCACAGAGATATACTTCAGCAGTTAAGAATCATGTTCTTTGGATTTGGACTCTCATTAGGTAACGATCTAGTCACACTTAGAGAACTTGTGTCGGATGAAAAAGCTATCGATTTGTATAGGACATTTACCGATCCTGCAAGTTCATTTAATTCAAAGAGCAGAAAATATTCATTCATGACTCAGGGACCAGTTTCACCTTTGTCATTTTCTGGCGCTCCATTTTTCTTCAATGCCTTCAACCCTAATTCTTTCATAAAGGAAAACAAATTAGATATAAAGTCTTGAAATGGCCAGGTAGGCTATCTAGGACGATTGAACTCTTAGTCGTCGTGTAGAGAGTGAGCTAGCTTAGCTAATTTTTTGAAGATTTAGAAGACGTGCCATACAATTGAGTATAGTCACAATGTCTCATTTAGTGTATATATTTATACTATGAATAAGTAATAATATTGAAATGCAAAAAATAAGTCCTTGTTTATGGTTTGATGATAACGCTGAGGATGCAGTGAAATTTTATGTCTCAATATTTAAGAACTCGAAAGCTGGTAACGTTACTAAATATGGAGAGGAAGGATATGAAATTCATAAAAAAAAGGAAGGTAGTGTAATGACAATTGATTTTGAAATAGAGGGACAGAAATTTTTGGCTTTGAACGGAGGACCAATGTTCAAGTTTAATGAGGCTATCTCATTTCAGATCTATTGTGATACGCAAGAAGAAATTAATTATTACTGGGAGAAACTCACTGAAGGCGGTGATAAAAATGCGCAGGTATGTGGATGGTTAAAGGACAATTTTGGAGTCTCATGGCAAGTTGTTCCGATTGCTATGATAAAAATGCTACAGGATAAAGATTCAAAGAAAACCGAAAGAGTAATGAAAGCAATGCTACAAATGCACAAGCTTGATATCGATGCCTTAAAAGCCTATCAAGAAGAATAACCCTTTACGACACATTGACCATATAGAGCAAAGATATCGCTTGATAGAAATCAAAAGAAATCAGGACGGGTGTTTATATGTACGATGACGGTAATATTCAATGCTTTTTAGTATTCGTTCAATACAATTTACTATATTGACTAAAATGGTTATTAAAGACATTGTATGGTAATTTATGCCATTGTATCGCGAATTTGAGTTCTCAAGCCAAAATTTCGTGTTCCATCGATGTAAATCTACTAGAAAATTTTTATATAAGAAGATATCTAATATTAGACATGTTTAACTTTGCAAGATGTGAATTATGTGAAAAGAAAACAAGTTCAATAAAGTACTGGTTCGGAAGCATGACATGCCCAAGGTGTTATGATTTGCAAAGGTCAAACCCCCAGACAATTTTAGTAAGCAATCTTCAGGACTAGAACAAATACTAGCTAGATTCCAACTTCATAGTATTTGAACAGACTGTAGCACATGCTATATCATTTTTAAAAATCTAAATAACAATGGAAATTGCAAATATTACTATAGTTCCAACGAGGAAAATTATTGACCCAGACAAAGCAATACAAGATCCCACAAATAGTCAATCCAACGATACATACCATACTCCCGAAACTAACTCAACGTTCTTTCACCGCACCTGTTGAATGTTCCTGCGGGAAAGAAAGAATAGCAATAAAAGATGGAACATGAGATCGTTACCAGTTGCAAATACTACTGCAGATCTATACAGTATAATATATTATTAGAAAGGAAGAAGACAAGACTTATTCCCAAAATCATTCTGCCAGTTATTAGAGCATGTTAGAGCATTTATACTTAACAAAATACTGGCCAAATGAATGCAAACTTTGTATAACTCTTAATAATTATTTTTGCTAATTCTTGTATATGGATTTTAAAAACACAAAAGCTTTTTCCAGTTTTTCAGTTAAGGATTTAGATGAGGCAAAGAGGTTTTATGATCAAATGTTGGGACTTCCGGTATCAGAGTCTGATGAAGGTTTAATCTTGCAAACTAAAGGAGGTATTGAGGTATTCATTTACCCAAAACCCGATCACACTCCTGCAACTTTTACGGTACTTAACTTTGTAGTTGATGATGTTGATAGAGCAGTGGATGAACTCACCAAGTTGGGAATTCGTTTTCAAATATATGATAAGGGTGAACTAAAAACGGATGATAGGGGAGTTTTCCAGGGTAAACCGAAGATAGCATGGTTTAAAGATCCTGCAGGGAATTTCTTATCGATCCTTGAAAATAATTCCAAGAGCATCTAATTTTTACGATTTTTATTATTATGTAAGATTGAATTAATGCCTTCACTAAGGTTAGGCTTGTAATTCACCTTTAGTTGTTATTTAGGAGTGTTTCATCACAGAGTAAAGATGTTATATTACATTCGAGACTTGATCGATTCTTCTTTCCTTTTCTTTATTATTATTACACTCAAAATTACGAAAGCGATTTGGAAAGCTTCAATAACAGCACTATTGAGATCTGTTGGATGTCCGCCTCCAGGTATGTATACTATCCATAACATGATCAAGACTATTGTTCCACCTATGCCGATATAATACCAGGGCATTATCCATTTCTTAACAGTGGGCAAAATCCACAAAATCTGGGCTAGACCAGAAGCTACAAAAAATACCGTTACCTCAGGTGTCATTTGACCAAGAAACATTGGAACAAGAGCCAAATGTAGTACTCCTGCTATGAGCGTAGATGCAGCAGCACTATAAATTAGTACTTTAGATGTCATATTTTATATTCACTATAATTGTTAATCCCACAAATTACTATATCGGTGTAAAATGGATTGGGGGTATTCTTGTCTACACGTAAATCACTTTATCATAATGATGTTGAGTCATCTTCAGTCAATCCTCATGTTGACCTTCTCTATTCCATTATTATTCCTCAAATACGGCAATTTCTAGCAACTATGACCACCTCTGGGGATAGTTATTTCTCTACAGAACAGAGAAGATTTTGTATACCTACGCACATAGTGCTTAAGATCTACCGTTTCGTGTAATACGGGGAACCGGAACCTTGTTTTACATCTCCACCTAATTGGCTTTCAGTATTTTTGGAGTCTAACTCCGTACTTGAAATAACAACAGTTTTGAATCCTCAGAATGTCAATTATATCAAAACAGGTATCATTTCTTTGGGTCACAGTTAATTCCAAATTTATTTACATCAACTTTTTATACTTCGCATTTCTACTTTAAAGAAATGGTTAAAGACAATACGACCCTCCCATTTGAAGTAACATATGCACAGGAGCCAGGAAAAGAATCGAGGACTATGAAGAGACTTGCTGTACTGGTTAAATCGGAGAATGTCAGTGATATCATTTCTGCACTGAAAGAACTAAATCTGGAGGCCACAATCTACGATGTAAAGGGAGTAACCAAAGATAAAGAAAGGGTCGCGTCAGGTAGAGGAAGTGGTACAATTGAACTCACGTATAATTCTAGAAAAGTTATTGCTACTGTTGTTAATTCCTCGGATGTAGAAGAAGTGGTTAGTAGAATGAAGAAAGGCCTAGCAGGGAATAAAGCAGTTGTTATGATATCCTCAGTAGATGATCTTGTTTTAATCTAAACCCCCTAAATTATTGACTCCTTTTTTCCTACATCATAGATTAATGAGTTAATACAAATTAATACAACAGAAAAAGTATAATTAACACTATTTTTACCCGCAGAATGAGGAAGTAAAAAACATCCCGACCAACACTCTGATAAAAAGAAATTATGACGATTGGAAGAGAATTGCTATTTAAGGCTAAATATTTATCTTTTTAACCTTCAAGTTAAATCAGTCCCTTATAAGGATAAAATGTCAATATGATCAGTAGAGACATAATGCAAAAAATCGAGCCTAAGATAAGTAGGACACGGTTAGGTGGGGGAAACAAATACTATGCTGCAAGATCGTTAATCCTTACTATTCCCCAAGAGTATGCCAGGCCTATGACACGAAGGAGCCCACGAATGTTCTTTTAATCCTGACCGATAGAGGATTTTTGATCTCTAAATTGGAGATTAAACAATAGAAATGTCCAACGAAGTGTTATTACAACAATATCAGAAAATATTAGCGCTCTGCGTTGAACATATGGATAACTGCCCTACTTTTGAAAAGCAAATTATAGATAATTTTGATTTTGAAGAAAAGAAAACTGCTTGGTGCCTGCAAGACCCAAACAGTCAACATCAAACTACAAACCAACCCAGACTAAAGGAGGCTGTTTGAATAATGACAATAAGTGATAAAGAACTTGAAGATATCGGGTTTATTGAAAATCCGAGGGAGATCATAGTTGAATATAATCAAGAACAATGGCAAGCCGAACTCGTTAAAAAGTATCAGAAACTATACAATGTAGTACAAGAAACCTTACCTAACTTATGGGATTCTCTAGAGTTTGAAATATCAATTCAAAAAATATTGAACATCAAAGACTGTACTTTACCATTTGGGGGTATTGTGTTGGGTAGACCGAGTTCTATGAAAACAGTAGGTATAGGGATGTTCAGAACATGGAAAAATAGTTTTTACAGTGATAAGTTTACCGCCAAAGCGTTTGTATCACATAGTACAGCAGTAAAGAATAAAAAGGAACTTGAAGATATCGACTTGTTACCAAAAATAAGGAATAAACTATTCCTAACACCGGAATTGGCATCAACATTTACTAAAAAAGATGACGAAATGATAAGTTATTATGATTCTACTAGATACGTACATTTAACTTGTTTTTCTTGTTTTTGAAAAGAGTGATATAAAATGATTAAAGAAAAACACTTTCTTACAATAGATGATGGGACTGAGGATGGTCTAGACCTGGAAGAAACAAGATACCCATACTTTGATAATAACCTGGATTTAGTTAGTTACACTTCAGAATTAAGAGATAATGACGGTAAATTCTTTGCATTTGTAGATTTTAATGCTGACGATGATAGTCTTAGAATCCGAGAGTGCCCTCACTGTCTAGAGTATGATATTCATAACAAACTAGGTCCTAAAATAAAAAAGAAAGATGAACCTAGAGCGCCGGATGATGAACAATTTCTTTCTTGTTATTCTTGTGGTAACACTTTCGGAATACATGAAACACATTTTGATAGTAAGATAAAAGATTCAGTGGCAACTACTACAAATCCTTTTGAAGGTAATGAATTAATATTTTTTAGTACTGACTCTAGGGCAACTACAAGACGGAAAAGAGAAAGAAGTGGTAAATACACAAAAGGCGTTCATAAATACAGATCTAAAAGAATTGATTATGAAAATAAAGAAGATCCGGATATTCAGAGGGAAATAGATAGGCATGGACCTGATAACGTTAGGATTATTCAATAGTTTGAAGGAAATAACTCGTAGTTTCGTTATTATGTGGGATCCGTTCTGGGTATCTCAACCGGATTTCCCCTAACATCAAAGAGACCCATCCATCCAAGGTCGGTAAACAGAGTCTGGTGTGCGTGGAACATATAGGTGCCTGGATATGCGTAAGTAAATTCCATTATTCCTCTATCTCCTTTTGCTAATGTTACTATATCTGTGAGAAAGTCGGCAGTTTTATTCGTACCAGCAGAGTACCAATCAAACATAGCCCCGTGAACGTGAACCGAATTAACCGGGTCGAATTCTAGAATATTTGCAACGTATACCCGGTATGGTTTGCCTGTATTTAACACAATGGGATTCATCATGTAGTCAAATGCCTTTCCATTCACTGTGTAAATTTCATTAACTCTCTGTTCTCTGCCAGTACTCTCCTCGTTGCCGTTTTCTTCGTCATTTGAAGGAATAGGAACTTCGGTCATGTTACTCATGTTCGTCTCCGTAGTATTGTTACCACTCGAGTTAATAGGTAAGTTTGATTGTGCCCCTTCAATTGGTACTATCGGAGGCAATTCGGTCGGTCCTTCAAGATCTAAATCCAAATCATAACCGTTAAGCATCATAACCATTTCTTCCTTCTCGGGACGAGGTTCCTTTGGATCTATGATCATCATTCCGTATAATCCTCTATTGATATGATCTGCCATTGGTTCTACGTGACAATAGTATGGATAGACACCAAACGGTTGTGCAACAAATTCATACGTAAAACTTCTTCCCGGAGAAATAGTCCCTCCTGGCTGTCCAGTCTTTGTAAATGCGTTGTCTTTGCCAAAATTTATTGGTTGAGCGTAAAATGAGTGAGCATTAGTATTATCATTGGAATTAATGACTCTAATTCGAACTAAATCTCCTTCCGTAACTCTTATGGTCGGTCCAGGTATAGTACCGTTAAATGTCCAGCCTTCAAAGATGTGACCTTCATATGTGATAGGTATTTTTTGATCTTCGTCAACAATTAGGGTAAATTGTCTCACTGTCTTTCCGGCT
>JAICFW010000030.1 GCA_025923455.1 Nitrososphaeraceae archaeon | reverse complement strand
CCTAGCAAGTATCACCATAATAGCATCCATAAGACTTGTAGGCGTTTTACTAATTTCCTCACTGATTGTAATTCCAAATATTACGGCGTTAATGTTTGGCAGGGGATTTAAAAAGACAATGTTTCTTTCGTGCGCAATATCCGTATTTTCAGTAGTAATAGGAATAATTATATCGTATTATTCAGACTTGGCTCCAAGCGGCACGATAGTACTAACGATGATATCTATATTCTTGGTAACCGTTATTTCAAACAACTTGAAGATAAGGGTTAATAAAATGATAGTTACCAAATAAAAGAATATTGATATCATCGTTAATACTATCGTGCCGCTTGGCGCCAAGTCTGAATAATACGATACAATTATTCCTATTACTACTGAAAATACTGATATTGCACAGGAAATAAACATTGTCTTTTTAAATCCCCTACCAAACATTAACGCCGTAATATTTGGAATTACAATCAGTGAGGAAATTAGCAAAACGCCTACAAGTCTTATGGATGCTATAATGGTGATACTTGCGAGGACGATGAACAATGTATTAATCCATGTGACGTTTAGACCACTGACTCTTGCTTGGTTCTCATCAAATACTATAAGGACTAGTCTCTTGTACAGTATATAGATAACTGGTATAACTATTGCGTCAGTAATAAGGATCATAATTACGTCGTCAACAGTCACAAGAAGGATATTCCCAAATAGAAAACTAAATAAATTTAGTGTGAATCCTCCCGAAATGCTGATTAAAATTACACCTATAGCAAGTCCAGAAGTCAAAAGTACAGCTATTGAGGAGTCGGGAGGAATCTTGGTTGATTCTCTTAATTTATTTACTCCAATGGCGGATAAGATCGCAACAATATAAGCTGTCCAAAGTGGATATATTCCTGTGAACAATCCCAACGAAATTCCACCAAAAGCCACATGTGCTAGTGCATCGCCAAATAGAGAATGTCGCTTTAATACTAAGAAAAGTCCCACGATCGAACAAATGACGGCTATTGCTATTGCTGATATCAGAGATCTTTGTATAAAGCCGTATTGAAATAATTCAAACAACATTTCCATCATTCTCGTTTTCCCTATTGTCGGATCTATTTTTTGCATTACCAAAATGGAGATTCATGTGTGACTGCATCGCAAATTCAACATAGGATTTCATTCTTTCCTCATTTCCAAAAAAGTCCTCTGATTCACCATGAAAGAATAACTTCCTATCAATACAAGCAACTTTACTTGCTAATTTTTCTACAGCGTTCATGTCATGTGATGACCATACTATTGTTATACCCCTGTCTTTATTTAACCTGGTCAAAAGATCATAGAACTTATTCTGGGCGACTGAATCGATACCTGTAGTAGGTTCATCCAATATCAATAATTCTGGTTGCTTCACGAGCGCTTTCGCAATTATTACCCTTTGTTGCTGTCCTTCGGAAAGTTCGCCTATTCTCTTGTTTCGATAGGAGCCAAGCTCTACGAATTCAATTGCACTTTCGATAGATTCTTTTTTAATATCCTTCCCTATTACTCCAAGTGAGACTATTTCGCTAACAGTTGCAGGAAAGGTTTGCTCTACGGATTTTTTTTGAGGCACATAACCAATCCTTTGAAGGATTTTCTTATTTTGTTTAACATTGGATCCAAATAGATTAATTTCACCGGAGAAATTACTCATTATGCCAAGTATACACTGAAATAGAGTAGTCTTTCCCGCTCCATTAGGTCCAATTATTCCAAGAAAATCCCCCTTTTCAACTGAAAATGATATATGGTCTAATGCAGGGAACGAATCATAATAATATGATAAATTATCTACATTGATTATTGATTGCATTCTAATCCCAGAAATAAATTTCTAATATTTTCATTCATTTTGTCAATGTATCCAATTCCTGCATCTTGTTCGTTTTTTGTTAGTCCTTCAATAGGACTCAAGACAAGAACTTTACCATTTGGAATTTCTTGAGCAATAACTAGTGCGTAGCGAGGATCCATGAGTTCTTCGGAATAGATAACATCAAGATTAAGATTTCTTGCCATATTGATGATTTCTACTAACCTTGCAGAAGTTACTTCTGCCTCAGGACCGCTCGCGGATATACTGTGTTGAGTAAATCCGTATCTTTTGGCAAAGTACGAAAACGAGTTATGAAATGAGATAAAGTCTTTCTTTTTGCATGACTCCAATTGGGTCCTAATTGTTTTGTGAAGTTCATCAAGATCATCCAAAAATGACTTTGCGTTACTATTATAAGCATCTTTATTATTTGGATCAATTAATATCAAACCATCTCGAATATTTTCCACTTGTTTTTTTGCAAGCAAAGGGTCTAGCCATACGTGCGGATCTAATGTCATGTTACGTTTGTCAGAATAAGATGCGTTCAATCCATTACTGGCATCAATTTTATAAGTGGATTCTATTTTTGTTAGCCAATTTTCAATTCCCAAACCATTGTATACAAGAACGTCTGCGGAACTGATAGTTTGTATTTGACTTATTGTAGGATCAAAATCATGTGGTTCGATTCCTGCGGGAATTATTAATGATGATTCTATCGTGTCTCCACCTACTTTCTTTACAAAATCGTAAATTGGAAAGATAGACGAAACAACAACTAATTTACGAGATAAATTTGAAATATTGCTCGAGCCATTATTGGGATTCTCGTGGGTCTTATTTTCTGCTTCTAGATTTAATAGCTTTGTTGAATTTGTAATTGATGATAAATCTTGGGCATATAACGTATGGCCTAATGAGGAGAATATTACTGATAAAATTAAAAGAACTAAGATTAAATTTTTCGCCCCACAACTATGGAGGAGTTATTAATAATATATACTTTTTTTATTAATAATAATTAATCTATATTACCACATTAATAATGTATTCATGGCACTGCACACTCATCATCAAACTCTGAATCTCGTTAAATTCAGTTTTTCTTTCTGTAAGACTAGACCCCGCATTATTCGTACCTGAGATTAGTATTCTGCGTCATCATTGCTTCTAGGCTTAATGAGGTCAGGAAATCCTTTTACGGAATCTGATATTGTTGAGTATTATTGGATTTTGCAACTCATGATCATTTGTCTAGTTACCTAATTCCAGACTATGCTATGCGCCTCAAGTCAAATTCAAAACGTTATTTGATCACCCTATTTTAGCTTCTAATTACTGCTTTGGATAAGGATCAAGATGCTTCGGGTATGTCAAGATGGCATAATTATTATATCCAATAATGCATTATGAAAATCTTATTGACCATAGTGAGCGTGTCGTTAAATGAAGATATAATCGAGAGTTTGGACAAGCTCAAA
>JAICFW010000029.1 GCA_025923455.1 Nitrososphaeraceae archaeon | reverse complement strand
TGTTTGCTTAAATCATAATCCGATCTATAATTGCATGCAACCAATTCCAACCAACCATTGCTTGTTTCAACTTCAAAATCAAAAGCCGTCGTTGCATAGAATGCTTTTTCGTCATCAGACAGCTGCCTAAACCTAGTGCGTTCCATATTTATGCCTGTCTTGCTGTAAAACATTGTCAGTAGTGACATATAATAGGCGACCATTTTGTTTGGCAATAATCCCTGCTGCACCGCCTTTTCTGCGCTCATTTTCTGAGATGAGTTATTTATGAATAATGTAAGAGATGTGTCCTTGACCTGTTCAAATTTGGGTAAATCATTTAGCCTATTAGGATTGCAAAATACCTCGATTTCTGCCTGGTAGAATTCCCTTAGCCTCAGCAAGCTCTGTCTTGGCGCAATCTCGTTTCTAAAACTTTTACCAACTTGCGCTACTGCAAGTGGCAGCCTTCCTCTCATAGTTTTAAAAATTCTGGAGAAATCTACAAAAATCGTCTGACATGTTTCTGGCCTAAGATATGCCTCTTCTTTTGAAGGACCAATTTCAACATTAAACATCATGTTAAATCTACTTGATTCGTAAAATGTTCCCTTACAACTAGCACATTTCAAATTAAATTCAGTTACCATTTTGTCTATTTCATTTCCAGAAAGCAGTTCTGGGACATCCTTGCCAGTCTTTTCAGTGATGTATCTATCTGCTCGGAATGTGGCTCCACAATTTTTACACTTTAATATTGGGTCTGTGAAATTGTCAAGATGGCCGGAAGCAACAAAGACACTTCTACTCATAATCTGCGAGCCGTCTATTTCAATCATGTCATCGCGTCGTAATAGCTCTCTTCTCCAAAGTTCGATGAAATTGTTTTTCATTTTAGTGCCTGTTGGTCCATATTCCCAAAAACCTGCAAGGGCATCCGAATAAATTTCACAGCTTGGAAAATAAAAACCTCTTTCAAGTGCGAGTTTCATTACGGTTTCATAAGTCTTCATTTTGTCTCTTTTCTCTTAGAATCTGTGATTAAACATGCATTTATTATTATTTCCAAAACTGACAGTGAAGCTGGATTGGTTATTTGGGCTGTTTTCTAAGCTTACGTATTAATGCAAGGTTCTTGGCATCTTCTTCAACAGAGACGAAATTAGGTTCCATTACCATCGGCACATTTCCCATTTTTTTATCGTTGATTATTGTGCTTAACCCTTTGGACCCTATTTTTCCATGTCCAAACAGTTCATGCCTATCCCGATGCGATCCAATTTCGTGTTTAGAATCGTTCAAATGAATAAATTTAAGGGAATCTAGACCGACAGCATTGTCAAAATCATTGATAAATCGTTTACACACCTCTTCAGTACTCAAATCATAACCAGATGCAAAAGCATGACACGTGTCTAGACAGACGCAATAGGTCTTACTAGAAAGTTTATCGAGAATTTCTCCTAATTCTTCAAGTTTGCTTCCCATACTGCCTTTTTGGCCTGCACTGTTTTCCAATAAAATGGTAACGTCCAAATTCCTTTTGAATGCTGATTTATAATTATCCACCGCTTGGCCGCAACTTTTCAACAACTGGTTAACGCCATGATTTCTCCCCATGTCCTTATGGCTTCCCAGATGTATTACAAGATATTCAATACCTAATTGGGAACATCTTATCAACTCACTTGTAAATGAATTTACTGACTTTTCGAATAATTCACCATCTGGGCCGGCTAGGTTAGGCAGATAAGGCATATGGACAGCAACAGAATTTTTCTCTATTCCACTTTTTTTCAGATTGGTTTTGAATAATTTTACGTCAGCTTCTACGAGATCCTTGGAGTGCCATTGCCGGGGACTCCTAGTGAAAATCTGAAATGCCGTGCATCCGATGTCTAGGGCATTAGTAATTGAGTTTTGTATACCGCCTTTTATGGGAACATGAAAACCAATTCTAAGATTCAAACGCATGTATTTTTGTTGATAGGATATTTAAGATTTGTATTTGTATTTATTACAGTATTTTCTATTATATTGTCAAACCTGAATTGTCAATAAAATTAGGATCATCAGAATTGGCAAAGTACCCGTTCTTACAGGAGGCTTCTGATTATATCCATGAAACGAAATTTGATTTTGAAGAATTCGATCGTCCTGAAATGATTCACATTATTAACAGGGCCGTAGAAAAATTGGAAAATGAGCTTAAAGGGAAAGTTTACTCAAACTTGGATGAATATGAAATTGAAATTATGACATTTATGGTTTCATTATTGCTCATAAAATCAATAGGACTAGAGGAAGTATCAAAAAAGTGTTCTCTCTTCGAAGCTATGAGAGTGGAAAAATTCCTGACATCAGATTTGAGCAACGAAAGATCAGTAGAAAAAAAGAGGCTTTTGGTCCAAAAGATTTTTTTCGAGTTATTTAAGATAAGTATTGATGTAAATTCAACATCAAGCATCTGCAAATTAAGTGTTCCTGATTATCTTCAAAGAGCTTCAAAGATGAATGAGCAAGAATGGAAATTAATTAACAGATCTGTAAAAGATGGATATGTATATCTTGACACAGACGAAACTGTAAGACTAATCAGAAATGAATTAAGCAATTTAATATACTCTAGAATTAAGAATATGAAAGTCATTGAAATACCAGTTTCAATAAAATCCAGAGCAGATGAACTTCGAGATAAATATGCAGGACGTTATGTCTATAGGAATCAATTTAAAATTCTCGAATACCCTCCATGCATTAAACATGCAATGGAGATAATCAACAAGGGCGAGAATCTTCCTCATTCAGCCAGATTCATGCTGGCAACTTATATGCTAGCCATTGGTAAAACGATAGAAGATGTGATTGATATTTTTAGGAATTCTCCGGATTATAATGAAAAAGTAACCCGGTATCAAGTAGAACATCTGGCAGGGAAAAAGGGAAGCCATACAAAATATTCTGTTCCTTCTTGCGACCGATTGCGTAGTGAAGATCTATGCTTTGCAATCAAAGAATGTGAGAACCTTATAAATCCAATTCAGTTTGGAAGAAGGAAAATAACATAGTTGAATCAAATTCAACACACGGAAGAAAATATTAGCTTTCTAAAAAATGTATTTAGAAAATATTACTTTGAAAACAACCATTTCCCTTACCTGTATTCAATTGAAAAAAGAGAATTTGGATACAGAAAATTTGATTCCTTAGTAGTCAGACATTTATCGTTCAATAATGTGGGAGAACTTGTCGCAGAGCTAATGAGAAATGTTCCCTTGGACGTTTATTATTCAAACGCCTATTATGGATTACCTTCAAACCCAATCAATGAAAAGCAGTGGGAAGGAGCCGATCTCATCTTTGATATAGATATCAAAGATCTGGATCTTCCATGTATTCACGAACATACGTACTACATTTGTAATGTATGTGGGTATGTAAACTCAGAGCGTACACTGTGCGTTAACTGTAAGAAGGGAAAGACCTATGATATTTCTATACCTTGCAAAAGATGTTTCATAGCTATAAAAAAGGAAGCTGCAAAGTTACTTGATTTTATATACTGTGACCTTGGAATAAAAGAGAAATTCGTAGAGATATTTTTCTCTGGAAATGCTGGATTTCACTTTCATATAAACGATCCTGGTCTAAGAATCTTGGACTCTAACGCAAGGGCAAACGTTACTGATTATATTCTTGGAAATGGATTCATGTGCGAAAGCATAGGTGTGCGTAAATATCGGAATGGCTTTGTTATAAAGTTACCAAAAAGTGGTATAATAACAGGCT
>JAICFW010000028.1 GCA_025923455.1 Nitrososphaeraceae archaeon | reverse complement strand
GTCACCTATTATGGGGACTCCAAATATTGGAGCTGCCAAAAAATCAAGGATATCTGCTACAATCGATATCCCCAGTGCCAATCCAGCACGAATTTTGAAAAAACGGCCATTCTTTTTATGAATAGATTAGTTCCCTCTTGATAAAATAGAATCAGCAAGTGATTTATGTCTTATTACTCCATTATTTTCTGTTCCTGCAGTATTTTTAAGAAACCGTAATATATTACGGTATCAGTATCAGCTTATTATTCTGGAATTGGTATCGAATTTTTGTCCAACAATTGATCGTAAAAATAATTCGTTGCTCTGACCTTGATCTCTAATATATGTAAGGATCCAGCTGAGGACAGTTTCATTTCGTTGTGCGAATTATCACTATCTTGTCAGTCGCAGATTCTGCCCCAAGTATCTCTCCAGTTCGCCCTAGCAATTGGCGTACCTTAGCATCAGGGCTAGGGAATGGAAACGATTGAAATTCTTCAACTGATGGGTTGAATCGTACAATGGCATTAGAACTAAAATCACTGATCCAAACCATATCTTTATCATCAACAAATATTGCATATGGTTGCGGGTTTTGACCTGGCAATTTCCATTCTTTCCATTTCTTGGTAACAGGGTCATACATACCCATGCTGCCAGCGTTCCATTCGGTGATCCATAGACGACCTGTTGAATCAGACCAGACACGTCTTGCCCCTTGATCTACTGTTGGTGGGTTTAAGACCGTTGCGTTTCCAGTATCCAAATCTATTTGAGCAAGATAGCTACCTGCTAACGATACGAAATAAACCTGTCCGTCAGGTGTAGTGCAAATACCATATGGGCCCTGCCCCTTTGGAGCTTCGAAAACTTTAATTTTTCCAGTATTTGGATCTAAACTTCCATAAATACCCCCTTGACCAGTAAACCATAGAATACCTTTGTGATCAAAGGTAGCAGTGTTTAGGTTAGCATTTCCAGTATTTTCAGGCAATCGAAACACCGTAACGTTCTCAGTCGTAGGATCAACTCTTACAATGGCATTGAGTCCGCCGTCTGTAATCCATGGAGCTTCATCCGGACCTACAATAACTCCATGGGGTGCGGAGCCTTGCCCAAGTCCAATATGATGTGACTTCCCAGAGATTGGATCTAGTATTCCCAATTCTCCCAATCGCTGTGCAGTGTACCAAACCGATCCATTCTTTGCAGGTGCCACGTCATGTGGATGGGAGCCTGACGGGACCGGAAATTCTTTTATAAAAGGAGTTGTATCGGACTGTCCAAACGCGACACTATGAAATATGGGAAGGACAAAGATTGATACTAGAAATAAGCACAATTGACTTGTCATTGATATGATATTACCATCGCCATCTTATTTTATTTTAATCTATTTTTCTACGTCAGGATTGAGTTTTAATAAATGAGCCCAAGGGGATTTGATTCCTGCATGTGGGAGGGTTCAAGCAACTCATATTATAATTTTCTGGGCCTAGTTTGATGAACATTTGCTTATCTTATTTATTCAGATGTTGTATCTATACCAATTGCAAAACATGAAAACTATGATTTTAAATATATTTCAAAAAGAGGGGTTCAGTTACAATTCTCTATCTACGGATGCAATAATGAAAATTAAACATCCGAAATCAAATGTATTATCTCGACCTGAAATTTAAGAGATATAGAATTTTAAATTTTAAAGACCTCTTCTCAAAATTGGAAGCAATATTATTATTAATTCCCTTTTTAACAAAAACATGGAATGGTACGGCTAGCATATGAGATATTAGCACAGAATTTCAATCGGTTTCAAAGATGATTATGTCCGATTATTATGAGTGTTATTAAATAGCTTACAAATATGGCTATAGCAACAACCATACCAATTTTGAAAATGCTAAATCTTTGTTTTCCACCACGCAGCAAATCAACCAAATTCACAAGATAGACAGATATTGGTGACATGTATAATTTATCGTATTAGGATTATTTATATATTGAATTATATAAAAAGTTAAATTTAAATATTTTGTTGTAGCTAAAAAATTTTCGTCATCCGAATAGACACGCTGGTAACCATTTAAATATCATTAAGACGAAAAACAGCTAATGTCTAAAGCCAATGACGATTACAGTCCTGTTGGAAGGAACTTTCTATTTTGGCTGTTCATATCTATCACTATAGTTATAATATTGCATATTGTTTTACCATTTCCGATATCGTTCATTTTATCCATAATAGCGATATTCTGTCTAGGTATCTACAGGGACGACAGGGCGTTAAGAAAAGCGGGTATGGGTGGAATAAAGGGTTGGTATAAATCTATGTTCTCCTCTGGTATGGATCATCATACGGGTACCGGCATTAACAGTTTGGCATACCAGCCGTTGAAGTTTTCATGTATCAACTGTGGTACTGAGCATGACAAAATAGCATGCCCTGACTGCGGTTCAAAGGGAGTGAGACCAACATAATAACAATAATCGTATGATTGATAAGTCAATGAGGGTTAATTACATATCAAATTTAAAATGGGAACTAAATCTAAGGAATATTAAGTTTTATTTTTTATTCTTTCAAGGTTAAGAAAGCGGTCCAAGTATCAGTTAATTACTATATTAAGAATGCGTTTAACAATATAAATTTCATCGTTTAAAATTACGCTTAAGTTTTCTTGTTGTTAGTAACATTTGAAAAGTAAACCCTAAGGGAAGGTGGACTTGGCTAGAAAAAACAACTCTTCCCCTCATCAGGCCTATTAAAAGATGGAAATAATAGAGAATGTGAGATAAAAATTTTCTTTTAATTACCGAGTCATTCGCGGTTGTCTTGGATTCAATTTTTTGTAATGATTGTAAGCATCCCATATCTGCCAGAGTGAATAACCAATAATTACTATCCAACTGTAAGGAAGAGGGATCAAAATAGGCATAGCAGCCGCAATGACTATTCCAAAAACGAGAATAATTATTCCTCTTTTGATAAGACCTAAATACATATGACCTACCCCATAAATTAGTATAGCAAGAAGAATAGTTAACCAAAGTCTTTTTGCCAATTTTTATTGTAAGTTGATGGATGTTAATAGCAGTTTCGCATATTATGAAAACTAGTTCGTTTTCTATATCATTCAGTTTCTTGAAATGAAACTATTGAGTTATAACTCGTCATAAAGAAACATTATCTAAACTTGATGGAAAATCGGAATATAATTGGTAAATACTAGTTTGATAACACAAATATAATGCAAATTAACTGAATCATAAGCTGTTCTCTTAGGAACTTGGGGTTTATCTTAAACTGCAAAACTAACTTATTTGGTAGGGCCGTAAAAATTGGAGGTTCAAAATCCAGTCTAATCAGAAGGAATAGTAAGCATTACTTGACGATCCAATCCACATTCCCTTTCCTCCTTCTCATATTTGCTCATACGACAGGTTCAACAATTAAGATATGGCCTTGTTTATCGATGATTCGTACCTTGTCTCCTTTGTTAATTTCAGACTTCGAGCTTTTTGCCTTCCAGTACTCTCCCCCGATTAGCACAAAGCCATATTTGTTCTTTGAAATTGCATCGAGCGCAGTCCCCTCTCTATTTTGAAACGTAAAATCTACCCTGCTCTTGTGCTTTGATAGCCACACCTTGTATGTTATGAATCCGGTGAAGGCACCAAATGGTAATGTTATTAACGCAGATATCACCGCAAGGTTTCCAAGATGTTCTTCTTGAATTAATAGTGGTCGCACCGGCTGCGTTATCATAAGAACTGAACCTATTGAAATAACGGCTATTCCACCAATACCCAATGCACCAAAACCTGGGCTATAGAGTTCATATGCAAGTAATCCTACTCCTATTGCAAGAAGGGCAAAAGCTGCCCAATTTATGTCAAAACCTTGGCCTACAAAACCAAGAATTATTAAGGTCGCCCCGGCTATTTCAGCACCAAAACCAGGGGAGGTTAAGCCGTAGATTAGAGCAAAAAAGCCGATAGTAAAAAAGGTTGTAGCTATCAGCGGATTTGACAAGAAATCTACAAGCATTACTCTAAGACTTGGATTATGTTTTACTATTTCGGCGTTTGAAAGATCAAGAACTTTTGTTCCATTATTAGTCCTAACAGTGGCATTATCGGCTTTATTTAAAAGGTCCTGAGGGTTTTCTGCGACTACTTCAATTACTTTCCTGTCCAGTGCCTTTTCGGGTGTCAAGTTGTCGTTATCTGTTATGAATCTAGCAGCTTGTGTGACATTTCGATCATGGACTTCAGCCACCGAAACAATCTTTTCTTTTAATGCATTGATTACCTTCGTGTCGTTTACTGGGGTAGTCCCAAGAACTGGCTGTGCTGATCCTATAGTAGTAACAGGGGACATGGCTGCATAATCACCGGCAAGTAGTATTATTGTACCCGCTGACCAGGCACTCGTTCCTTGCGGAAAAACATACGTTATAATTGGAACAGGTGATTTCTGCATAATTTCAAGTATATTCAAAGTTGCATCGAGTGAACCTCCAGGAGTATCTAAAACTAAGATAATGGCCGAATATTGGGAGTGGTTACTATCAGAATTTATTTGATTTATTGCATCTGCTATATTCTCTGAAGTTGCAGAAGATATGAAACCCTTGACATCTACCCATAATACTTTATTCTCTATTTCAGTTTGAGACTGTGCTGACGCAAATAAAACAGTAGACGTCAAGACTAACAATATAGCAACTATTATGCAGAGCGATAATGCCATCTATTGATATTCACCCTCAATGTTAAGAATAAATTTTAACGACTGAGGTTTATGAGGAATTTCTGACCTGGCCACTTTGAACTAGATTCGTAAATTCTTCCTTTACTATCTTTCTTACCGCACTTTCCTTTAAATGTCCTGATGCAGATGCATGTCCTTTTACAACACCAAGGACCGTTCCAAGGTCGTTTGTATCTTTGCCCGTGATAACTATCATGTTCTTCTCACGTGCTATTTCAGTCCATGTTTGTAATTCTCTGAGGCGAAGTGCAGCAATGTTTTTAGTATAAAAATCAGCAGCCTGTGCCATTTTTTCTGCTGCCTTTAATTCACCATCTGCTATTATTATTCTGCCTCTCTTCTCCCTCTCAGCTTCTGCTTGTTTAGCTATAGCACGATACATATTTTCCGGTAATGATACATCCCGTATATTTACAGATGTTACTTTTACTCCCCACGGATCAGTCTCAGCATCTAAAGTTCCTTGTATTTTCTTGTTCAAATCTTCTCTTTTCGATAAAATGTCATCAAAAGGAATCTGCCCCAGTAGATTTCTGAGAGTAGTTTGGGATAGTAAGCTTGATGCAAGAAGATAATCATTGACCTTTATAACTGCATTAGTAGGTTCGTTTACCCTAAGATAAATGACTGCATCAACATCGACTGTTACGTTGTCAAGCGTTATAATCTTCTGCTTTGGAACGTCAAGTGTTACTACTCGTAGGTCTACTTTTACAGCCTTATCAACAATAGGCACAAGGAATATTAGACCTGGTCCTTTTGCGCCTATTAGCCTTCCAAGTCGGAATACTACTGCTCTTTCATATTCTCTAAGAATCCTTATTGCAGAAGCAATTATAATAACTATGACAATCACCCCAATCCCCAATCCGATATATTCAGCTAATGATAACTGCAATAATAGAGGTTCCACCATTTGTTATAACAATATTTTATTATGCAACGTATAATATTAATGTTGAAATCTTTATTAATATTCGATTTTAGTTGCGTGAACTTTGCTATTTCTCAGTACCGCAAAACTTTATAAGAAAAGCGCAAATGTTTTAGACGCTTCTGGCCGGTTGCGATGATTATAACTGATTCATACAGTCTTAAATAATCGGATGATTTACCCATATTGAATTAGATAATATTGAAATTAGACACAGTAAATATCGGAGTTATGATAATTTCCGCAGCTGTCGTAGTAGTATCCCATGGTTACTATTAACTCCAGTCGTAATGATCAGGAACGACTAGGAATTTATTAAAAATTATTTGTTTGTTTTAGAGAGTACAATTAGAAGTAATCTTAGAACTAAACTTTGATTATTAACTTATCTTCTGTTTTTTAGTGGCTATCTCATATTTTTCATATGGCATATCATTGAATCAATAATTCGACGTTTTTTTTTGACATAGTGGATATGACGAAAGACTAGGTAGACATCGATAGTTGCAATCCAAACGCTCTCTTTAGACTCGGGTGAATTTCACCATGAACAATGCCCAAAAGTTCAGTTGGACGCTCATTGCTATGCATGGCATATCTGAGTTGTTCAAGTCCATTAAGAGCATCCTCTTCTGAGGAAACGTTTGTCGATTTACCCTTTAATTCAACGTTAAATCTTCCGATGGTGATGTCTATAAGAACCACTGCGCGGTTATATGCTCCTATATCCATTGGGACTTCGATAGTGGTATCATTACCTAGATCTCTGCTCATATTCATACTCACGTGACTCGTGTTCATATCCATTGCAGTGGCGTTTTGATTAAATGCACTGCTATACTCCTTGAATATTTTATCAACGTCTTCGGCTACCGCCAATCCCTGAATCGTCATATTATCCAGCTGATCTCTCGACTCTTGCATCTATTGTCTCTGCTAATAGATCAAGAATCGTAGGAACGTTACCACTCGCCTCACTTATAGAGATATTTTTAAGTGAATCCAATGCTTGTGGTAATCCTGTTGCAAGTCTTTGATTTTTCTCATTGATTTCTTTTATAATGCTGTCGTTTAGAAGGGTTCTTGCAAATTTAGCCTGCTCTTTTATCTCTTCCGTATTTGACAAATTGTTCCTTATTGCCACTAGTCCTGACTTTATATGATCTACTAATGAAATAAAGGATGCACTCTCATTACTTGTAAAAATGTGTCCGTATGCTGGAACTATAGAATATGACATCACAATCACAGCAATGAAGAAGCAACCTCTAAATCGATTGATAACACACGTTGAGAATACGAGGATATTTGAAACAATGCCAGATTCATAGATAATCCTCGTGATTCACTATGCATCCCCTGTTCTTACTTGCTAATGGACAAGTAAAACCGGGATAGTTATATTACTAAAAATTTTCCTAGTATCGCTGACCAGAGACTTTATCCATGAGTCTATATTACTACTTTTCAAGAGTACTAAATCATAACTTCCTTCTTTAATCTCGTTAACTATTTCCTCTGTGGCATTGCCTGTTCTAAACTTGTATGATATCTTGTTTTTACAACCTGCTTCTCTACATTTTTTTATTCTTTCTTCAATATCATCTATAATCTCTCCTTCAACAACTTGTTTCATGTCTTTATTTTGAATGTCATCATTAGAACGTCCTTCTACTGAAACATCTCCTGTATTTTGAATATTTTCCAAAATTCTTAAAATTACGAGTTCCGCTCCAGAGTAACTGGACAATGATATACCATAGTTTAGCATTTTATTTGTTTCTTTTCTTCCATCATCGGCTATCAAAATTTTATTAAAAGTTGGAATGTTTTCCCTTGAAATGGAGGGCATTTGCTCTTTAGAGTTTGAATCCTTTTCTAGCGTAAAGTTACTTTCTGGATAGTTCGGTGTAAATTTACTTTCCATATTATTGTCTACACTTAGTCATATTTAACCATTTAGATTTATCTTAGTGTCGGAATTACTGTAACTTCTGTATCGATAACGACCGCCAAAAGCTATTTTATCCCGCATCTTTAGAAAAGATACGATACAGTTAAATGATTAGCTAGTTATTTCTAATCGGATAGGAACTTGCAAGCAGTATTTATCGTAGAAGATCCAAATGTTGCGAAAGTCTTAGTAGACCCTATGAGAAGAGCAATACTGGAGCTTCTTAGAGAAAAACCCATGACTCAAACCCAGCTCGCTGATGAACTAGGATTAACGGGAGCATCACTTAGTCACCATATGAAAGTATTGAAGTCACAAAAGCTTGTTAATATAGTTAAAAAGAACGTAGAATCGCACGGTATAGTTCAAACGTTTTTTTCAACTAGCGCCTATTTATTCGTGTACGATGTAAAAGCTCTCCCTACAGCTATGTCTCGATATTTTTATCCTATTGCATTAGAGAGAACAAGAGCTGTCATCTCGGTTCTGTTGTTGCATAACAAGGAATACGGAATTAAAAAAGATGCACAAACAATTACCAGTTTATCTGGCGATTTGTCCGAGCTACTTGTTGCAGTATCAAAGCAGTATAAAAATAAAAAAGTTACATTCGGGAATGAGTATATTATTTTTGATATCTACATAAAGGCAATCAAACAGCTTGTGTTAAAGTTAAGTAACAAGAAAAACCATAGGAAAAAATTGTATAAGGAGTATTGATGTAGGAATGGTTATAATATGCAAATCAATCATGGCCAGTGGTTACTTGAATAGACTCTAATGTCGCTGATCCATTATTATCAATTGCCTCCACACTAAAAACATAAGTAACGTTCTGTGTTGGAATAAATGACATTGATTGCTTATCTTGCGTTATATTCATTTTGACAGGACCGGATTGATCCTCCTGGTTCCAAATTATAGTGCTAACATTACCATCGGGATCTGAAATCGATGCATTTAAGATAACAGTTCGGTTAATATCCCCTTCAATTGGTGATATAACAGAGATGACCGGTGGTAAATTCACCTGAAAGTTTGACTGTCCAGAGGCATTCCCGATAGTACTGCTGAATTCATTAAAATCGACTAATGGTACAGAAAACGTAACAGCCGCTACCAAAATTAGTACAAGGTTGATATAAACCGACTTCTCGTAATTCAATTTTATTATTACTATCACATAGTCTCTACATTTATTTATATTTTGAAACTAAGAAAAATATTGTAAATTTCTATTTTTAAGTTAGAATTAAGATGGATTATATCAGTTGGTCCCTTGACTCCTCCAGGCAAGCGAGTACAGAGCCTGAAGCTTCAAGGTAGTGAAGTAGGGCCTGGAACAGTTGCAACGTGGGTAACTGCTGTCGTAGATGAGGTGAATGTACCAAATGTTAGATATCAATGTAAGAGATCTGGTAGGTCCGGCAAATATATCCCATTCAATTGGATTGGTCCGTAGACAAAACTACGAGTATTGATCCCATAATATACCGACATGCTTATTTCATGTTACTTGATGATGATAACCTTTGAAATATATTTCAAAGGTTATCATTTTATCCCCTATCTCCACTGCACTAATATCCTGGTTTTTATCAACATTTCAACAAACATGATGAAAGTTGTGAATTCCTACAATCCCGTGTTTAATTTCATTATTTACTGCAAAGTTTCCCAAAATAATAACATATAATAAAAAATAAGATTGTAGACGAGTATTTTATCAAAGTATGAAATATATGATAAGAAAAAGGCCAATATTCGAACGTTTTTTCGATGTGGAATAAATTCACATAGTTATCTTGAATCCATGATGCTTGAAAGATAATTTGCTTATAGATTTATGTTACTGATTTTGATCAAATTGACAATAAATTAGAATTTTAATACCTCGCGATAGTAAAGAAATCATAACGCATTCATATTTGGAGTATATTATATACTTTACCAGAGACGACATCATTCCCGAAGAGCGTGCAGAGCTGCATTATCAAGAGATAATTTTTTTCAAACGAATGGGTGAACTTTTAAATGATTATCAATTCCCAATAGATTTAGCAATTAAGCTTCCGGTTTCCAGTTACCTCTGGTATTACAATTTCGACATATTCTACGCGCCATGTATCTTTCCATTGTTTCGCCATATTTTGGAACCATTTCCTCTTTATTCCCACAAGAGCATACCATGTATTTATCCAATGTCATGGAAACTACTTGATTCCTATTAACAGTTATTAATAGAGGATTAATGGTTTCGAAACGGTGCTATAGACTTGAGTGAGTCCACCAGAATGAAATCATCTGCCTACAACTTCGCAATAATGTTTAAAAAAGTTAGTCTTATCGAAATATTAATTACTAGGCCCTTTGCCTCTACGATACTTCTTTTTTTATCCAGATTTCGGGAATTAATTCAACATTCTTGTGAAGGTAAGAAGGATATTCATAACTTTCCTGCATCAAGGAACTCAAATTATCTAAAAAAGTAATAAATCGCTCCTGAAAACTTCAACTTGCAAACTGATTCTCATTATTGGAGTAAACAGCTGGGCGTTCTTATAGTATGTTGTCCATAGTCCTATTATGTTCTCAGCTCAAAACAAAACTTCGGATACGGTTTGGACTGATTTATTAAATGAATCTGTTCATACGAGTGATGATATAGATATAGGAGATATAGATGCAGTAAGCAAGGATTTCGTCGTGGTAAAGAGGGGATTTATTAACATTCATTATTATTATATCCCCATGAAATACGTAGAAGGATGGGATGGCAATGTGCTTTGGCTAAACGTTAAAGAAAATAGAGTTAAGGCAAAGTTCGAGAGAGATATCATCCCAGATCCTTACAGATTTTACATAAAGGATTTCCCATACTATGCAACGAGTGTATATCCCGTAGTAACTATGCTGCCATCCAGGTATACAAGACCAATATATCAGAAATCTTCAACTACTATGTATATATGTCCTTTATGTAAAGAAGAACTAGATGATGAATCTAAAGTAAGCAAGCATATAGAATCAGCTCATTAAAGTTTGATCTAAATCACTTTTATGACCTAAATTGTCGGACATTTCAGATATATCGAAAGTCGGAAAGCTCTACAAATGTAGTAACTGTGGACAAGAAAAAATCATAAATAGTGAAGAATTTAGCGGAAACTCAGATATCCATAGCCATTATTGTCAAGATTGCACCTCTCTCCTAAATGAATTGGCAATATGTAAATTCTGCAACCAAGAAATTAAACGAAGGGATCTGCCAAACCACTTTTCTGACCATCATATTGGTAGTTCTTAACTTTATGAAGTCAATTCTATCGACTCCATAACTTGATGATGAATAATTGAATTTCAAGTAGAGTATTCTTCTATCTTCTAATTTTTGGTACATTTGTGATGACTTTGTTCAGTGAATGACAAAACAACTTCGATTTTTTGTCTAACGCTTATTACCCATATTGTACAGTTTTTTGTATATCAAGATGATTTGTAATGGCTAAAAGTAAAGGAACTGAAAAGATACAGAGGATAAAGAATGAATACCATAAGGTCATAAATAATTATGGGGCTCAAATAGTATCAATTAACAGAATAACAAGAAGTAGAATGGATAGTCCGAACATGTTCAAGAACGCTGATTTTTCTCCAAAAACCATTAGGAGGCTAATCGATGAAGGCGAAAAAAAGGCGATAGACTTCGTGGATGGTAACAAACAGACGAGATTATAGAATATAAAAATTGAAAAGTATCAGAAATATTTATGAAATAATTTCAAGATCAAATTTCGCTCATACTAAAAATACGTTTAATTCTAGAATTAGCCCTATTTTATAATAAAATGATTACTTCTATATCAAGAAAACGGACGAAAAAGATAGGTCTCGTTTTAGGACCTGCATTATTTCTGGCGATATTGTCATTGCCCATTGAAGAGCATAGTAATAGAGATTACATTAACAGTAGTACGAATTCAGAAGAGATGGTTAACATTACATTTTCCTCTAAAATAGTATTAGCATCAACTTTTTGGATGGCAATTTGGTGGATAACAGAAACAATACCTATTTACGTAACATCATTACTCCCACTTGTACTTTTTCCTTCCCTTAATGTTACTGATTTAGGTCAAACTGCCTCGAATTATGCTGATAGAATTATCTTTCTTTTCCTAGGGGGATTTATTCTGGCAAAGGCAGTTGAAAAGAGCCAATTGCACAAACGATTTGCCTTAAACATTCTGAAAATATTTGGTACCACTCCTAAATACATTGTTGCTGCATTTATGTTTGTAACTGGGCTTTTGAGCGCTTGGATGAGTAATACTGCAACAACTGTATTAATGTTACCCATAGCAGCTGCTGTTATATCTCAAATTGGAAGAGAGGGAATGGCAGAACAAAAAGGCGATAAGAGCAAAAAGAATGAACAACTGAATTTTTTTGCTGACAAGAATAACAATAAAGATTCAGAGATTGAGAAAAGTAAAGTAGAGAATGAACAACGGTCGAGATTTGGTTTGTGCCTTATGCTTTCTATTGCGTACTCTGCAAGTATTGGAGGATTAGCTACCCTAATAGGCACTCCGCCAAATGCAATATTTGCATCAATATCTAGATCTATGCTCAATATTGACATAAGCTTTGGACAGTGGCTATTGATAGGTATACCCATTAGCGGAATATCGCTCCTCGTTGCGTGGATATACCTTGTTCATGTAGGAGTTAAAATTACTGATATAAAAAAACTAGGAGGAAAAAATAATATTGTACAAATAATGACGAAAGAAATTGGTAAAATTACAAAAGATGAAAAGATTGTAGCTGTAGTCTTTGTAGCAACCGCAACTGCATGGGTAACCCGAGGCTTATTATGGGGACATCTAGTACCAATGGTCGACGATTCTACTATTGCGATAGCAGCAGCATTTTCACTATTTTTAATTCCTTCATCTAGATCATCCTTAGCAAAGGAAAAACAGTATCGAAACAGTTTTAGTAATGGTAACAAAGATGATAATAGCAGCCGACATACAGATAAAAATGATAACAATGATAAAAAAAATTATGTGAATCATCCTGAGAACAATATACAAATCATTCCCGAAACTAAGAACGATACAGCAAGAATTCTTGATTGGAAGACAGCAGTAACCATACCATGGGGAGTCCTCATTTTAATTGGAGGAGGATTGGCACTCGCCGATGCGTATACAGAAACAGGATTGGATAAGTGGATATCCAACAAAATTCTAATTGTAGAAAATATGAATTATTTCATGCTAATCCTTGTCATTGTTACAATAACAATATTTTTTGGAGAAATCGCGAGTAATACTGCTGGTGCTGCCTTATTAATTCCAATAGCAGTATCACTTGCTTCATCTATCTCAATTGAACCGTTGTTAATCATGGTTCCTATTGCTATTGCGACAAGTTATGGATTCATTATGCCAGTTGGTACTCCACCAAATGCCATTGTCTTTGAGAACAAATATGTAACAGCTCCTAAAATGGCAAGAGCTGGACTTCCGCTAGATATTATTGCGATAGTGATGGTTACAGGCTTGACAACCGTATTGGTACCACAAATATTTGGTGGGTAAAAATCCAATACAATAATTAATTTATTGTATCATACCAACAATGAAATTTATTTGCGTCATCAATGCCCATGAGGAGGTGGCGCGCTACCTTTTGATAATTCCTCACTGAATGTTCCTGCAGATTTCTCGTGATATTCTAGACTTGACTGATCCACCTTGACTGCTTGCGGAGGACAAACGGAAACACAGGCCATACACCAAATACAGTCATGCTCTCTCACAGGATCTGATTTATCCGTATAATCTTTACGTTCTTCTTTCACAGTACTTCCTGTACCATTCCATGTTTGATTCTTTGCCTCTGTAGCAGGAACATCATGTTCTGTTCTATACCACTGAAACACTTGAACTGGACATGCTTCGATACACGAACCATCAGCAATACATGAGTCCCAATCAACCGCTACCATGGTACCGCTTACGCCAAGAGGTACTATTTGTTCTCCCCTGGCAGCATAAGCGGCTTTAACCTGCTCGTTTTCTGCAGCTTCATCTAATTTGCCCGGTCCCCACATGAAATGGAAATGTTCACCATCTACAAGCTGTAACTTACCAGAAACCTGGTGGTTTTTAGGAAAATCCGCATCGATCGGAATATCTAAATTATGACATCAAATAATATATGAATTATAATTTTAGAAACCAGCCACGAGCAATTGCAATGTATTGCATTGGATTAACTTAAAGTTGTTGCTTTTAATATTATACTTACCAAAAATTGCTATGAATCAAGCAAAAGACAATAGCGTTGAAAAAGGCGGTTATTGGGGAATGAAGGAGTGGTACAAGTCAGTATCATGTTCGGAGACTCGTAACGCCTGGGGGTCGGGTATCAAGAACCTGACGTACAAACCCTAAAGTTCTCCTGCATGAACTGTGGTAACGAACATAATAAGATCGCCTGTCCTATATGTGGTTCTAAGGCAGCAAATGTTGGTTGATGTACGTATAACGATTCCTGGGGAGTAAATTTTTAATAACATGGTATTACGGCCAAGTAGAAATGAGTAATAGATTTTATTAGTCATACTCCGGATCAGAGAATATCAAATAAAAGTTGTCTATTGAAAATAATTAGTGTGGATTGCATCCCAATCTGCACAGAAAAAAATGTGTTATTAAGGCTCAAACTGAAATAGAGGACTTGGTGCAACCATCTTTCCAACTATAGTATACACCACTGTAAATGGTTCACTGCTTCTAGAATGGAAATATACTCCCGAGCCGGCAAACTGCATATTGTCCGCTACTTTATCTTCTAATATGGTAGAACCGATTGCATATTCTCCTTCCATGTTTGCCAGAGGACGGGCTGTCGCGTTTTGTGTTACTGTTGTATTTAATGTCTGTTGGACAAATACATTGATTGGGCTGCTTGCAGAATACGAAACTTCACCGACGTATATGCTGTTTGGATTATAAGGCAGAGCAATAACAATTTGGTGATATTGTGCATGCCCTGGTGCTATACTGTCCGGGATGGAGGTTACTGTCTTTTGTATTGCAAAAAATTTCTGCGATTCGTCCATCGCTTTATTTTCATTCTGACCATATGCGATTGAATTGATTGAAGAAACTATCAAGAAAAGGGTTGGTATCATAAACATTGAAATATTTTCTTTCATATTCCAATATTGATTTCATTTTATATATAGATTGAGAACGATTCTTTTAACAATTGAAATCCTTAAATTGTATTGTGCCATAGTTACAATTATGAACAAGACATTAACTGTCCTATCATTCGTCCTATTAACATCAGCTATGGTGGTAATGTATGCTTCCAGCTTTTCATTACTTGCGTCAGCCCAGCTGACAAATCAAAAAAACACATCAAACGCAACAGGAGATCTTAGCATGCTTGAAGGAATGGAAAAATCTCAACTTGGTAACGTCATTCCTGGAAATCAGGGTACAACATTCGAGGGCCAGCAACTCGCTAATTTGAGCAGAAATTCATCTGATCCGATTGAGAAATAAATCAGTTAAGAAACTTTCATAGTGACTTCTATAATTCCTAGTTGTAAATCACGAGATTTCGACAAATATGTCAATTTCAGCGATATATGAGAATTTCAAAGAATTACGTAATACAGAAGTTCAACAATACATTGAACCTCCGGTAATTGCAGATGCCAACAATTCTGTTTCTCAGATAATTGCAACCCTCATTGACAGTAATACGAATGAAGCATTCATCCCACTTTCAGGAAAGGTAGCTGCAATAAGCACCAGAGATATATTAGGAATTAGAAACATAACCTCAACCAGACCTTCTGTTTTTGGAAAAATAATTCCAACTCTTAATTCCGATAGCACAGTCGCGGAAGGTGTACGGTTAATGAGTTTATATAGACTTAGGGCACTCCCAGTTATGGATAAAGGCGAGATTATGGGCCAGGTATCGGCCAAAAGAATTATTCAGGAAATTCGTGATGCACTCCTTGTCACTCGCACTGGTCGGATAAGCACGTCGGATATTATGACGCCACGGCCCGCAGTTATCGGTAAGACTGATAAGATTCCTTCTGCCAAACAATTGATGAAGAGAAGGAGAATAGATCATCTTCCTGTTCTAGAGGATAATCGGCTCGCGGGAATATTAACTTCCAAGCATATTATTCAACTAATGTTACCTACGGAAAGAATTGGAAGAAAATCACGAGGACTAGATGGGACTGAGGATAGGTATGACGTTGCTATAGGTGGGATAGCAGATAAGAACGTTCTTACTTCGAATACTTATGATACACTGCAATCCCTAATTGATCAGATAGTATCACAACATTCTACTTACTCTATTATAACGGCCTTTGGTGAAGTACAAGGAATAATAACTTACAGAGATATAATCGGACTTCTCGGAGAAAGGATCGAGGAAGAATTTCCCATTTATCTTATTGGGTTACCTGATGACCCATTAGATGCAGAGCTTGCAAAATCAAAATTTGCCAATATAGTTAAATTGCTAAAGAAGGTATATCCAGATATCGAGGAAGCAAGGTGTCGTTTGAAGATAAAGGACATTAAAGGATCTAGAAAAAGATACGAGGTCGATGCAAATATCATATCTACACAAAGAATTGACACTTATGTTAACGTCGGCTGGGATCTGGCCATGATGTTTGATGAAATGAATGACTCAATTAAAAAAAGTCTATCCCATAGGAAGACCAAAAGACAGAAAGGCTCAAGTTATCGAGCAAGACCGAAATTTTAATTGTTACTCTAAAAGTAACAGCTCCAATGTCACATATTTTGATTCTGGCCAGGTACACATTAAAGTCTTCACTCTTACGTAAAGTGATTGGAGGAATTTTAGCGAGATCTAGGATAAAATCATCATCCATTAATGAGAGGATGGCTGGTGATGATCTGTTGAATCAGTACTGGTCCTGTAATTATCTATAATCCTTGGAGTGGTGAGGTCTATCCCAGACCTTTTAAAGAGATTATAGACATTTACTCTAAGATCTGATTCTATTTGTACTGAAAGATTTGCTTTTTCTGTATATGCTACAAGTTCGTATATTGCTGCAAAATCACCCATTTCTTTAAACAAAACATACGGTTTAGGTTCACTTAAGACCCCATGTGTCACCTTTGCTGCTTCAGTAATCAGCGTTTTAACCTTCTCTTGATCTTCCTTATATCCAGCTGAAACTTGAATTGATACTGCCAAGAATTTGTACCCACTGTAATTTGTTATTTCATTTTGTAATAATACCTGGTTTGGTATCGTTACCATTTCATTCTTGATAGTTTTTATCTTTGTATATATCAGGGAAATTTCAATTACATCTCCTAGCAATTCCATATTTCCTGCTTGCACTCTATCTCCCAATTTAAAAGGTCGTGAAGAGAGTAGAATAATTCCAGCAATAGCGTTACTTATTGTGTTCCTTGAAGAAAATCCAATCACAGAGCCCACTCCAATACTAATAAATCCTGCAACAGTTGCACTCATGGTAGAAAATTGAAACAGAATTATAACCGCAGACATAACGATTAACATAGTCTTTACAAGCGAGTTTATTCCTTTTATTCTTCCTTCCTTGATATTTAATGAAACTGCAGATCTTTTCAGAACATTATGGATAAGAACATATACAGAAATTGAAGCTAGAATAACAATCCCCGTTATTATTAGGTCGTCGATATACTTTTCAAAATTGAATGAAAATGGAGCTATTTCGACGTCCTTAGGTATGATGCTATTTGTCAAATTTTCTGCGATTGATAATATCCCAATATTTTGCAAGAATCCAGATTCATTTATAAACATTTTTATTCGTGGTATCTCAATCCTTCCATATTACAAATGGACAAGTAAAACCGGTTCTGCTGTTTCATCCTTCTGATTTTCGAAAGGACTTTGCAGTATAAGGTGTTCTTCCTTCGCCTTGCTCAGACTTTTTCTTGTCTCTAAATTTATTGTCATCATGTATTATTTCACTCAATAAGATTTAATTGGACAACAAAGGATAAGAAAGAATTCTAATTCAGAGATGCCCACTTATTTGGAAGAATGAATGTATCATCATAGTCTTTGTTGATCAGTGAATCGTTCCCTTGTTGTAAAATGCTAACGCTGAGGCTGTACGGTTTTTCAATTTTGATTCCGTTTTGAATGAAATCCACTAACACCGGTCCCATTATATGTAGAACATCGTTAAGGCATATTTTCTTGGCGTTACTCATATTATCCAGAAATCCCCAAGTTACAAAATCTTCCTGAGTGCCGGCCTCTTCCATTTCGGAGATTACTCCGGGAACAACAGTGTCTCCACTGTTTGATTCTGATGGTGCAATGTACATAGTTGAAGGTAAAGGAATTAGTTCTATATACAGCCGTCCATCGACGTCCACGATTTCTTTATTATAAATAGGAGTTCCGACTGGGTTAATTATTGTAAAATTATATATCAGGGGGCTATCCTTCGGAACCCGAATTCCCGTTGACTCAAAACTAGGTTCAACAGTAAAAGTTATCCTTTTTAATTCAGTAGTCTTCAAAGGTAAATTAATTCCCATTGTCATTGTGGTAAATTTTCCTTTCTGGATTGCATCTCCAACTGTTATTTTTCCTTGATGGCTTTTATTATCTGTATTGTGATAACTGTAAACTCCAGGATTGCTGAAATTATGCGCATAAGATCCTCCCAAGTCCTTCAAATCAAAGTCGATTCTCTGTGTTTGATTGTTCTCTTTAACTATCTCTATATTGTAGGTAACGTTGTTAAGATTAATCCATTGTACCATAGTATTAACCGGAATGGAAATTTCATTAGGCTCAAAAATAGCAATACTAGTTGTCGAGAATGGGATTAAAATGTCAAAATTACTGGTGATTACTTTAAACTCTGATGCGTGGCTAAAGCATAAATCTATTGGTTCTTGACCTTGAGATAAATTAGGTGCCGCCATAATAATTAGCACTAAATTGGAAGCAATAATAGCAAATGATTTAATATTCACATATACAAAAGTATCACTTTTTATTTAATGATTTACATATATTATTATCGTAACATGCAAAATTTAATGTTACATATATTGGTCATCATCATTATTGACTATAATAATCAATTACAATAATCAAAGAGCATTCCTATGGGCGTTCTCCTATGAGAGAATGTCATTACTTGTCCATGAATAATGTTGATGACCACATTAAGTATATTAACATGTTCAATTTGAAGCTTTGATGGAATTGTGAATATTAGGCAATATAGGAGTTTTATTGTTAGCTTCATTTAGTCAGCTTTGAAGGGATGCGAAATCTATAACTTAATTGCGATGAATAAAGAAATTCATATGGAACACTCATTTGGCTCGGAGTTTATTGTGTAAATGGGTTCCCAGCAACCATTATTCTTTATAAAGAATGTTGGACTGAATAAGGTATGCTATCTGAGTCATATGAACCTACTATATTTTTGTCAATTGTGTCAATAGTATCAAGCTTTTCTTTGGCAACTTCTCTGGAATCACAGAAAATAGATGCATCTCATTTGAACTAAATGATTGATCAACTGGTCCCTCTTCGTCTAGTGGAAATTGTCTCGAATGGAGGATGAAACTTTAGATTGGTGCAATTGGCAAAGTTAAATGGAAGCAACATTACGATAGTATTAAGTGCAGACATTACTATTAACAAAATAATAGCAGGTATGGGTCTGAATAATTCCCGATATATTAAAATAATTCCAACACAACAAGGTAACGTTATGGAGAGAAAGATATCAGAAAGAATAACTGATTTGTGTTGTCAAAAATGAATATTCATAAATTATTCAGTATGATTACTATAAAGAAGTTCGCTACAAATAGGAAGTTGGTTGTTTTTTTAGCATTTTTTATATTCTCTATAATAATGGCAGTCTATCTCACACAAAATTTTTTCATGAATCAAAACATAATTATTGAAGATAGAGCTGAAGGAAAATACACACATAGTAAGGAAGCTCCTCCTCGAGAATCTCTAATACCACGAATAAGTAGATAAAAAATATTACATTACAAATAACTTGTTCAGTTTGTAGAGTAATGTTAGAGATAAAGTAACGTTCCGGCTAAAAAGTTAGAGAAGATTAATTTTTAACAAAATCTCAAAATAAAAAATCATTCATGAATTAATGATTCACTTTTTGATAATTTTTAGATACTGAGACTTTTCGGAAGCAATATTCATTATGTCTGTTTTACTTACCAGACCTAGTAACCGTCTATCGATGTCGCATACGAAAATCCTTTTTACAGGCTTCTTAATCATTTTCATTAACGCTTCATCTGCTGATCCGTCTTCTTGCATAAGGATTAGATCACTTTCAGGAACCATTATTTCTTTTACCCATGTGTCAGCTCTGACGTTTTCTGGAATGTTCCGCGCTTCTTTGAAGGTAACGATCCCCATTAGACGATTACGATCATCCAAAATAGGAAAAGAATCCTTAGAATACTTGTTAAAGTAGTTAGCGAGCGCTTCATTTATCGTGATACTCTCTTTCATGAATATAATATTGGTATTCATTATATCGCGGAGTTTGATTCCAGATAAGAGAGAAGATAATTCGTACTGGGATTTGTACGATTGCGCTCCGTTGTTCAAAAACCAGCCTATAATCAAAATCCACACGCCAGCAAATATATCTCCCAGAAACATAATAATGAAACCAGTTGCCATAAAAGCATATGATATTATTATACCAATTCTTACTGCAATCATTGTTCCTTTTTCATAGTTTTTCTTCCGGTATGCAATAATTGCTCTCAAGATTCTGCCGCCGTCTAGTGGGAAGGCAGGAATTAGATTAAATATGCCTAGGACAACGTTTACAATGGAACCGTAGATTAAGACGATTTCCAGAATTCTGTTGAATGCAAAATCAATTCGCAGATTTAGCTGCGAAAGCACAAACAATGTAATCGCCAATATCGATGCAATTGCAAAACTCGTTATCGGACCTGCTACAGCAATTTTGATCTCTTTTCGGAAATCTGCTAGGGCCTTTCGTGAAGTTTCTTTCTGCCCGCCAACAATATCCAAATCTTCAATATTAGACACCCCACCGAAAATGAAAAGTATTATTTCACGAACATTCAAGCCGTACTTCTTGGCTAAAAGAGAATGACCAAGTTCGTGCAAGAGTACAGAGAAAAAAAGTATAAACGCTCCCATCACTCCAGTTATCCAATACTCGATAGTAGCCAGTTCGGGATAAATCACTGGTGAAAATCTTGTAGTAATGGTCCATGATATTAGGATAAATGTAACTAAAAGAGTAAAGTGCAACCTGATAGGTATTCCCTTAATTTGACCAATTTTCATTGACATGTCGGGCACCATATCTTATTGTTTCATATACATTAACCTTAAACTATTTTGATACTCCAATTGTATACTGCATATCCTGAGACATCATGTATAGGCTCAGGCAGCCAAGTCATGCTGGCAAACAGAACGTACTTTCCTTTTGGTAAGTCCAATATAGTTGAACCTTCAGTAGAATTTTCAAATACCAGCACTTTCATTGGTCTTGAAGGGGCATTTTCATATATAGTTAGAAACAAGCTTGAAGGACTAAATTCAGATGGAATATTCATCACTTGGAATAGCAGGGATGATTTATTTTTTAAAGTAATAGTTTCAGTGTTAGTGCTGTTAATACCTAGCTTTATTGGATCAGCGAACTGATCGACATCTAGTGAACCTGAACGAGTCATAACAGTTAAGCGGTCCGCTGAAGTTAATTGATCGAAATTTTGTCCTTGTCTAAATTCATACGCTACATTATGTCCTCTATATTGACTATCCGAAGTGTATAGGATAATTACGGGAGGGAGTACTGATACATCGGAACCTAAAATCGGTTGAGCCGAAAGTCCTATAAGTAGTAAAGCGAATGTAGTCCTTAAAAAATGGACTTGGTTTGTAAAATGATTAGGAATGTTTCTTAAAATGTTTAATTGGCTCACAATAATAATTTTAACACATATGATTTAACGATTGTACACCAGCAGAGAATCGCATATTGAGAGTAATGAATCCGTCGTTCTAGAAAGCATGAGTGAAAAAAGAATGGTAGTATCATCACAATCTTCACTGAACTATTCCCGCGCGTCATAACTTCAATATGATTTCGTTTCTATTAGGAAAAATCTATATTAAATCGTTAAGTAAAATTTTATCGAGTTAATTATGAATCGTTGATAATTTGGCGATAATAGACTTTTGGATTTGTGTTTAGTTTCTTGAAAAACTATATCAGAGAACAAAAATCAACATGTTTACGGAATAGATAGGTGATATAAGAAAACGGAAGAGGTTTAATGGATAGAATCGAAACGGGCAAAATTTGTGGATGAGTTGACCGATTATGGGTATGAATATTCATAACTAATCGATTCGAAAATAATGACAGCTGATAATGGAAGGAATCGGTCAACTACATTAAAGCTGATCAAATTTTTAACAGGTTTGCAACAGAAAATACCCTACAGGTTATGTTGGAAACCACAATGAAAATCCATGTTATTGAGAGTGATACAAAAGCTCTCCTCAATAATTGCAATCCAATAGAACCTTGGAGGCTAATAGGGCATCTAATAACTCAATGAGTTCGAGGTGCGAGATAGTGAATACTATGTTGCTATGGTATCTTTGCTAATATCATTTGACTGATATTATCGAACAAATAAAATCGGAATTTTGCAATTGGATTGGCTATTATCTAAGAATCTCTAGAAACATTTGCCCGTGATCAGAAATGGTATTTTCTTAAGAAAAAGCGTGTTCATAAATGTAATAAGCAAATTGTATAAATAATAATAAGTACTATTGAATTAGTAATATTCATTGTTTTCAAATATTCTAGTACCAGTTGATGGTTCCGATAATTCGTATAGAGCATTTGAAGCGGCGCTACTTCTTTCAGAAAAGTTAGATGCAAAGGTTACTACAATTCATGTTATGGAAACTGTCCCTGTTGTACATATTCAATCAGAAAAAGTGTTAGCAGATATATTAGACTCTTACAAAAAAGAAAGCCAACTGATCCTATCAAAATGTTCAGAATTAGCTACAAAAAAGGGTCTATCAATTAATACAAAGCAGCTTCAGGGGAACCCCGGTTCTACGATTTTGGATTTTTGCAAGAAAGAGAAGTGTGATATCATAGTCATGGGTAGTCGAGGAATGGGTAAGTTTAAAGAATTAGTTCTGGGCAGCGTATCGAGCAAAGTCGTTCATCATTCTCCTAGCCCTGTCATGATTGTGAAGTAGTCCTATTATTTACTACTTAATATTTTTAGAATGAATTTATTGCGGAATGCGATGGAATCATATAGTTACTGGGCCCAAGGGGATTTGAACCCCCGGCCGACCGGTTATGAGCCGGTCGCTCTAACCAGGCTGAGCTATGGGCCCGACAAACTTTTTCGATATTGAAATATGTATAAAGGTTTTGAATATGGTAAAGTATCTAAAATTGCCCCGGAATCTTCAAAT
>JAICFW010000027.1 GCA_025923455.1 Nitrososphaeraceae archaeon | reverse complement strand
TGCATCTACTAGAGGTTATATACAATTTGTTATCGTGATATCAGTTAAGGAAACACTCTATCAATATGTTCTTGAATCAATCTACCGAGAACTATCAGGAAATCTTCTTCTCCAGGCTCCTGTGACAAGTCCTGATAATCTCATCGTATTGATCATGTTCAGTCAGGATATATTCACGGTAGATTCAATCCTAAGGAAGGTTGAATCATTTGATGGCGTCAAGACAGCAGAACTTGATATCCTAACTGGGATAACCCTCTCACAGGATTGGATGGTTAATGAAATTGAACGTAGATTGACAAAGATAGAACAGATAAATCTAAAGAAAGCGTCTAAAAGTAAAGCGCGAATTTTAAATCAATAAAGCGATGGCAATATTCCGAGCGTTGGATTTTATTTTATGGCGTGAGATTGCTGAGGTTAAGAAATGTACAAGTAGCGAAATATGACTTCGTTGGTAGAATGCGTTTCATCCAACCGTATACTTTATCTTTACATAGTAACGATTTCAGTCAGAAACGTCAGGATAGGTTTAGTTCATCCAACAATCATAGCATACCTCCAAATCTAGTTGATAGATTTCCTTTTCATTTTCGTTACATACATCACATAAGTCCTTCATTAATAGAACCGAATCATTTCGTATAATATTTCATAGTTATCAATATGTTTTGTCTCTGTGTCAACCGATTATCAAAACATTATGTCCAGACAATACTTTAATAGTATATTGCAGCAAAAACAATATGTCGAATAATACTGTTAATTTACATCGTGTGCTTGCAGCAAAGCCAGAGAAAGTTTTTCGTGCCTTTCTTAATCCTGATGCCATGGCTAAATGGTTACCACCCAATGGCTTTACCTGTAGAGTACATCACATGCAAGCGAAGGTAGGAGGCACATACAAGATGTCTTTTACAAACTTTACCACTGAAAAGACCGTATCATTTGGTGGAGAATATCGTGAACTGGTTGAAAACGAACGATTACGTTACACGGATAATTTTGATGATCCAAACTTACCTGGAGAAATTCAAGTAACTGTAATCTTGAAGAAGGTTTCACTAGGAACAGAAATGACTATTGTACAAGAAGGGTTGCCCACTATAATTCCTCTTGAAGCGTGCTATGTTGGCTGGCAGCAATCGTTGAATAACCTAGCAAAATTAGTTGAACCAGAAATTCCAGATTAAGGTCGGATTTTCTAAAAATGACTTTAGTTTCATCATCTTACCCTAGCATTTTGTTTTTTTTTATGTAGAGTAAATTTACAGTCCGGGCCCAGAGTGACTTGATTCAATATTGTGTGTTTTTACTACTAAAATTGATTAACTTAAATTCTTCATACCATCACAACAGTCTTCGCAATACCATGTTATGACTGCCAGTTCATTAGGTTTTTTCACTTTAAGAACGTCAAAAACTTTCTTTTCTTCAAAACAATTACAACAAATAGGCAGATCTCCCATTTCAGGTATGTGGATATCAGTCATGTTGATATCATGCATTTGAGTGTTAATCAGTTTTATTCGTCATGAACCTGAATTATTGTATTATGTGAACATTGTCAGAACATTGTTATTTCCTAGATTTCTAATTTTTTAGTAAGTCCTATTAAGTAGTATAGAGTAGTTATAAAAATTGGTAAAAAGTCTGGGTCTAACGATGATTCTTGCTCTGGTGCTTTCAGGTTTAGGGCATATATATTTAGGATTTGTAAAAAGAGGAATTATTATTCTGATTGTTGGAATACTCATATGGATTATCGTTTCGTTGCTTATTCCCATACCATTTAGTTGGTTAATAGGAATTCTTTATTGGATCTGGCAAATGTGGGATGCTTATAATCATTATAAAAAATTGAAACCGCAAGAGCCTCAGAGAAGATGAATTATGTCCGAAGAAAGAATAGGAGATAAGTTTCTCCGGAAACTTTATGAAAAGACAGTGAACAACGGCACAGAAAATATAGATAGAGAGGAGATTGGAAAAGAAATTGGAGTAATAGATGTACAAATGGATAATCTGGTGGACGAATTGACTGCTGAAGGTTATGTAAAGAAATTAGGTCGGACAAAAATTTACCTAACCGATGATGGAAGAAAGAGAGTAGAAATTTAAATTAGTAGTTTTTAGTATTATTCAAAATTGTTCAAACGTTTTCTTTGTTACTACTAACTTGATACAAAATCCAATTTAGAATTCGTAATTCACTACGAAATTTATCGGCCTCAATTATAGAATCAGATTCGTTTATTTTTTGTATGATTTCATTCATTCTAGTTTCGATAAGATAGCAAATTTCGGATTTGGGATGTTTAATATTCTCAATGACCCAGTTCAATAGTTCAATCCTTTTTCTAAGATCCCGTTTGTACGTCGATTCATCCTTTTCTCTTCCTAGCCATAATTCGGACTCTTCCAATTCCTTCTGGAGCGTTTGTGTTACACCCATTCTAGTCTAAGCGGATTCACAGAATTTAATTGAACGAGCACTTTAGGGAGAGTCCGTCGGTACGAAAAAATAAATTTTTACTCGTTTTCTTCTTCGTTAGAGTCCTCAGTACCATCACGTTCATCTTGTTCCTCTTCTGCATCTTGTTCTCTTGTCGTAGCCTCCGCCCCCTCTTCCTCTACATCTGATTGCAATTGTGCCAAGGTATTGTTACTAGTGTTACTGCTGTTATCAGTCTGAGAAAATGTTAGATTTGTTTCAGGTACTTTAAAAATTCCTCCTCCTGGAAGTCGACCTGTTGCGTTGCCTTCAAGAACATTCCCTTCCTCGAGAGTCCCGGATAACTCCGGTTTCGGAGGTGGCGGTGACATCACCACTGCTGGATCGCAATCAAGACCCCCTTTTGCTTCTCTACAAATCTGACAGTATAACTGTTCTTTTCCTTTACTGTCTTTTTCATTCCAGCAACACAGTTGTCCCTTGTCCGGATCTCGTTCCTCTCCAGAACAATTTTTGCTAAAAAGATATCCGGTACTTGCCGGTACCGCACATGCGTCCTGTATTGAAAATGTAGCATAAGCAAGCGGCACAAACAAGATTACGGAAATAGCAAAAATCTCAGGCCTTACTTGTATATCTATGCCACGTCTGAGTTTTATAAAAAGATTTTAAATTGAAAGCCTTCTCACCGTAAAAAGAAAATTTTTTATAATATTTTTACGAAATAATACCAAGGTAACAAAGGTCTCTGATGGGAGGCGGAGTTCCATGCTTTTTAATTTGCTTCCCATCAGAGTTAATTATTTATTTTCCCTTTACTCAATATAGTATTCCTTCTTTTAAGCCTGGTTGGGAGGAAGGACCTTTTTTATCTAGCCCCGTCCCACCTCCCAATCGGGTTTTTAACTTTTTTATGAAACAAAATATACAGATATAACAAAATAGTAAGCGCTCTAGAAAAGAAACCAGAGAACATTAAAAAGGAACGATGTGCTTATATTTTTCAATATTAAAGAAATGAAATCATGCTGTTGTTCATGTCCCTGCATTAATGAATGTCCTTGTAAGAGTCCCTGTGATTGTAGCAAATGTATTTGGAAGATAAAAATTAAATCTAAAAAGGATATTACTACTTATGATTATTTACTAGATGGATTGCTGCGTATATTCACAATATTCCCTTTCCGTAATTCTACTTGAATTTCTGGATCTTCTAATACTTCGACGGGAGTTATTCAACAAAGTCGGACACCACACTATTGCATGATCCTTACATTATCTGAGCCATGTCTATCTCCCTCCCTTTAACGAACTCTGTATACTAAATCCTTAATTCCTGGTGGACTAAGATTAGGGTTTGGGTTATACGATTCCATCGAATCACCAATTTCTTGCTGCATTCTGTGACTCATGTAATAATATATACCTATTAGAACGGCGAAAAGAATTCCAATCATTGCGAAAAAGGCTATTACTATAACTAAGACCTTCTTTTTCTTGCTCAAATGGTTTCTACAGATGCTAACGTGACCTTATTATCTGTTTCTCATGGTCTCCCTCTCTATAAGGCACGTGTTATAATAAATCTTCGTTATCACTACTTAGTATATGGACATAGAGCAGATTTTACAAAATGAAATTCAAGAATCTTAAAGGGCATTTGACGGACCTAACGACGATACAATTTATAGATGAGATCTCAAAAAAAGGATTTAATTGATAAAATGGCTCTTCAGAATATGAACAAACCCTAACCTTGGAAATTTGCAGTCTTATTAAATCTAGGATGAGTGAGACTATACAGGAAATTAATAAGAAGGATTCTATATTTGAATCTGATATATTAGATAGTGAATTACGAATTTTGGATTGGATATTTTACCAAGTTTGTATTAACGGCTAGAAAGATAATAAATAAAAAATGTTAGGAATCTATGATTTCTCGTTGCCTTCAGCATTGGCATCTTCTGATTCCTCTGCCTCTTGCTACGTAGGCTTAAATTTTATAATGTTTTTTGATTATAATTTAGCAGTTCACTGATTGGAGGAATTCTCTAGTCCCAGAAGGCTGTATCCTTCTTGTCCTCCCATCAGAGTAAATTTTTAGTTTAACATAAAACTTAAAACTGATGGGAACGTTGTTGTTGATGAACAAGAAACAACTGGATCCCATCAGGCGTGTTTAAGGCGGAATAACTGATGGGATCCTGTATTTAAGAACTCAGGTACATAGTTATAGAAATATCTTCACAGATCGCAGTCATCTATATGCGCTGGTTGCAATCATATTCAAAGCCTAAAGGACCGATTCCTAACGTTCTTATTCTTTGTGTATCTTAGTATTTTATGTCAAAGAATGAAAAAATTTCGCGCCATGATTTCCTAAAAATGGCTGGGATTGCAGGTACAGCCTTTTTGTTAATACCCTTAATACCCCTCGGAAAGGTATTGGGAACAAGAGTTACCAATCAGAATAAGCCAGTGATAATAAAGCGTACCAATATAGTGGGGCCCGATGGAGTCGCGTTCCTGTACCCTAGTAATCCTAAAGGATTTGTTTGGTACATGAATAATGATGAGCCCTTTGATTCGCATTTTGAGAGAGGTGGTGGTTCTACCTACGATAAATTACTAAAGAATGACGATGGCTCATGGACCGCAGACGATAATAAACGAGTCAAGTTTAATCTAAATGTAGATCCGGATTATAAAGATGCGATAGGTGGTTGTGATATGAGTTTCAAAGATTCGATGGCCCGAGGTTATACTTACGACAAGAGTGACTTGGACGACGTTGAGTTGACCGGATTTTTCAATGTACACGAACCGACAGAAAATGATGGAATTTATCTCAGGGGACCATGTAATCATCATAATGAAGCAGATCATCTTTGCTGTGAAGAATTCAATTACGACTGCGAAACAAACAGCAATTCTGTCTCAGAGCCATCAACAGTCAAGTTTACAAAACAGAGTCCAAATAAATACTATAACGATCCTGCTGGCGTAAAAAAGATTGTTCCTGAAGTTATTCTAGCAGGTCATGGATGGGTTGGTATCAAGTATATTCACATAATTGTGTCGCGCGATATGAGCAATCCAAAAATAAAATTAGAGCAGTGGATGAACTATAACGGAGACGGTAAAACATGGATAAAGGTTAATGAAGTTGTAGACACAAGATCCTATAAATGGGGACCAAAAGCAATTTGCGAAGGGGAAGATTACGAAGTTGGAGCATGGGGAGCACCCCGTATGGTTTACAAGTGGTATCGCGGTAAGGTTGATTTTAAATGGTTCTCTTGTAGACAAATAATTCCGAACCTAATCGTTTAAAGTAATTTCAGGAAATTAACTAATGGCTAGTAACGTATTAATGTTCTTTTAAGTTTTACCTACAGTTTATTTTATTATGTGAACCTTGTCCGATCCATGTCTATCTATTTCCTTTGAATTTCTGGATCTTCATGTTCTTGGAAACGTGAGAATCTTCCTTTCCGTTTCTTGCCATTCTTTCTCTGAGTTGCTCTACTATCTGTACTTAGAAATGTAGATTCATTGTCAAAGGGGTTAGATGTTGTTTCCACTGAATCTTTTATCTTACTATCGAAATGTGTTTCATGTATTCCGAAAGTGTTACCACAAGAATAACAAGAAAGAAATTGTTCATCATCCGGCGCTCTAGGTTCATTCTGCTTTTTTTATTTTAGGACCTATTTTGTTATGAATATCATAGTCTAAACAGTGTGGGCATTCTCGGATTCTAAGACTATCATCATCTGGATTAAAATCAACAAATGCAAAGAATTTACCATCATTATATCTTAATTCTGAAGTGTAACCAACTAAATCCAGGTTATTATCAAAGTATGGGTATCTTGGTTCTTCTAAATCAAGGCCGTCGTCAGAACCATCTTCTATTGTAAGAAAGTTTTTTTCTTTAATCATTTAACATCACTCTTTTCAAAACAAGAAGAACAAGTTAAAGGGATTATACCACGATTGTTTATTATCTTCATTTACCGTAATGAGACAAGTTAATGAGTACAAGTTATTGGTAGGTATCAGATAATTCAATCTTTATGGAATCCTATTGATATGCCTCTTTGTTACCACTTTGTGGATTTATCAGTTGACCAAACTTGTCTCTTAACTTACCATCTTTATCTCTCCAAATTCCAGGCGTTTTAGAACCTCCGCCCTGGAAAGACAACTTTCTTAACTCTTCTATACTGTAGTTTACGAAATCATCATATGAGAATGTGGAATCTCTTCTTGCCAATTCATCATGGCCCTTAAAGTAATGTTTTATTTCTTCAGGGAAATTGTCTCCTATTTTCATCAATTAGTTTCTTACGTTCTGTTTTAGATTTAGGAACTTCAATTGTATATACAGTTTCTGATCCTGAAAATATGAACTCTGGTCCTATAGGCTCACCGGTATTAGGATTATATTTTCTAGTTGGATTTACTACTACCTTTGGCTTATCATATTTACCAACTTCCAGATTAGCATGATCAGGTACACCTCTATGATCTTTTACTTCATAGTATCCTGATAGGTGAGATATTCCTTTTTGACAAGTCTTGCTTTATCATAGAGGAGACGGTGTGCTTACTCCAATGACTTGGTGTTTAGAATCTCTACGTAGTAGTCAGTCTTGAGTTAATTTCTGAGCATGGAAATGGCCACTTTGGCCCGAATCAGATCATAAAAAGCATCATTTGAGCATAAAAAGTTTATAGAGTATATTAGAGTAATTATGATAAACACTTGAATTTGATTATGTTTGAAATCTCTAAACGTTCAAAGGCATTAGTAAATGTGAGGCAGGTAAAAATTGGCTGACTGGTTAGCCGTTTTAATTGTAGGAATTATTTTGGTGGCAATCGGCTATATACTGAAAAGAGTAATGACAGAGGCTATTATTAAGAAACTGGGCCACGTCATTGAAATAATAGGTATTGTCGTCATCATAATAGCAATAATTTTGCTAGTCATGGCATTTATCTAACAACGGACCTACAACTCCCTTTTTTTATTAAACGATTTTCTATTCAAGTTGGTAACCTTTCAGGGCCAATCTAAGAGCATCTAATAAATCAGAATAAGATGTTTGGTCCTTCTTCAAGTTTAGTTCTTCAGCGTATGCCGTACGTAATGAAGTGATAAGTTTGTCGTGTTTCTCTTCTATTCCTAGATAACCTTTTGAAACTACAGCATGTAAATTAGACAGCATATTACGATGATCGGTTGGAAAGTTGACGGGTCTGATTCTAGTATTAGGCCCAAATGATTCAAAAACACGTTATCGTTGGGCCCAGAGGGACTTGAACCCTCGACCAACTGCTCCGCAGGCAGCCATTCTATCCAAACTGAACTATGGGCCCCTTATTGTCTAATCATAATTCCTTATATGAACTAGTTGTGTAATTCTGTCCTATTTTAGCTGAGAACTTATACAAGTGTCAGATAATATCTTAATTGCATTTTCTCAAACAATATATGTAGATAACTTTGATAAATCATTGTAATCCGAAATAAAATGACCAATACCTTCCTAGATGAAATCAAGAACCATATACTCCTATTTGATGGGGCAATGGGAACTGAAATTCAGAAACTCAAACCAAAAGCAGAAGACTTTCCAAATAACAAAGATGGATTTAATGATGGACTTGTATTGTCTAAACCAGAATGGATTAAGAATATCCATAGAAG
>JAICFW010000026.1 GCA_025923455.1 Nitrososphaeraceae archaeon | reverse complement strand
GATTCCGACATGTTAATTCTTGATGAAATTCATCTGCTCAGTGAGTCAGCCAAAGAATTTAATAAAATATTTGAAACATTAAAGAATGATCCAACTATAGCTGTATTAGGATTAACTGCTACCATAAATGAGAATGATCCGAGGTATAATACAATAATTAAAGCTTTACCACCAGTTAAGAAGTATATGATTAAAGATGCAGTCTCAGACGGGAGATTAGCCAAACCGCAAATTGTCTCTGTCCCTGTTAGTTTTACAGAATCTGAAAAAAAAATCTATATTGAGACTTCCAACAAGATATCATTTCTCTCAAAGAAACTTGGGGCATATGACCCGAAAAAAATTTCAATCTTATTATTCAAAGGAGGATATAATGCAAATTTAGCTAAACTTTGGTTTGCTAACGTCAGAAAAAGAAAAGAGTTACTCAGCTCGGCTAGTAACAAAATGTTGTCTGCCGCAAATATAGTTAGAAAACATCCATCAGAACCTATAATGATATTTAGTGAAACAATTGATTCAATATTGAAAATAGAGAAAACACTAGAGTCATATGGGATACCGTCTAGATCGATTCACAACAAGATACCTATCGCTCAAAGAAAGAAAATTTTGGAAGAATGGGGAAAAGAATACTTTCCATTACTATCTGTTCATACCCTTGAAATTGGATATGACATACCTGATGTCAGAATAGCAATAATAATTTCAAATAGTTCAAATTTTAATCAGATTGCACAAAGGATTGGTAGAGTAATAAGAAAAACAATTAGAAAAAATTATGCGTTGATTTATGTAATTTATGTTAGAGATTCCAAAGACAGTAGTACACTTAGAATGGTAAAATCAACTGTTGATTTTTCGGATAGGGATAGCCAGTTGAAGTTGACTTCATTCGAAAGTTGATTTGAAGATCTATGTGGGATCAATAATTACAAGACGCGCCATTAAACTGAGAATTTATCCAGTCATTGTTCTATGTCTTCTTTTACTAGTTAGTGTTTCTGAAGTGCCACTAGATACGATTTCAATTAATCTTGCTTGTTGATTATCATTCTTTGGTCTCAATAATCTACCCAATCTTTGTACAAACTCCCTACTACTGCCAGTTCCACTAACCAAAATACCCAGCTGCGCATCGGGAACGTCTATTCCTTCATCCAATACTTTTGAGGTAACAATTGCCTTATACCTTCCGTCTTTAAAACCGCCAAGTACGTCCTCTCTTTCCTCTTTGGAAGACTTGTAAGTGATAAATGGGATTAGAAAGGCATTGGAAATATCGTATACTAGCTTGTTATGCTGTGTGAATATTATTGTTTTAATATTCTTGTTTTCGGATAGTATTTTTCGGATTTCATCCATCTTAGATCTACTATTGAGGGCTATGTCAATAGCTTTGTTTCTTGCTACAAGGGCTCGCCTGGCCAAATTATTTCGGGATGAAATCATGATTAACCGTTTGAATGAATTATAAGAATTCATTTTTAGTCCAATTTTTTTTAAGCAAGTATGATACACAGCCATGTTTTCTTTATATTTCTGATTTTCTTCTTCTGACATGAAAGTTTGTTTTCGTTCTATAACATAGTTTGCCAGATAATTATTTTTAGCCAACTCATTCGCTGTAATTCGAAAGGTAGTTTTTCCAATCAGATATGGGAAATCTGTGTCCAAGTGATCTTCGCGTTCTAGAGTAGCTGTTAAGCCTAGTCTGAATGGCGCAATGTATGTTTCTGCGATTTGTCTATATGATGGAGCGGGCAGATGATGAACCTCATCAAATACTATCAAAAGGAACTTGTTTCCAATAAATGGGGCCTTAATATAGGCAGAATCATAAGTCGATACAGTAATTGGTTGAATATTCTCGGTTCCCCCACCGATGTTCCCTATTTCGATATTGAAACTTTGTGAGAGCATCTGAGTCCATTGTTTGACAAGATCAAGTGTAGGCACGACAATCAACGTTGGGGAATTAATCATCTCAATAATTTTTAAACCAATTATAGTTTTTCCGGCTCCTGTTGGAAGGACTATGGATCCCATTTTTTCTTGACTCCAGCTCTTAATTGCTTCTTTTTGATAATCACGCAACTTTACCTTAATTTTCGGGAGTTGCCCCAGAGGTAACAGGTTCAATACAAGGTCTTCATAGGCTATATTTTTTTCTTTAAGGTATTCAGTAATTTTTTTATAATTTATTCCGTAGGAAATCAGGGAATTGCTCCTTGAGTCAATTGTTGTGTAAGGCAAGCTTTCAAGTCCCCTTACCATAATTGTTCCTCTATGATACTTCAATGTAACTTGCTTAGAACTCAATTAAACATTTTCTAATTGACCATCATTTTTAAATCATATCTACTTGCGGTTAATCCAAGTGATAGCCACACTAGATCATTTTTAATATAATAGAACTAAAATTATTCAGAACCTGGCCACTTGTTGTTATAGACTCAAATCCACATAGAAAAGTCACTACTGAAAACTGCTGTCCTTTGAAATATATCAATTTCAATATTTATTTTTTCACGAGGAGTTCTATTAGGTTCTGTCATCACAATGTCCGTTGTAAAATTATCCTTGGTTCCAACAGCCTTGTTTTGTTTATACGTTTCATCCTTATTTTGAAATTTCTTAAAGTGGCTCAACTCAGTCACTTCATGCTGTTGATTTTCCAACTGATTTAGTTTCGAGCTCATAACATTATTTTATGCATGATGTGTTAATAATAATCAATGGTTAAAACTATTTGTCAAAGTGGTAGAGAATTTGAATTATCTAATAATTCCTTTCAATTGCAAAAAAAGGTCCTAATGGTTATTATTGCAAATTTGTCCTCAATGCAAATTTGTCCTCAATGAGATCATAATGAATTACTATGTCAAATAATTCTTAGTTTGGTCCAAAGTACGATAATATTAGCAAGTTTCAATATCAATAATAGTATAGAGGAAATGGAATTGTCTAACGGCTCTATTGAAAAGATTCATGAAGAAGTTATTAATTGCAAATCATGTGACTTGTGTAAAACCAGAACTAATGCAGTTCCCGGAGACGGTGATTCTAAAGCAAGTATCATGTTTATCGGAGAAGCTCCAGGAAGAAATGAGGATGAGAAAGGAAGACCATTTGTGGGAATGGCAGGAAAAATTCTTGACGAAACTTTAACCAAGGTGGGGATAATTAGATCAAGAGTATACATCACTAATGTCGTGAAATGTAGACCACCGGGGAATAGAATTCCGACGGAAGAAGAACGACGTACTTGTAAAAATTATCTTGAAAGGGAAATTTCTATTATTTCACCTAAAATTATTTGCGTTTTAGGTAGGACAGCATATCAATCATTACTTGGTGGTAGTTCAATCCTTGGTAATCGCGGCAAATTTATTCAAAAAGATAACAGACTCTATTTTCTTACAGTTCATCCTGCAGCTATAATTTACAACAATAAACTTCGTAAGATTCTAGAAGACGACATGGAAACATTAGTTAAGGAATGCAGACGTCTACAAACCTCCGTATAGGTTTAGAAGATTAGTTTCAAAAATTCAATCAGGGATTTTCAGCTCTAACTTTTAGTGCCTCGTTCATCCTAACAAATCCTTCCCGGAGATTTTCATCTAACTTGTTTCCAACTAATTTAACACCCAACCCACTGAATATTTCCTTATGGGAGAATGAAACTTTATCATCGACGGATTTTTCCAGGACAAAAACACGTTCTCCATCAAAAACACCAGGCAAGAATGACTTTCCTTTCCATCTTAACTCTTTGTTTGTTTCGCATTTCGTTATGATTGGATAATAACTTCTATTCTTTCCACTGATCGTTTTAATGTTAACTTCAATTTTAGAACCCAAACTAGCATTTCCTACTACTTTTGTCATGAACGGATTCCACAATTCGTATTCCTCAAAATTAGTTAGAACGTTCCAAATCTTCTCTGGAGTAGAATCTATGACAATATTCGTTTCTATTGTTTTCAACTAGTCTAATATTAGATTTTGATTCTTAATAATGAACCTTTTGATAGACAGAAGATTAATTGGGAATCTATCTGAAAATTTAACAAACTCATTTATGGTTCAAAGCTCTCCCTTTTAATGAAGTACGCTGAATAGATACATATTGAATTAAATCTAAATAATCAGGACGGGTTTATTAATTTATGAGTTTTCGGGGATATATAGATGGAAATAATTTGTGATACTAGTTTCCTCATTGCACTAGTTTCCATTCCAGTCAAATGCTTGGATAGAGTCGAGTACGAAATTGGGAAATTAAGGTTCATTGTACCTACATTTGTTCTTGATGAACTCGAATTAGTTAAAAAAAAATCGGGGCCCAAAAAATCAATGATAGCAAATACTGCGATTCAAATATCTAAATTGAAATTTGAAATCAAAGATATTGGTAAGTCAAAGAATGTAGATAACGAAATTCTCAATTACGCAATCAAGAACAGAAGATATGGCGTTGCTACATTAGATGGGATACTCTTGAAACGACTAAAAGATGCAGAAGTAACAACGATTACGCTTTCCAAAAATAAAATCATAATAGCTAATCGATATTATGAAGGGTAGCTTTAAATCGGCAATCCATTTCTAATTATTCATGTTCGAGTACAATGATATTGGCATAATATGGACCGGACATGCAGGTTTTAAGATAACTTATGAAAGTAAGAAAATCTACATCGATCCTTACAAATTAAGTAAAGAGCATGAGAATGTTTCCGACGCCGATATTGTACTTATAACTCATAATCATTTTGATCACTTGTCAATTGAAGATTTAAAGAACATTGTCAATGAAACTACGGTCATTGTTTCTGCTCAAGAGTGTCTATCGCAACTAAAGAGTCTAAGTGTTAAAGAATCGATTGGTATTGATCCTCGTAATAGTGTTAAAGTGAGTGACTTGAAAATAGAAGCTGTTCATGCGTACAATGTTGATAAGGAATTTCATCCAAAGAATGACAAGAAAATTGGATTTATTGTGGAATTTGGTAATGATCGTTTGTACCACATTGGAGATTCCGATATCATCCCAGAAATGAAGGATACAAACTCAACTATTGCACTAGTACCTGTTTCGGGAACTTATGTCATGACAGCTGAGGAAGCGTCAAAGGCAATAAATGAACTGATTAATCCAAAAATAGCAATTCCGATGCATTATGGTACAATTGTAGGTAATAAAGAAGATGCAATACGATTCTCAGAACTGGTCACAGTATGTAAAACAGAGATTTTAGAGCCAGAATAGCTAAAATTTTTTTTCAAAAATTAAAACTTATATACGATCTGTTTTTCTATTATCATTGAAAATGGCAGCTAAAAAGAAATCGAAGTCTGCTAAGAAAGGAACTAAATCAAAATCAAAATCAAAATCAAAGAGGTAATACTTCCGCAGTCAATATTTCCTCTTACTTCCCCCTTTCTTTTATTAGAAACAAAATAAAAAAAATTTGATAAATCTATCATCGTTGTTATTTTTTAGAAAATACGATACTCAAAATTATTTCCAGTACGTTAAAAAATGAGTAAAATCAACAAGCATTGTTATGTTATCGGGAGACGGAGTCCTATTTCATGTAGGAAATTATAATTTCAAAGTTCGTCATATGTTAGTTATCGCGGTATTAGTCATTGCATTTTCAACAGCTTTCATCATGCGTTCTTATCCGATAAAGTACGGATATTACCTCAATGAGTTTGATCCGTATTTCGATTATAGGGCAACAAAGTACATTGTCGACAACGGTCTTGAAGCATATCTAAAGTGGCATGATAACATGTCATGGTATCCGGATGGTCGAGACATACCTACGACATCACAGGTTGGACTTCATGTGACAGCGGCGTACCTATACAAAATATTTGGGGGAAATAGTTCTGTTTTAGACTTTACAATAATCTTACCTGTCATAGTAGGATCACTAACAACAATAGTCGTCTTTGCATTGGTCAGATCACTTGGTGGAACTACCGCGGGTTTGTTTTCTGCATTACTCATTGCCTTTACTCCCGCCCTTATTCAACGAGGAAATCTGGGCTGGTTCAAATCTGAACCACTTGGGCTGTTTCTTGCACTATTGGCCCTTTATTTACTCATATCAGCTACGAAACATAGGCCGAACATAGCTGTAGTAAAAGCAATTGCAGGAGGACTATTACTAGGACTTGCTAATGCTTCATGGGGGGGAATTCAGTACTTTAGCATACCAATTTCATTATTCTTTTTCGCAGTAACCTTCCTTAGAAATGACATTAAAGTCCCACTAATTGTTGCGATTGTATTTACCGCAGCAACAATATTCGCAGCTGGCCTGTCACCCAGACCAGGATTGTCTTTTGTTTTCGGACTTCCAGGTATTGCCCTCATCGGAGGAACAATATTCTTGATAGCTTCATCAGTTGTAAGGAAATTTAGTTCATCCAATACTTTTCTAAGAAACAATTGGATATTGATTGGAGCTTTTTTTGCTATTGCAATAGGAATTGTTATATCAGGAAGTTTCCACGGGTCCTCATTCAGATATCTAAATGCAGTTAATCCATTTCTATCTTCTCAGAATCCGCTTGTTGAATCAGTTGCCGAACACTTTACTCCAACTTTGGTAGAATACTTTATTGATTATTCAATTCTGTTGATGTTTGCAGGGTTTGGAGCTCTCATGGCATTCAGACGTAGGAATGACATGTCAATATTCGCCCTGATAATTGGAATTACGGGAGTTTACGTAAGTGCAACTTTTGCTAGATTACTTGTATTCTCATCTATTGGAATAATACTCTTGGCAGGAATAGGACTTTATGAAATCACAAGAACTGTGATCAATTACAAGGCAACGGAACCTTCGCATAAAAGAAAAAGAAAGAGTGAAGTTGAAAAAACTTCTCAAATGGACAGGCCAATAAAGATTGTGTATGCCGTTATTGTTGTCGTATTAGTTTCGATACCTGTAATAGATAATGGCATCTTGTATCCACAGAATTCAAATTGGTTGAGTTCTGCTGACATTCCTCCTTCTATTGCAAACGGAGGTACTGGATTCAGAGTCAAGACCAATGATTGGATAAATGCATTAGACTGGATAGCTACTAATACATCGACAAATTCAGTAGTTGCATCCTGGTGGGATTACGGTTACTGGATAACAACACTGGCAAATAGAACTAGTTTGGCCGACAACGCTACAATTAATCAAACACGAATAGCAACCATAGCCAAGATGTTTATGGATCAAACTGAAAATGGTCTCAAAATTGCCAAAGATCTAAAATCTGATTACATAGTAGTATACATAGTAGGGCAAAGGTTCAGTGGAATCAATAGTAGTGAGCTGTATGTTTTGGGCAATGGCGGAGATGAAAGCAAGAAGCAGTGGTTCATAAGAATAGGTGGATTTGATGAAAATAGATATCTTGAACAAGATGGATTTACTCCTACTACTTTCTTCTGGAATAGTACTTTACTTGGACAATTGATACCTTTTACTCCTGTCTCGTACATTCTAAATGGTGCCCCATCAGGGGAATATCAACCAGGAGCCATGGCCATTTATGCAAAACATATCAAATATCCACAAAATGCCACAGGTGACCAACCGTTGAAACTTGTATACTCATCGGACAGCTTCAATAGCAATAGGCCTGGCCTATTTTTTGGAGTTCTCGTTTATGAAGTCAATAAAAACTACATGCCAAAAACCACATCGGATCCATATAATGAAACTATTGAAAATCAAGAGAAATTTTCAATAAACAGGACTTCTACTACTAGTAGTGTCATGGAATCAAATAATCAATCTAAACAGGCCGTACTGGAAACGACTCAAGGACCTATAACCATTGAATTCTTTCCACAAGTAGCACCAAACCATGTGTCCAATTTTGAGAAACTTGCAGAATCTGGATTCTATAATGGAACGGTTTTCCATAGAATTGTGAAAGGATTTGTAATCCAAGGCGGAGATCCGAATACCAAGAATAGTACAGACAAAGCTGCGTGGGGTACGGGCGATCCGGGCTATAGAATTGACTCAGAATTCAGTAGCATACCTCATGAAAGGGGAATAGTTTCGATGGCAAGATCATCAGATCCCAATAGCGCTGGTTCACAATTTTTCATTGTATTGAACGACTCTAAATTTTTAGACAACCAGTATACAGTGTTCGGTCGAGTAGTAAATGGCATGGATGCTGTCGATAAAATCGCTGCATTAGCAACAGCACAAAATGATCAACCACAAGATCCAGATTCCGCAAAGATAAATTCTATAAAAATAATAAATATAAATGAAACGGCTAATTGAAATCGATATTCAAGAATGGTTGATTATCTTATTTCAATAATGCAGCATACATGAACGGTAACAATGTCGTTGCCTCTCCATGTATTGTAGTTTGTCTAGCTTTCCCCTTCACTTTTCCCCAAGAGATTGCTTCGGCAACTAGGGCACCGCTCAAGCTACCATCCCACTCAGAAGCTGTTGTTATAGAAACGGCATAGTCTAATCCTCCTCGGAATTGATTCCACCACAACGTATGGTGCTTTGAAATTCCACCTCCAATAATAAAAGCACCTGTTTTGGATGCCTCATAAACCAAATCAGATAACCTAGTTTCATCCAGTAAAATATTTACACTAAAGTCCTTGTGTTTCTGATAAAAGAACCATATCTGACTTCCAACTGCTCCATCTACTATTCCAGGAACTATGACTGGAATGTCATTCTTGTATGCCCAGTAAAGGAACGAGGTATCATCTAATGTTTCACCTATACTTTTTGTTATGTCAAACGTCGAGATACTCCGGTGTCCTTGCTTATACAGATTGTCTAGACAAGCCTGCATCTTATTTTCAATAACTGGCCCATAATTATTTTGGGGTACTAGTACATTTCCCAATCTATGTATGTTCTTTCTATAAAGCATGCCATCATCCATTCGAAGGTCACCAGAGTAATATTTTTTACTAGTGCGTGCTATATCGTGATCTAGTGCTCCGCAAGTTGTGATAACACAATCGAACATTTTGCGTTTTAGCATATCTTTTATGATTCCTCTAGCTCCTGTTGAGATAATAGAGCCCACAAATGACAAAAATTTGGTACAATTTCTATCCTTTGTCATTGTACGAATAATATCAATACCGTCCCAAAGATTTTTAGATTCAAACCCGCCAGAATTTGCCATACCATCAATTAGTAATGAAATAGAATTAGACTCAATTTTGTAATCACGGACTGAATCGCTCAAAATATTCTTGCCTGTTTTTTTTGTTCTTTTTGATTTCAATTGTCAACAGTTAAGCTGCCGGATACATTATTATTTTTATCTATTTAAATTGAAATTACACTACGAATTAAGTATGGAATTGTATGTACTATCCAAACATTTGTGAACTGAGCAAAGTCAAGTTATCTCAAAATTTCGTCACATTATTATAATGATAATTTGGTATATCCTCAAATGCGTGTAAGATATTGGCGCCTAGCGGTTAATGACCTATTAAATTCAACCTATCCCCAAGAAAAGGCTAATCATTGGGAAATAAAGTGTTTACAAGGAGAGTATGAACATTTTGGTGTTTTTTGGTTTAGATATGGAACTCCTTTTGACAAGGAATTGATTAATGGAATATGTTTCTACTATAATGATATTCCACAAGAAAAAATTAAAGAATTATTAGATTTTCTGCAACAAAAATATGGAGGAAAGGCATTATTTAGACAAAGTAGAGTTTTCCTTCAGGGATCTAAAGAATTTAATGACAAAAATGAAATAGCCAACCTGGCCAATGAAATTAGATCTAAATTCAATGGACCAATAGAAATTACTCTAGAATTTGAGAAGGTAACATCAGAAGAACAGGAACAAAATACATTTAATTTTCCTGCTGGCAAGGCATTACCCATCGCCGGCTCAGATTAAACTACCAAAACTGACAACCAAAATTACGAAATCAAACCAAAATTGATTTCCTATTTAGGCTTCTGTATCATTGTCATCAAGAATGGATTTGATTTTCTCTCTTAGCTTTGATATACTGACTGGTTTACTAATAAAATGAGTAACATTAACTGATGGAATTACCTTACTGAACTCTTCCTTGTTTATTTCAAATGCCGTGATAAATGCAATCTTCATGTTAGGATTAGTATCTTTGATTCGTCTATAAAGCTCAAACCCATTTACTTTTGGCATTCTAATATCAGTAATTACTAGATCATAATAATCTGGAGGATGATTCTGAAAATTTTCAATGGCATCATCAGCCTTTGAAAATGTGTCAACCACGAAATCATTTTTTGACTCTAATCCTCTTTTTATGACCGAAAGAATATCAGATTCATCGTCCACAATCATTATTCGTGGTGGTGAACTAGTTTTCTTACTTTCTGCCATATGTTAATTTTTGATATGATATCATATATAATAAGTTTCATTAGGATAATATTGATATATCAAAAAAAATAATGTCTTGAAAGTGAGTGAAAAAGTAGACTGGTTGGGCCTTCTGCAAGATTCGAAAATCAAGGAATTTAATGAATGGAGAATGGCCAACATCTTTGAAAAAATCGATCTTAGTGGGAAAGATTTTTCAGGTAAGGATCTTTCAAATGCGTACTTGAACGGCATAAAGTGTAATGGAACTAATCTGTCAAACTGCAATTTACAGAGAGCTAATTTTGCTCAATCTGAAATTATGGATTCAAATCTTGAGAATGCTGATTTAACTGATGCTATTTTTCTTTACGGAAATTTAAAAAATAGCAAATTAACCAATGCCAATCTTTCTGGTACAAACTTTATGTGGTCAGATTTAAGAAATTGCGATTTGAGCGGGGCTAAATTTAGGAAGACAGTCTTTGTTGAAGCCAAATTACAGGATGCAAAATTAGAATCAATAGAGAATCAGTCAATTTATTTAAAATTTGCAAAAATCGAATAGATTTTTTCAAGTATGATTTTTAGTTTATGATTGAAGTAATCCCGATAAATTAATACGATTGTGACGTCCAGAAAGATTGGTTGGAAGTAGACAGAATACGAACTTTGAAGTTACTTGGCAAATGGTCATTCAATAGAGCCATGGGAAAACGACGTCCATTAGTGGCTGTTTTTAGTTTGACACATTATTGTAATTTTTATTGTCCTATGTGTCCTTTCGGTGATTCCAACAAAGACGGACAGCTGAAACTTGTTAAGGAAAGAGACCTAACTACAGAGCAGTGGAAGAGCATTTTTGACAAAGTCTCAAAATATTGTGTCTGGTCAATTATTGAAGGTGGGGAACCAACAAGCCGACCTGATTTTATGGAGCTTGTGAAATATCTCAATGATCTCAATATACCAACGTCTCTGATTACAAATTGTTCTCTTTTGCATAATGTCGATCTAGCGAAACTAAAGAAATACATCCAGTTCATTACATGCAGTATTGATTCTGTTCATGAGGAACCTTATTGTAAAGTACGTGGTGTCTCCAGTAAGACCTACTACAGGGTCATGGAAAACATTGAACTACTTAATCAGAATAATATATCGCATTATTTCAACAGTGTGATTACAAAATATAATACAGAAGAATTTATTGATCAGAGCTATTTTGACAGAGCTAAAGAGTTGGGATCAAATGCAGTTTCTTTGACCTTCGTAGAAGATAGAGCCGACGTATCTTATTCATTATTGCCAGATCGTAAAACCATGACAAAAGTTTGTGAAAGTATCTTGGACTATAGGAAAAGAAAGTCATCTCCTCAAATTATGATTCCCCCCGAGTACTTTGAACAGATTTTAGAAAATGGGCGAACTTCTTTCGATGAATGTGGAGTATGGAAGAGTACATTTGTCAATGCAGATGGTACTGTATTAGTACCATGTTGGAAATTTAACAATTCAGAGAACAAATATGATCTTATTGAGCAAAGTATTGAAGAAATCTGGAGCGCTCCTCAATGGGATATTGCTAGGACTTGTCATGATTGTCAGGTTCTTGGATGTATATGGTATTCGTCACAACCAATAACGACTTTTGCTAAAAACTACATGAATGGTCTGTCTCGAATTATCAATCAGCATAAACCAGAATTGATAACTTGATTCCAAATTATATAGCATCAAACCATATCAGCAGATGCTAATGCTCGCTACGTCAACTACAAAATTTGTTCGACGCGTATATTCAGACTACTATTATCTCGATAAAGTTCACCACTAGCCTTGAATTCTATCCCCTTTTTTATCAATTCTCTAGGACCACGGTAATCATATTGATTCAGTATAGCTCGCCATTTACTATTAACCAATACCATTGCTTTTCCCATCACTACCTTTTCTATCTCAATATTGAAGACCTGTCCGGGAATTTTTACTAAATTATCTGAAGCAATTACTTTGCCGCCAATGATTTTTATTCGTTCCAATTTCTCGAGCATATTCAGCGCTGCTTTTACCAGTACATCGTCTTGTCGCAATGATTTATGTAAAAGTTGAATATCTAATCCGCTGTTTCCGTGCATAGATACTATTGAGTATATTTTTCGAGCAGTTCTATCAACATTATTTCTAATTCCCTTTATTCCTGAATCATTGGGAGAAGAAGATTTTGGGAGGGAAAATTTGGCTATGCCTGCTTTGACCAAACCTTGTTTTATTCTTTCACCATATTTCTCTAAGCATGAATCAAGAAACTCAATCTCTTCTTTGGTCATTGGATCTTTTTGTGGAGAAATCCTATGAACCGATTTGAATTTGAGTTGTGTGTCAATTGAAGAAAGAATTGATTTCATTTTCTGTATTTTTTTTCTACTGACATCTAAATAGCGCTGGTCAATCGTGTTCTTTGTTGCAAGAATTAGGACTGAGCCTAAATTTTTTCTTCCAGTTCTCCCTCTTCTTTGAATATGTCTAATTTCACTTGGTATTGGTTCGTAAAATACAACTAGATCGACTTCTGGTATATCGAGTCCTTCTTCTGCAATAGAAGTAGCTACCAAAACATTAAACTCTCCTTCCCTGAATTTCTCCAAGATTGTATTCTGTTCTTCCTGTTTCATTCCAGGATCTCCTTGTCTCTTTGATTGCCCTACGAACTTTGATGCCCTAATCTTGTTTTTAATAAGTAATTCAACTATATGTTGTGCTGTGTCCCGATATTGAGTAAAGACAAGTACCCTGGAACCATTTTCCGATTCCCTCTCGCCCAAATTGTGAGCATTTTTTGAACTGATCTGAGAATTGAACCTTTCACACAAGATTTTGATAAGATGTTGAATTTTCGGATGCTCCTTATCCAATTGTTCAACCAATCTTCTAATTTCTATTATTCTATTATCGTCAATCAACATCTTGTGACTCTTACCGCCTTCTTCCTGGATTCTATTTAGAAAACTTTCAATGGAGTAAAATCCTTGACTTTCCATCAACTCTATACAATACATCAATGAGAGTGCATTTGATTGTTGCATTAATGCAAAGTACAACGAACGTCGTCGTTCTTCTGGAATTGTGATCAAGGAACGCCTTAATTCATCCCCCGCAGAAATTAGATCTCTTTTAAAAATCCATTTTGAGTTTTTTTTAATAATTTTTCTGCTAATTAGCCAATCAAGCTTTTCATCTAACATACTTTTCAATATTGATTTGACGTATTGATACTCTGAAGGAAGATCAAACCATTCCCAATCAATGTTAATTGGATTTATATATCGGATTACGTCAGGATCTTCCTCTGTCTTGTATTCTAAATGTTCAGTATACAAATTATTACAAATTTCTTGAATTTTGTTTTTGTCTGATCCTGGACTAGCAGTTAACCCAAGAATTAATGGAAAGGAACAATGTTTCATGTACTGATCTGCTATGAATGTATACGCATAGTCTTTTACTGCGCGATGAGCCTCATCAAAAATTACCAAGTAGAAATTATTTAATTCAAGTCTTTTTTCTCTTATGTCGTTTCGTACTACTTCAGGTGTTGAGAAAACAAGTCTAATCTCATTTCTATTCCAGATAATACTTCTGGCGTATGGCGGTATTTTTCCAGTTACTAAAGCCGTTTGCTCATCCAAGAACTTTAAGTAAGACAGAAATGATTTCCAGTGCTGGTTAACCAATGGTCTTGTTGGAGCTAGAATTAATATCCTCTTGCTCCTATAATTGTACAGTGTATTTACTGAAACGAGTAACGATATAATTGTTTTTCCCAACGCGGTGGGGAGAATTATAAGGGTGTTCTTACTTAGAGCATGGTTGGAAATATTTTTTTGATATTCTCTAAATTGTAATAAATTTTTTCTAATAAGTGGATGATTCGTAAAGACATCTTGATCTTTGAAGGTCATAGATTAACAGTACTTATTTGATTTAGATCGTACTACTTTTTTTTCAGATCTCAAATACATCTGTTTCAGTGGACAACGGTTTTGTCTTTTTCTCTGGATTTACTTCATCAATACTGTCCGCCAGTTGAATAATTTTGACGTTTGTGAGAATATTGCTTATCTTTTCTAGTTCGGAGCGAGATCTAATTAATATTCCTCGCTTCTTTGTTGCCATCCCTGAAGTGTCAACTGGATTAATTTCTATAGCGATATACGGTGGCCTGCTCCTGTATTCTGGTAGTTTGATCAAAAACACTCCTGGTATATTGGTTACTTTTCTTTCCCAACCTTTACCTTCTTTTAAAAATTGAGATAATCTTTCATCTGCCATATATTATTAGTCTATGTGGGTATTTTTAAAACCTGCGCTATAAAGAATCCAGCTAGGAGATTTTTGACCAAATTGCGTCAAAATTAGATTATCAACCACTTTTCCTCGAATCGCGATACATGCATTCATGGAAGATTCCAGAAATAATACGAAAAACTGCAAGGATTGAGCACAATGGAGTTATAGACGCTCATGTTGTATTTACGGAGTTCAAAATAACGCCCTTAAAACTCTTAAATTTAAAGATACTAATTATTGGTAACTCTATTGAAAGTATCGATTCGCATTTGAGTTACTAACAAAGGAATATAAAATATGATTATTACTAGTAAATCTCAGAAATCTACAAACCTCATTTTGCATGATATTTCCAGTTTAATTTGGAAATTCAATGGTGGAGCCATCTAATTCTAATATTGGAATGTAAATTGAATGTGTATCATTTCCTATCTTTTCAACAAAAGTGTATTCTCCTGTAAGTTGCCTCAGTTCTATGAATTTCATGCTTGGTCTTTCTTTTTGAACTATGTAGTGAATTAATGCACCGCCAAGAGCGCCCGTCTCAATAAACAGAATCTCTTTTTCGTTATACTTTATGTGATATAGCATAGGAGTTAGTCCTAATGCAGACTGGGAAGAGAACAATATCACCTTTAACATATCGTTCAAGTTCTTGTATTTCAGAAATGTTATTGAGGATTCATCCTTTGTCATATCAAACATAGAAAAGGCACTTGAATTTCATTGTATCGATTTGACGTGTAAAAATTAAGAAAAACACATAGAACAATTACAATCGAGAAGACTCAACATGTTGAATTATGCAATTAGATATGAATTCTGAAAGTCAATCACATGTTTAATTAGAAAGTCGTCAATTTTGAATATGAGTATGCAGTGAATAGATGCGTTCTAGAAGTGCGATATTGGACAACACAACTATAATTCAAATATAGCTTTCTTCATACTAACATAACATCAAGAAATGAATGAAAAAAGAGTGCTATTGTTAATCTCATTTTTGGTATTTACCGTATTAATGAGCTACGAATCGTTTAATTCTTCAACAAAGCTCATAGACGCGCAAGTACCAACAATTAAAAACTCTACTTCTCTGACTCCTCTAGCTCTGCCAGATCTTTTTGCAAAGGTAGAAAAATCAGTGGTACAGGTAACTGAGGTTGATAATTCAAATGAGTTTGGATCACGATTAGGCTCGGGGTTTGTTTACGATAAGAGCGGTCATGTGATTACGAATTATCATGTTGTGGTACCTGGTTCCAACAATAATGATGAGCTACGAGTTAGTTTCTTGGATGGTAATGTTTATTCGGCACAGCTTGTTGGATTTGATCAATTTGCGGATTTGGCCGTAATAAAGGTAAATAATATTACTTCCGATAAGTTAATGCCATTATCCCTAGCCAATTCATCCACTTTAAGAATTGGAGAAACGGTTGTTGCAATTGGAAACCCATTTGGATTATCAGGATCAATGACTGTGGGTATAGTAAGTGGCTTGGGTAGGCTACTGCCATCCAATGAAAACGGGGAGAATTTTGCTGGAGGCACAACATCATTTTCTATCCCTAACATCATACAGACAGACGCTGCCATTAATCCAGGCAATTCGGGAGGACCGCTCATCGACACACAAGGCAGAGTAATTGGAATCAATACTGCAATATTTTCCAATACGGGTGTTTATTCTGGAGTAGGATTTGCGATACCTTCGAATACAATCAGTAAAGTGGTTACTTCGCTTATTCAAACAGGTTCATATCGTCATCCCTATATCGGAATAGTTGGACTAAGTCTGACTCCAGATTTGTCCAAGCAAATTGGATTGAGTCAAACTAAGGGATTTCTGGTAACTAGTATCACAGAAGGTAGCCCTGCTGAAAAGGCGGATTTAGAAGCTGGAACAACTACGAAGACCTATAATGGCAGGGAAATTAATACTGGAGGAGATATCATATTAAAGATTGATAACAGAGAGGTCACTAAGATTGATGATATACTAGCATATCTGGAGAGTCAGAAACAAGTCGGAGAAAAAGTGCACCTTACGATTCTCAGAGATAACGCTATGAGGGAATTGGATTTAGTGTTAGGTGAAAGACCCAGTGCGAATAAGATAGATTCGTCGTTAAATGATTTTCCAAATAGACTTCCACCCCAAAATGGAGATGGGGATTATCCGGAAGAATTGTATGACGAATGCGTCCGAGTCGCAGGAGAAAGTTTTTGCGACTTTCTATTTAGGAGATAGTGTTCTATTACAAGATATCGGATATTTATTTTCGTCTACTTTTCAACACAGTTATCTTAGTCATCGCGCATATTTTGAATCATCCAAGTTTCTCAGACTTTATATACCATTTTCCTGAACGTGTTCCCAAAACTACAGCTCCAATATAGTTGCCTTTCTTGTAGACCTTCGCAAATTCCTTTCCAAGGCCAAAAAAAGAAAGTAACAGATTATCTTTTTGATGGTAACCTGATTCAATAACTTTCATGCTTAGCTTGATACTAGATTTGATAATTATCTTGCGTGCATCAGACCAATTACCACTCCATGAAATGATTTCGAAATTTCCAAAGTTTTTTGTGAAAACCCGATATCCTTCTAGCCGTGCATTGAAATCCATTTTTTTCTCCTCGGAATATGTATTCATCCATCCAATGGCTCTACTCCCCATCCCTGCTTCAACCCCGAAATTATCAGTGCTAGCCAATATTCTGAATTCTTAGATGTTAACAATTTTAAACTTTGTAAAAACCAATAAATCAAGTTGAAGAACACAATAATGAAAATTTGATAGGCAGTAGTTCAAGATGCCAAAAACGAATGATTTAAGTAAACTAATGTACTTAAATTTAATATGTCAAGTGAAGTCAATATTCGCGAAAGTCCCAATCATTTCATAGTTCTCGATGCGATATCAAGAGGAATGAGCAGTGTCGACAAGATAACAAAGGTGTCAAAGTTATCGAAATCTGAAATTGAATTAATAGTTAATGATCTTGTTTTTCAAAGATTGATAACAAGTAACGAAAAGAGAGGATTCCTTGGAAGAAAAAAAATTGAATTAAAAATTACAGATACAGGTATGAATCTACTTGGAAACAAGAAGAAGGAATTAAAGGATAAGGTCCAAGAAATGCAGCAATACTACGATAATGGAAATAGAACTCAGCTTGAATCACTCATGGATTCAAATAGAGCGTGGATGCCCATGATGCTCTTTTCAGGACTAATGAATATACTGTTTTTCACTTCGATGATGTCGTTCATGGGTTTGGCAATGAGTCCTACGGAAAGCTCTCTTGCAGGAGGTAGCGAAGGCGGGAATGCGGATAGTGGATCTGCAGCAGCGGGTGAAAGTAGTTCTGATAGTTCCGGTGCTGATTCCCAGGCAGGAGCTGATAGTGGAGGATTTGATAGTGGAGGATTTGATAGTGGAGGATTTGATGGTGGAGGATTTGACTTTTAGTCATTTCATCCCCAAATTTAGCTCGAATTAAGAGAATCTGGCTATTTTATGAATTAAGAGTGTAACACCCAATTGCAGTATTTTTTAGAAGTTTGGTTTGTAACTAGAATGGACTAGCTCAATCCTATTTGATATCTAATTATTGCTTTTTGCTGTAAAACTAGACGCTTTGCTATATTTTTGAATTGTCTCTACGATCCAATTTACATCAAGTTTAGACCTAGCAAGGTGTGCAATCTTTATGCAGTCCCTTATATCCTTAGATTTCATCTTGTGCCATACTTGCGAAGCTACCTCTGCTGCAATGTCCTTGCCTATTCCTTCTTGACCTAGCATGTGAATTGATATATCTTGGAAATTTTCAAAATTGTATTGTTTAAAGTGTAACACCATGAATCTAGAAAGTAAAGGTGTGAGCATGTGGTTTGTATCATTTGAGGTAGCAAAAACCCATGTTTTCAACTGAGTATTTCTCGTCTTCATATGCTTTGTTTCAGCTATAATGCCAGTTTCCATAAGACTGAGAAGAACAGTTTGATCTTTTATGGGCATGTGTTCAATTTCGTCAATAACCAAATACCTGGGACGCTTTTCAAACAAATAGTCGACCATACCGGATTTAGTACTATGTGTACCTAGTGTAAAATAAGACCGATCAAGTTTCATGCATCCAAGCATAAACAATGTCTTTGCTGATGCAGGAGGACCAACAAGCAATACATGTATCGGTTTTTGTGATTCAAATGACAAGAAAAATAATTTTTTTATATCTTCGTAACCTATAATATTATCAAAGAGGCTATAATTCCCAGCAGATTTTTTTGAATTGATGTTAATGTTAGTACTCTTTTCAGTTACTTCATTCTTGATGGACATGACCTAACCAAGATAAACTATGATCTCAGTGATTATAGACATTCCTACAAAATGTTGATGTCTAATTACTGTAATTTAGTAGACGAAAATTCATTACTTGAGAGATAAATTATAACGAATGAATAAACTAACCACCCAAACTTTAATTCAATACCATCCGATTTTCATCTTCAAACTTATGTAGACAAATAGAATATACTTGATTAGAACATAGAATTTATTTTTGGTAAACTTCCTCAATCTCAACATGCGGTATCGAATAAATGACATACTTGCTAACTATTAGTACCTATTATTTACAATCCACTATTTAATTGATAACTACAGATAAATCTATTGTTCAAACATTAGAGATTCAATAAGGACTTTTTATTAACAGGGGGAATTGTCTTGGTTAAACCCGGCTATCATCCTAACTAGGTAAATTATTATAGACATTATTAACCATCAAATCGTTAATGCTTCGCAGCAAGAACCAAAAATACAAAAGTAAGTCAGCGACCAGATCCAAGGACCTTTTGACAGTAAGATGGGAAAACAATCAAGTAGTAATGATTGATCAGACAAGATTGCCTGCTAAATTAGTTTATGTTAGGTATAGGAAATATGAGGACGTTGCTAGAGCTATAGAACGATTAGTTGTCAGAGGAGCTCCAGCTATAGGTGTTGCAGCGGCATTTGGAATGTCTCTAGCTGCGATTGCCAGCAAGGCAGAAAACAAAAAATCTTTGATTAAAGATCTAAAAACCGCATACGTCAGATTAAGATCAACAAGACCTACAGCAGTTAATTTGGTATGGGCTTTGGATCAAACTATGAAAGTAGTTTATTCAAAAAATGATGATGTAGAAGAAATCAAAAAGTCAATTATCCTTTCCTCTCTTAATATGGCAACAGAGGATATTAGTACTAACAAGCAATTGGGTAAAAATGGAGCAAAAATGATCCGTGATGATGATGTCATACTCACTCATTGTAATGCAGGTTCACTTGCAACAGTTGCATATGGTACTGCATTGGGTGTACTAAGAGCGGCCAGCGATATGGGTAAGAACATACGAGTTATTGCAACCGAAACAAGGCCCGTAATGCAAGGCTCTAGATTAACTGCATTTGAATTAAATCATTATGGGATAGACTTTAGCTTGATCCCCGATACTGCTGTAGGACATTTAATGTCTAGTGGTTTAATTAATCGAGTAATAGTAGGCGCAGATCGAGTTTTGAAATCTGGTCATGTCTACAACAAAATCGGTACCTATCAGGTTGCTGCACTCGCAAAAAGACACAACGTCCCTTTTTACGTGGCAGCCCCCAGTTCAACGTTTGATTTAACAAGTAAGGTTAGCGACGTGGTCATTGAAGAGAGGAACAAGAATGAATTGATGAAAATGGGCAATAAGTTATTGGCGCCAAAGGGAATCAAAGTGTTTAATCCTGCATTTGATGTTACCCCACCCGAATTGATAGCTGGAATAATAACTGAAAAGGGCGTTATTAAACCCCCATACGAAGAAACCATAGCCAAAAAAATTCAAAGTGATAGATAAAGTATTTAATCTCTAAGGATATTTTTAATATTGGATGTCGAAGAGTATTAGTCAAGAACAAGTATATTCTGTATTACGGAAATGTATGGATCCGGAGATTCCTGTTAATATTGTCGATTTGGGTTTGATATACGGTGTAAACGTAAATGAATCTAATGATGTTGATATCGAAATGACAATGACAACACGGGGATGTCCTTTGCATGACACGTTGGTGAGTGATGTTAAACGATATATAGGAAAAATTGATGGAGTAGGGAACATTAATGTGTCTATTGTATGGGATCCCCCCTGGAATATAGAAAAAATGGAACCTTCAGTGAGAGAGAAGCTTGGTTTTGGAAGACCAAAGTTAAGATTTCAAGTAGATTATGAAAAGTATCAGCCTATGATGAAGGGTAGAAAGGTTACACAGGAGGATGGTTCGCTAATTCTCGAGAATGATAAAGAGCAGAAATTTATGGTAAACCAAGCAATTGTTGATTTTTGGAATAGTTGTGATGGGACAAAAACAATTACTCAATTAGCAGATCATTTTTCATCTAAACTAGGATTGCCTAGACAACAAGTTGAGCAAGAAGTAGTTCAACTAGTCCAGCAATTACTTGAATCTGAATTGTTAAGACCTCAACAATAAAGATACAAATATTGTGTTCCAAGGATAGTATCATTTCTACAACATCTACATGTCAGAGGGTAGTAGTAGAATTAGGAATAGGAGATGGGCGATTACTAGAAAAGGTGGTCAGGGATCGAAAAAGTACCCAAACATGCTACGTGGGTATAGAGATTGATGTAAAACAAATTCAAATGGCCAGAGATAGGTTGAGAGAAAAAAACGTCTCTCTTGTAAATGAATCTTTTGAAAAGGTAATTTCGTGTTTTCCTGATAATTATGTTGATGAGTTTATCTTTGTCCTCCCCCCACCAGAATATATCGACAAATCGATGGAGAGCCGGTGGTCTTCATTCTATCGAGAGATCTTCAAGAAATTGAAGGAAAATGGTTCGCTCACAATCGTAACAGAAATAATTAATAATCTACTTGAGCCTGTAACTGATCGTGAATTTAAAATATGGAAGAATTGGTTAATGAGCAAATTCACTAGATTAGGATTCATTATAAAGGAAGCCCATGATGGTAGTCCCAGCTATTTTAGCTCCCACTATTTGGAACAATTTAGAGGAGATACTTCGAGGATAAAGATGGTTACTCTTATTTTACTTAAACCTTATTCTATCTCAAGCTAGCACTCACATAGTTTTTTAAGTATTACTGATATGTAGTAACATAATGTGATCGTTCATACAATTTCTTGAACAAAACATTGAATTGCAATTATTGTGTAGACATAGCACCGGATCCTGATGATTAAACTTCCTATTACAATAAGTACAAAAAGATTCCAGTTTGGTAATTTCATATTTAGAAAATGTATTTCCACAATTTCGTTTCTCCTTAAACCACCTTATATCCAAATTTTGTTTCTCAGCATAAGTCATAACAGTATCATATGCCTCATAGAAGCCCTGGGCAAAAAATTCTCGATAAGATACCTTAATTTTGTTTTTTCTGCAATCTGAGAATGATACAATCCATTTTTCATATGGAATGGCATTTTTTTCATCTATGCTTGAAACGATTTCCCTTTCTCTTTTCTCATGTTTTTTCAATTAATACCAGAATATTCTATCCATCAAGATATATTTTTAATCCAACCTAACTATCCACTTTTGTTGGAACATACGAGTCAATATTGTGATCCTATATCAACACTTGAGAAGTTTATATGAACCCGTATTAAATAATAAAAGATTGGACAAGACATGCGCATACTGCGGCAAGAATTTTGCTGGAGAAAGCTGGCCCCATGTAGAAGGAAACTCTAATCTAGGCGTTTTGAAGATTGAGAATTTTTGCTGTGAAGAGCATAGAATTTTATTTTTGGAATCTATTTAGAATATTTTTGGTTTACTTTCCAAATACTTGACCAAGATTGTTCCGCATACTACCCAAGAGTCCCTTTCTACTTTCCTTTTTCTTGACATGTTCAAAACACTTATCGCATAAAGATCTCAGATTCGAAGGTCTGTTGTCTTTTAAAGAACCATTAATGTGTTCAAAAAAGGGACCATTACTTCCTCTAAATTTAACAGAGCATTTTTGACATCTATGATGTGATCTTTCCAGAACGGTTTGTCGTATACTAAGGGTCAAGTTTTCATACTTCTTTTTATCAATATTTCCAGTGCCTCCACCGCCAAAGAATGCCAATAATGAGTCTACCATAGAGCCAAAAATAACTTTTGCTATCAAACTTTCTAATTATATATAAAGAGGATAAAAAAAACCAACATGTCCACCTAAGATATGAAGGCAATTACGTACTAAAGTCATGTATGTGGTATACAGGTAATCTTCGATTGGTCACACAAAATAGGTATGAACAGAATAATATTCTAGAGTAGAATTTTGATAGTTGAAGAAAAAATTATGAACCCTCTAGAAGGGTGTGACTAATTCAAAAGGAACTTCAAACTGATCTAGTACACATTGAGCACCAGGCATGCAGACCACTCCATATACAACAATATTATTACACTCTAAGTCACTTTCTCCATTTTGTGAATTGTTTTCACATTTGTTGATTTGTTGATTTTCAGTATTCACTTGATCATTTTTGTCCTCACTTTCGTCATCTTCTGCTCTTACTTGCTGAATTCCACTGAAAATTGCAGTTGACACTAATGTTAGAGTAAGCGCCGATATCAGAATAACGGTCATACTAACGTTTTTCATTACATTGATTTTTTATCTATGATATATTAGAAGTGCGTTACAACAATTAGTAAAAAAATGTGAGGATCTTGTTGCTAAATTTGTATGTGCTAATTTCTTCTATAACATGATTCAAAAATAGTTAATGTTACAATTTGATCAGAATTGAATTATCGGATTTAGTGGACCGAGTGGGATTTGAACCCACGGCCACCTACGTTTCCCCTGTAAATGACTAGGTCAATTACATGCAAGGCAGGTATTCTACCAGACTAAACTATCGGCCCTATAAACACTGTATTTTTTTACTTGATAATTTAAGTGCTTTTAATTATTTTCTGCAATTGAGTTCATTTTGCAATACCGGTATTCACATATTCGTAAGCACATGAAAATATGCGTTAGACAGTGGTGCCCGCCATGTTACTTTGCACAAGAACATTTATGAACGGATTCACGTTGACGCAGATTTATTTGATTAACTAGTTAATTCAACTTGCAAGAAAAATTGACCTAATCTATTAGTTATAAAGTTGTTAAATGAGCCAACATGTTCTAATGCTCCAATTTAGTAGATTTCTACCAGTGGTCCTTTATGGTTAATTGAAAAGGACTCACTTTAAATCAATCACCTTATTCGTGGGATAATCGTCCAATTTTTAAGACGTAAATGCTGAAAATCAGATATATTGCTAATATCAGAACTTGATTTCCCGAATGAAAATTCTGGTTTGTACTAATCCAATCCCATAGTGATCGAAATACTTTTAGCACATGCCCAAATTATTTGGGATATGTCCGCTCTGTTGAAAGATCGTGTTTGGGTTATGTTATCAGAAGTGGCCAAAAGAGGGGTTTATCCCTTGCATGGATCTAGATTAGGAATATTCAGAATACCTGTAGAAATAACAGAGCTTTCTGATACCACTGCCATTATTAACAGTCTAAAAAGTTCTGGCTTTAAGATAGATTCGTATGCAGATCGAATCTATGTTACAGATAGATGGATTGAAACTGGTATTGACGCGATAACCCAAAAAGATGTCGAAGCTAATCTAGAAATTACAGTTGAAATTGTCACAGGTGATGTTGTAGATATTATATATCAAATCAAACCCGTGGAATATTTTGGCGATCACTATTGGATTAAGAATTATAGACAAAAAACAGATAGCAGAGCTAAAATAATTATTGACACCATCATTTGGAATTCCAAGATTGGAGATAAATTAGTAGATCATTATAAAAAATCGCAAAAATTATCCACTGAAGATTCAATAAAAAAATTGGATGAACTGACGCCACTGAAAAAGAAACCAGTATCCAGAGATCCCGCTCTTGCTCAAGATGCAAAGTCCCAAGAAAACCTATCTCAACCAAAGGTCCAGACAGATAACCCATCCATTACACCTCCTCCACAAGCTCCTCAAGCGATGACTGGCGGGGACACAACAATTTCACTTACTGGAACTGGAGATTCATATTCAAAAATAGAAGGTCCAATCGATCCTGAATTCAAATCAAAGCGCCAGGTGACAGGAGCATTTCAAGGAATTAAGGTCTGGGGTCCTGTTGACCCGCCAGGGCAGCTTGGTATCTGGGGAACCGAAGTTACAGTGGATTTCGATATTTGTGTTGCTGACGGTGCGTGTATTGAGGCTTGTCCCGTAAATGTCTATGAGTGG
>JAICFW010000025.1 GCA_025923455.1 Nitrososphaeraceae archaeon | reverse complement strand
AGTCGTCACCTTCTGGAGGATTACTTACATCACAGTTTTCATCAATCTGTCCATTTCCATCATTATCCTGACCATCTCCGCAAATCTCCTGTTCAGGATCTACTTGTGGTGAGTCGTCACCTTCTGGAGGATTACTAACGTTGCAATATTCATCAATCTGTCCATTTCCATCATTATCCTGACCATCTCCGCAAATCTCGGGTTTTGCAACCTTTTCCTGAATCAAACTGTTTATCAATTCATTAATTAAAGCATTAGTATTGGAATTCGGCTCTTTTTTATCTGAACTTGGAAAATAATCATAAATGATTTGGTCCGGGCTGGATGATTTGTAAAAGGGATTATTTTTCGCAGCAATTTCTGAAACGTAGGCAGATGGATAAGCTTCAGAGTTTTGCACAAGTTGAGGTATGGAAAGGTTAAACGAAAATAATACTACAAGTATGAACGAAACAAGTACAAATTTTTTGCCTGAGCTTGTGTTCATTTGAATAATGTCACCGCGAGTATATCATATGTTATCATAAAAATTAGGAATACGATGAACGGCTTGGATACTTTATACGACTTGATTTTATGATTAGTAAGTAGCCTTTTTACAAAATACACAGCTGATACTTGAAAACAAGATATTAATACAAAACCATAATTTCTACCTAAATTAGGTTTTAATAATATTGAACATAAGACTCTTTTTTAGTATTGGATCATAACTATCTTTGTTAATAATAATCAATTTTTCTATAACAATTATCCTTGATTCTTAAAAGCATAGGCATTGGAGCTATAACTTTAATATAGTGCTCAAGTTTGATATATTTATTTAAATTCAGTTGTATTACTACAATATACACGACATAATAAAAGTCGAATCAGACGTAATTCTTTTCGAATTAGAGTATTTTACCTCAAAAAAATTCGATAATTCGGATCTAATAATAAGAACCGTTGATTCGCTTCAAGGAGGACTGAGATTTACAAGGAAAATAATAGAAGACAAGTCTAATGATTCGCACAAGATACTCTACACAGAACATTTTGGTTCTGCAGGTGCTCAGTTCAGTATTGATTTTGGCGAAAGTATAGAAGTAATTATCAATAAGTTGATATCCAAATCCAAGCACGTACTCTATGTTAATCTGGTAGAGCCACTGCTTCGATTCCTATTCATTTCAAGGGGATATATACTGTTGCATTCTGCATGTCTCGATAAAAATGAATCAGGGTTGTTGATGTCTGCTCCGCCAGATACGGGAAAAACCACAACAGTATTGAAGTGTGTGAAGAACGGATTCTCCTTTCTTTCAGATGATATGACAATAATTAGATTGCCAAATGAAGCCTTGTGTTTTCCTAAACCAATGACTATTAGTTCCCATACTTTTAAGACAGCTGTTAGTGTTTCTAATACCCGTGATACAGATCGGAGTATGAGAGTTCGAAGTCTTGTTCATTCGAAAACAGGTCGTTCCTTCATGCACAAATTGGCTAAGTTAAATGTGCCTATCTTTACGATAAATACAGTTGGGCAATCTATCGTGAGACCTCCAAAATACGGTATTAATTCAATTTTAAAAGATGCAAACATAAAAAATAGTACCAATGTAGATAACCTCTACTTTCTTAAACGAGAGGGTAATGAATTTACTAGACTGGATACTAGTGCTGCCCTAGATCTTGCCATTGAGAATAGTGATGATGCCTTTATATTCCCGCCATATTCAGAATTATTAAAATATATTGTAATTAATGGTAAGAGTGCATTTGAATTATTAGAAGAAGAAAAAAAATTGTTACGTTCATTTCTATCTAGGATTAGTTGCCACGTGGTTAAAAGCGAAAACAGGGGATGGTTCTACATGATCTCAAAATTTACTGAAAATGAGGCATAAATATAGTGAGAAAAGCTTGTTGACCGCATTCTCCGATGAATCAAATTATGACTCAATGAAACTTTCACTCTGGAGATGAAACAAGATATTCAAATCGGTTCGTCATCATGAAGGATTAATCTATATCACTATCGGTAATTTCGTTGGGGCAACCCTTACTGGAATGTTTTGGTTATTGTTGGCCATGTTCCAGAACGTTCATGAATATGGGCAAATAAACTATGTCATTGCGATTGGATCATTGTCTGCGAGCTTCTCATTATTGGGTCTCAATACAGCAGTAACAACGCTGGTACCACACGGCCATAAAAATATAGATGTACAGGCAAACCAGGTTATCCTAATCTCTGCAACCGTTTGTGCAATAATTGCCTCGCTCTTTGATTGGTTACTGGGATTTTTTGTATTGGGAATGGCATTTTGGATGATGTCCTCATACGAACTCCTGAGCAAAAAGTTGTATTCTAAATATGCAATCAACATAATTGGATCAAGGGGTTCGCAGCTAGTCTTATCAATATTACTCTATAGTTTTTTTGGCCTTCAAGGAATTATTATTGGTTTTATCATTTCCTTCTTTGCATTTAGTATTACCTACTTCAAGACTATTCCTAAATTTAGCAAAAGTTTTGACAAGATAAGGAAAGAGTTTAGAACATCGTTACATCTATACTCCTATAATCTATCTAATGCATTACTATTGTATCTTGATAAACTAATTATTGCACCCATTTACGGATATACAGTTCTTGGCTACTATCAATTAGGATTTCAGTTCTTGATGTTTTTCAGTATGATCTCCGTGAGCTTTTATCAGTATTTAATACCTGAGGAGTCAAGCGGAAACAAAAGAAATAGGCTTAGAATGTATGGAATAGCTCTTTCGGTAATAATAACAATATTGGTATTCGTTCTTGCTCCCGTAATCTTACAAGTGTTGTTTCCAAACTATATTAATTCGCTCAATTCTATAAGAATTCTAAGTCTTGGAATCGTTCCAATGATGATAACAGGCACACTTAACTCAAAGTTCTTGGCAATGAAATTAACACGATATGTACTATTTTCTTCTATAACTTACCAAGTAACACAGATTATCTTAATTGTTATACTTGGTAGAATATACGGAATAGAAGGAATATCAATGTCTGTGGTAATAGCAATGCTGTTTCAGATTACTTTTCTCGGAGTTGCACATTTGAGACTAGCGAAATCAAAAAAACAAAATGTTTGATATTTGTATCTAGCATTCTGGTTTCGATCAAGAAATGTTATTCTTTTAGATTTTGACTTGTCGACATGTTGAATGTATATTTCAAAGAAAGAAAAAAGTAGCAACTAGCTATCTTTGTTGTAGCAATTTGACAATCAGGGAGTTTCGATTCTATGCTGTAAATTTGTACATTTCAAATTATTGTCATTATTAGTTTTATCATTACAGTCGTTGCTTTGTTTCGTATTGACATCAAGATCAATCGAGTTATTATTTCCACCTAAACTTAGATTATTAACATGAGTCTTTAATTCATTTTCGCATTCTACATTGTTGTCGCCATCGAATTTATCATCACAATCATTTGTTTGCATGGTATTTATGTCATAATTGATGTTGTTATTATTACCCGAAACGGAAATTGCATCGAGAAAATTTTCACTACTATTAGAACAAAATGCATTATTGTCACCATTCTCACCTTCATCACATTTCTCAACCTGGTCCACATGAATATTGGAGGTTACCTTGTTATTCCATCCATCAATTTCAATGCCCTCAAATGTTGTTATATCTTCATCTGCACATATTGCGCCATTACTACCAGTATTATACTCATCGCAGTCACTTGTGTATTCGGAATCTGTATTGATTTTAACTGCGTTATTAAAAGGATCGGCAAGTACATACTCGTTACCATTAATTATACTGCTAAATAATATAGCTAAAACAACCATTGCTAGGGGAATTATAAGAGGTCTCGAAATCATAATCTATGAAGTGTTTCCATCTATATTATAAAAAAAATTTGGTAGATA
>JAICFW010000024.1 GCA_025923455.1 Nitrososphaeraceae archaeon | reverse complement strand
TAGATCTGAAGAGGAGTATGTCGGAATCAAGTATGATTTATTGCAATCTAAAGCACACATATTGATCCTGCGAAGATATCGTGGAGTTATCAGAGATAGAAAAAAGTTCCAATTTGATTTGATAGGGGATAATTCATTTTCGACTTTCTTGTCACAGTATTATTACTCTAAATCATCAGTGCCGCGATTTATTTATGTCAATGAAGATCCCGACTCAAAAGAAGTACTTGAAAAATCCCTGGAAAGGATAGCATCACACAAAGTGAACATTATCAGGCTATCTAACCGAATGGACCTTGAAAGAAAGCAGTTGATGGATTTAGTCGTTAGAAATTTATCGAACTATCTCACAAAAGGTTTTGAACCCGCCCTATTTGATCTAAAAAAAGTAATGAACCTCAAATCACTGCCAAAAGTTATTGACTGTTTTGATATTTCAAACCTTGGTTTGTCAATAGCTGTTGGTTCTTGCGTTAGATTTGTAAATGGAATTCCTGAAAAATCGTTTTATAGAAAATTTAAAATAAAAACTATAAAGGATCAAAATGATTTCGCAATGATAGGTGAGATAGTAAGTCGCAGGTACGCAAAAGAAGATAAACTCAATTTACCAGATTTAGTATTAATCGACGGTGGAAAAGGTCAACTTAATTCTGCAATTGACGCCATATCAAAATTAGATTTGAAAATCCCGTGCATATCAATTGCAAAAGAAAGAGAAGAAATATTCGTTCCCAGTTCACCCTTTCCCACACTTATACCAAAGACCAGCAAGTCGCTAAAGATATTGCAATACCTAAGGGACGAGGCTCACAGGTTTGGACTTAATTACAACATAAAGTTGCGTGATTTGAAATAAATTTCTGGATTAAAACAGATCTAGACAAACTACAGGCTAAATCGTTAATCTAAAATTTGATTGTTAACTTATCCTATCCTCTAACAGCCCCAAGGGTCATACCTCTTATCATTCGCTTTTGGAAAATTAGCATCAGAACAACCACAGGAATGAGTGCAATATTTATGCCTGCCGTTAGATAACCCCAGTCTATTCTATAAAGTGAAATGAATTGATACAAGGCAACTTGAAAGACCATTACGTCAGGTCTATTTGAGAGAACTACAGGCAATACAAATTCGTTCCAAGAAAATCTGAACGATAAGATGGCTGCTATTAGAAAGCCGGGCATAGAGATTGGTACTATGACATGCCAGAAAGCACGTATCTTTGAGCAACCATCAATCAGGGCTGCTTCTTCCAGTTCCTTTGGGATAGTTTCAAAATAGTTCTTTAGCAGGAATATGTTGAGCGGAATAATAAGAATTTGAAAGGTCAGTACTAATGCGAACAGGGAGTTGAGAAGACCCACGTTGGCCAGCATTATGTATAATGGGATGATATTTATCACAACAGGGATCATAAATAGCCCCAAAATTATGCTGATGAGCAGGTTTTTTCCTTTAAAATCAAACCTCGCAAAAGCGTAGCCCCCAAGGGCGCTTACAGCTACACTCAGCCCAGTGCTTGCCAAACTAACTGCCAAGCTATTGAAAAGACTGATTACGAGTTTTGGATCTGTGAGTACGAAGACATAGTTATCCAAGGTAGGTGCATTCGGCAGGAATTGTGGAGGAAAGCTAATGGCTTCTGGATTTGGTTTAAATGAAGTTGAAAGGACCCATAAAAGTGGTACCAAAGTAATAAATAGATAGGTTGCGATTACAAAATAAACCAAGCTCTTTTCTAACAGTAACATAGATTATTCTCCATTATCAAAAAATTATGATTTGGCTCAACTGAAAATACTATGTCTAGATTCAATTCTAGTGTATGTTTTTTACTATTGTTTAATCTCAAATTATATTTCTTGACTCCTTAATAGTTTTATATATGAATATGCCAATACCAAGTTCGTTGCAATTAGCAAAAATCCTACAGCAGCTCCCTTTGACAGTAATCCAAATTCAAATGCCTGTCTATACATGAACAATGATGACGTGGTACTAGAAAAAAGTGGCCCACCATTTGTCATGACTAGGATTAAATCAAAGAAATTTACTGACCACATAGTAATAAGAATAAGATTTATAATAACAAATGGTCTTAAAAGTGGAAGCGTTATGTAAAAGAAACCTTTAATCTTCGATGCTCCATCTATCCTTGCTGCTTCATAAAGTACTGGACTAATTGAGAATAGTCCTGCAGTTAGGAATATTACAGTGAAAGGTGTTCCATGCCACATGTTTGCGACTACCAGTGTCCATACTACTGTTCCGGGATCTGATAACCAGGAAACAGGCTCTAATCCCAATTGACTGAGACCATAGTTCATTATCCCAAAACTATCATTAAAGATGAATTTAAAGGAAAAACCCGTTATGACTGCAGACACAGTCCACGGGATTATGAATATAGCCCTCAGGGTATTCGATCCCCTAATTTGTTGATTCAATACTACTGCAAGTACCATTCCAACAAAAAACTGAAGAGCTACCGAACCGCCTACAAACATTAAACTCACCAGAAGTGACATATGAAAATCACTGTCCTGTACTAGATTCGCGAAATTCTTTAGTCCAACATACTTCCAATCGCTAAGAATTGTAGTTAATGATACATCATGTAATGATAGGTATACGTTCCATGTAAGTGGAAACAAAAGAAATGCAGTTAGTATCGCAAGAGCTGGCGCTATAAGCAGATATGGTTGAAGCATACCAGCTTTTTGCTCCAGCATGACTATTCCTAATTAAACGGTCAAAATTGAACTTGTAGATAGAGTTGCATCTAGGACCAGCCAAGTACTTCTGCAGATTTCTTGGCAGCATCGTCTAATGCTTGTTTTGGCTCCTTTACTCCCAGATAAACTTCATCTATTGCCTGCCTAATGTTATCAGCGATTTGCGGATATTCAGAAATGCTAGGTCTGCTATGTCCTATAGATAACATGGAGATGAGTTCTTTATAATAGGGTATGGACTTTGCAAGCTGATCGGAATATTGTCCTTCAGCGATTGGTTTTTGAGTTGGTAGATAGACATATTTCTCTAACATGGGTGCAAGTACATCGGGCTGTACCATTATCGAGAGCAATTCCCATGAAAGTGCCTTATTTGTGGAAGTTTGAGGGATGCCGAGCATCCATCCACCCATCATTGTTGCACTGGTGTCACCGGACTTGGGAACTGGAAACATCGGAATCATACCTACGTTATTGTCAAGAGTAGTCCATTCAGTGCGATTAAAGTGTCCTAGTAACCAAGAACCTTCCAGCATGACAGCAAATTTCTTGTCTGCAAATTCTTGACCCCAAAAGTGATTTATCTGAGGCTTTATTCCTGCATTTACTTGTTCCTTCAAGAACTCCAGAGCTTTCACTCCTTCTGTACTATTATAGGAAGGAAACCAGTAAGTTCCATTCTCAGGATGACCGGTTTTTTGTTTCACTATCTCACCGCCTTGCATCCAAAGATAAGGGTACCACATATCAGGAGAATGGCTCGCACCTACAAGATGCATTGCCTCAATTCCCTTTCCTTTAGTTGAATTCGTGACTTTTTTTGATGCCTCAAGGTAGCCATCCCATGTAGAAAGCGATTCTGGGTTTACGCCGCTTTGGTTCAAGATGTCCTTCCAATACCACATGGCCCTTACATCAGTCCATGCCCAAATCCCATACACTTTGCCATTATAGATGCCCCCATCCCAATTGGCTTTATACCATTCAGAGGATCGATTCCACGAATTTGTTAAGTCAGTTAGATCTGAGAGAAAACCGCCTTGAGCAAATTCCCCTAGCCAGATCTGATCGACAGAAATAAGATCAAGTGGGGTCTTTCCAGCCATGGCAGTTAGGATCTGCTTTCGTGTATCCGCATATGGTAACACACGGTAATCAATGTTAATCGTCATGTCTGGATGTTTTTCTCTTAATTTAGACAGAGCATCAGCAAACAAAGCATCCCATCTTTCTTTTGGTTCTGCCACTATCGCGGTAATCGTAACTTGGGCAGGTTGTTGTCCTTGAACCATTTTAAGTGGGGTCAAGCTTGGTGCTGCCAGAACAAGAACTACCAGGGCCAATATCCAAAAAAGTTTAAAATCCTTGCGGAAGTATTTGTTGATTGTAATTCTACCACCTGTTGATTTTGAATCATTATCGAATCCAATAGAATCGATTTTTCTCATTATTAATATTTAGAATGGATGCTTTTAAGTATTGACAAATTTATGAAGCAAAATATACTGTCCTACTTCATATTCTAATTTAACTACAATTACTCTGATCATTAAATGTGCCGTTGCTACCGTTAAGGATAAGAAATGATCAAATCGAAAAATTTTTCGGCGTGCCCCTCGCATGATAATAATCAAAAATTAATATGACATGTAGATAAAATCAATTCAGACAGAAGGGAATATTTTGACAACTCTAAGTATTAGAAATTTAACCAAAAAATATGGGCATCTAACTGCATTAGAAGATTTTTCGTTAGAAATAAGCTCGGGCGAGTTCATGGTTTTACTTGGACCTTCTGGATGTGGTAAGACTACAGTACTTAGGTGCATAGCGGGCCTGACTGATATTACTGGTGGAGAGATCTATATTGGAGGCGAACTAATGAACAAGATTCCACCAAAAGATCGGGATGTCGCTATGGTATTTCAAAATTATTCACTGTATCCCCATATGAATGTCTACAATAACGTAGCTTTTCCTTTAAAAATGAGAAAAGTGCATAAAGACAAAATAAATGAAAGCGTTCACAGAATTGCAAGACTGCTTAACATAGATAATTTACTTGAGAGGAAACCAAAGGAGATTAGTGGCGGTCAAATGCAGAGGGTCGCTCTGGGTAGGGCCCTAGTCAGAGAACCGAAAATCTTCTTGATGGATGAGCCCCTTAGTAACTTGGATGCCAAATTGCGCACTGAAATGCGAGTTGAGATTAAGAAGATACAAGAGAAAGTAGGAATAACTACACTATACATTACACACGATCAGGCTGAAGCAATGAGTATGGCCGATAATGTTGGTATTATGGATTCAGGGAAATTACTGCAGCTAGATTCACCTCAGAAAGTGTACACTGAACCTGCTAATCGATTTGTAGCTAGTTTCATCGGTGTTCCCCCTATGAATTTTATAAAATTCAAAATTATCAAGGAAGGTTCATTGTTCCTTAAACTTGATGATAACTCTTATCAACAAGATAAAAGATCCATCATCAAAATTCCCGATACATTAGCAGAAAATCTAGAGAATATCACGGGGGACACAATATACTTGGGGATTAGGCCAAAGGACATCATATTGTTAAAAGATGACGCCGATTTTGATGGTTTAATACTAAAAGGAGAAACCGCATATGTCGAGTTGCTTGGGGATGATTCAATTGCGGAAGTTAGACTTGGAGATAGCTCGCTGAAGATTTCTAATGTAACATCCGGAAGCGTGATTCCCATTGTAAGAAAAGAAGCCACGATTGGTATAAAGTATGACCGAATAAGGTTATTCACCAACTCAGGTGAGAGTATTCACATTAAATTATAATTATTAACATCAGTTAACTTCTGTCCCATGTATTCCTAACGGTGTATAATCTTTTTTTGTTACCATGAAAGGAAATTCTTAATAATGATAAATCTATCGTTACATTGATCTACAGATTATGTCAAAGGTGTACAAGATTTCTGCAGTAACGTTATTAATTAAAGATATGAAAAGATCCTGCAATTTTTATTCTA
>JAICFW010000023.1 GCA_025923455.1 Nitrososphaeraceae archaeon | reverse complement strand
CGCATTGGTAAACCTCTACTTGAATGTAGAGGCTAGGTGGAGTCATGAGTCTCACCCGATAAATGGCTCCACCAGTGTCATCATAACATGAACTTGCAGTCTTAGTTCCGTAGGCTTAATGATGATTTAAACTTTATTGTCATCTACGCTATTAGAGTTTCTAAATTTCTGACAGTCACACTTGGTACATTTGTAGGTCCACTCTTGGATGACTTTCGAAATGATGAAATCTTTTATGTCCACAATGGCACCTATCATTTTGACTCTAGGGCAATTTGTTTAAGGCTACGAATTATTAAAAATTCCGATAAGTTTTTGTCATGACTCCTCTCCCCCTTATGGTGACATAGATTTTAAATCATTATTATCCGAATTCTTTGTATGCCAATGGATGAAATACTACAACAAGAAATTAGAGATTCAGAACTTTGGCTTTCCAAGGAAAAAGATGAATCTACATACAAACGAGATCTTAAAAAGAGGATCGAGTTAATCAATTGGCTCTTCAAAATGTGAAAAATCCTAACGTGGAAATTTACAGTCTTATTGAGTTTAGGATGAACGAAACTATACAGGAAATATAGAAGAAAAATTCTATATTTGAATCTGATATTTTAGATAGAGAATTGCGAATTTTGGATTGGATCTTTTATCAAGTGTGCAAAGATCAACAAGTGACCTTACCGAATTAATTCAGTTATAAAAACAAATTCGATTAATGGCCAACACTAATTATTTCTTATATACTATAGTCTTCAACTCTGAGGTCATAAGCCTTACGGCCAATAGAAATCCATCCTTGTAAGATTCATCCGTTTTTAATTTTTTTAATTCATTTGCAGTTATCTTGGTAAGATGCTTTCTTAATATGCGATCCGAACTTACAGAATTCTTGCTGTTGGATTTTTTTTCACGTTTCTTAGATTGTTTTTTCTTCTTTACCAATGGGTATCACGTTATGCCTTTATGTGTAGAATATATAAACTCTATCAAGTTTAGGCTTATCGCCTGTTCTGATTTATTTCACGATTTTGCCTCTTTCAGGGGTGTATCCAATTTCATACGTCCTATCAGATTTGAACTATTTTGAAAACAAAAAAGTAATTTTGTATTTTCCATTTCGTATGTATGTAAGTTTTTATTATACGGTGGGAGGAAAAGTCAGCCTTGCCGGGCTTTCTCTCGATCCTCCCGTCATTTTGAAAGTAAATTTTTTAATATTTCTTGCGCATATTTTCCGTCCCATATAATAATCCGTGTAACAAATAGAATTTTAATGGGCTTGACCAAAATTTATCGGAAGCGATCTTATACTAACAATGGAGAGTGTAAAATAGAGTTTCTGTTCCCAATAGAATAGTAAGCATCGTCGATGACGATCCAGACATTGTTTTGCTTTTTCATGATGTACTAATAAGCATTTCAGGTATCACAATATTCACGTTTACGGATCCTATAATGGCGCTGGAACATTTTCAAGTAAATGAATATGCCTATGTTCTCGTAATATCGGATTATAAGATGCCAGGTCTTGATGGCATGGAATTCTTAAAATAAATAAAGGATCTGAATCGATTCGTGAGAATGATATTGATGACCGCATTCCAGATAGAAAATAAGATTTTCCTTGAAAATACTAAAAAGAAGATCATAAACGCATTTCTTCAAAAACCAATAAGTATACACGACCTAGTTAAGGAGGTTGACACGCAGTTACACTCTTATGAAATGCAAAAACGTTATCCTTCATAGAAGATCGCAATCCTACAAAAATTGAATCAGGTAAAAAATTCCGAATAAGCTTTCATTTGCTCTATTAATCATTAACATTATATATATTAGATGAACCGACCGATTGGAGCCTGGATTTTTACCCTTTTGATAATTCTTTCTATACCTCCATTAGTATGGGTTATTCAAATTGTGAATGCCATACTTTACGAAAACGGAACATGTACTAATGATAATCTTATGAGAAGGCATAATCAAACTGTAATCACCAACGGAACAGTCGACGACTTTCTTAAAAGTTTGCCCAGCGATAACATGATACTCGCAGAAATAGTTTGTCAGGATAATTTGAATGGAACAATTACAAAATAAGCCGTATCAAAAACAATCTACGTCTGCAACATAAGTTTTTATGATTTATCTTTCAAGCGTAGAAGTTTCCTCGAATTTCAATTCCTCATTAATTGCATTTGATAAGGGAGTTTTTTTGGTCAAATCGGTGAATACAATATTTATAGATGCGCTTTCCAACGTCTTGTCATGAAAGGTAGTCCTTAACACCTCTACGCCGTCATCACTTTGAATAGTAAATCCACTTGGAATTGAAGTGGTTCGAATCAGTGTTCCGTTGGGAGCATAGACCTCCATTACTGCGTTTATTATTTGGTTTTGTATTGATTCATCTTCAAGAGTATATTCTACGTTAACCTTAACTTGGTTTGCGTCAGACTGTGTGAGAGGCACAAAGGTCGAATTTAGAAGCGAGATATCTATCGACTCGCTTTTTTGTGAGAAAGATTGCGTGATCTAGTTAGTGGATACAAAACAAATGTTGACAATCCGAACATTAGGATAAGTAAACATTGAGATACGCTTGGCATACTCCCTTTTTTAAAGATAGACTCCAATCGAGGAACTATCTTCTGTGTATTCATGGGACCTATTATTGGCATGGCGAAATCGTTAATATCTCGTTTGAATAATATTTCTTAAAGAAAGTTAAGTCCGAATTTTGTAGATAAAAAAACAATATTTGTTATGCGGTCGCATTATGAACATTGATCAAATCCTTCAAGCCGTTGGCCGCGTGATTCACAATGTGTCCCCGTCAGGTTTAACTTTACTGCCTAACTATCAAAGAGAACAAAATTCTAAATGACATTATCATTCAGATTATATATTTAAAATACATTGAAAAATAAGAGAATGAAGAACGCCGACTTAAGGAACAAACTAGTTATTTCAACATCTTTTTTGACCATATCCCTATTATACTTAAGTTTCGTCAATACAAATGATACGTTTGCGGCAGGAAAGTTTTCAGTAGAGGCAAAAATAGATTTAAAAAGCCTCAACCTTCCAGATAAACTGAAGGTTGTTGCCTCTGCTAACGGAGAGACCGGCACTAAGTATTTGACCAATAACGATTTGAACTCAAATAGCGCCACTGTGTCTTTTGAATTCAATGAAAAGAACGATATCGTTACGGTTGGCAGCAGGGATGAGTACTTTGTATGCGCCTATGCCCTCGATCCTATAACTAATCAAATGCAATCTTATTCTTGTGTCGAAGGTAATATTGAGCATTCGGATGGGAAAAATAAAATCAACATCGGCTCAGGGACTAAAAAAACATTGTCAACCGGAATATTTCAAACAGTCAGCGGTGGTGAAATAAAAAGTCCTATTATTAATGTCCGGATACCATTATCCGATAGAAAAGATGTAACGCAACTTAAGGTTGTTACAATGATTAAAGGAGAATTTGAATCAAGTACTATAAATGCTCAAGAGTTATTAAAAAACTCCAAAGACAGTACTATAATCCTGCCGTTGATATTTGACAAAATTCCGGAAATTGGCGCTATCCAAGAAGGTGACATGTTTTTTGCATGTGTATCTGCTGATGACTTGAACCCTCCAGAAGGAACTGAATGTGAGCATAGGGTGACTTCTCATACATTTCGCGTTCATAACATAGTTGCGAGATAAAAAATTATTCGGCATGGGTTCAAAAAAATCATCTAAATGTAAATAGAAGTTATAATTTGGCACTGAATGAAAAATTTTTTGTTACTTGATAGTAATTTATTTTATAATATGTTGATCATAGATAAATAACGCAAACGAACATAATACCATAAATCCATTCGCTGGTGGGAATCTGTTTGTTCAAATCCCACCGGCGCAACTTGTTATTATTGTTTGTAAATAATAAGATAGTACTTGCTAGCTGACGTGATCTTTTGCACCAA
>JAICFW010000022.1 GCA_025923455.1 Nitrososphaeraceae archaeon | reverse complement strand
GGAGCTCTCGCCCGCGACGAGCCTGTTATCCCTAGGGTAACTTTTCTGTCACCACCAGCCCCCAATAGTGGGGACATGATGGATCGCTAAGCCCGGCTTTCGCCTCTGAATCCCGTATCATTGGGAATCCAGTCAGACTGGCTTTTGGCTTTGCCCTCACCGGCGGAGTTCTGTCCCGCCTGAGCCAATCTTTGGGCCCCCTCGATACATTTTCAAGGGGGTGCCGCCCCAGCCGAACTGCCCACCTGCCGATGTCCCTGTTAAACAGGTTAGCGATACGGTAACAAATGGCTGGTGTTACACTTTTGCCTAAATCAGTCCCGGAGAACTGACCATAACGGCTCCCAGCTACTCTCTGCATTTGACACCATATCGCAACAACAGGCTGCAGTAAAGCTCCACAGGGTCTTCTCTCCCCGACAGAGGTTCGAGGACTGTTCGTCCCCGTTATGTGGCTTCACCGGGTTGTAGGCAGGGACAGCGGGGCCCTCGTTGTTCCATTCATGCACGTCGGAACTTACCCGACAAGGCATTTGGCTACCTTAAGAGAGTCAGAGTTACTCCCGGCGTTTAGCGGCCCTTAGCCCAGTTGAACCCAGGTTTTAGGTACCGCCACTGGCCAGGATACAGAGGCCGTACAAATCCTTTCGGACTAGCGACCACCTGTGTTTTTATTAAACAGTCGGGACCCCCTTGTCACTGCGACCTGCGGTTCCCATTCTTCATGAAAACCGCAGGCACTCCTTATACCATAGGTACGGAGCTATTTTGCCGAGTTCCCTCGCCATACGGTATACCCGATAGACCTTAGACTACTAATCTAGGGCACCAGTGTCGGATCTCGGTACGGTCATGAAAGATCTTCTCATTCTTGTTTTCAGTGTCTCCTGGATTCAAGCAAATCCTCCTTGCGGAGGACCATTCATCTCTCGTTTCGGATCTCGTCATTATGACACTCCCCAAAACTCGAAAACTTGGACAGAACGACGATTCTGCTTGCCTTATCCGGAAGCAGCAAGATGAGTGATAACGATCTTTCAAGGCACTGGAATATTAACCAGTTTCCCATTCGGACAACTCTGTTGAGGTTGTTCTTAGGACCGGCTAACTCCCGGCTGACGACGCATTGCCGGGAAACCCTTGCCCTTGCGGTCGCCGAGATTCTCACCCGGCTATGCTGTTACTGCCGCCAGGATCTGCACTAGTCGATCGGTCCACTGGATTTCACAACCCAGCTTCTACCCAATCACTACGCCCACCTACCATACACCAACATTGTTGGTGATCTAAAGTATCGGTAGTTTACTTGAGCCCCGTCCATTTTCGGGGCCTCGGAGCTCGGCAGATGAGCTGTTACGCACTCTTTGAAGGATGGCTGCTTCTGAGCCTACCTTCCTGCTGTCTCTGCTCCAAGACACCCTTTTGTTTGACACTTAGCAAACATTTAGGGACCTTAACTTTAGTCTGGGTTGTCCCCCTCTCGGTTATGAGGCTTACCCCACATAAACCCGTCTCCTAGTTTCTACGACGCCTGTACATTCGGAGTTCGAATGGTTAGCGAGCTCTTTCGAACCCTTACTATCCGATCGGTGCTCTACAGCACAGGCAATCTCAACTAAGGTAGGACTGCGATCCGATTCGGTGGGAACTAGCGATCACCGGACTAGATTGGTTTTTGACCCCTAATCCCAGATCTGAGGACCGATTTGCACGTCAGGACCCCTTCGGACTTCCAGCGAGCTTTCGCCCACCTTCATCCTGTCCAGGAATAGATCGTCCGGTTTCTAGCCTTATTGCTATGACTCAAGACCCTTTCAGATCCTTCGCCTTGCTAATGCTGCGCGAAATTGGTTTCCCTTCGCCTACCCCTTAACGGGTTAAGCTCGCCATAACAACAAGCTCCCTGGCCCGTGTTTCTAGACGGAACTTACAACTCTAGAAGGCTTCAGTCCCTTGCGGAACCTCTACCTAAATCCTTTCAAGCTGTAAACGTCTGTAACCGGTTGGTTTCAGGCGCTTTTGACCCCCCTTCCGGGGTACTTTTCAACTTTCCCTCACGGTACTAGTATGCTATCGGTCTTGATGAATATTTAGCCTTAGATGCTATTTTCACCTATTTTCGTTGGCCACTGTCAAGGCCAATTACTCTCGCTATAGAAAAATCCAAGATTCATTCGTCTACTGGGGTATCACCATCTATGCCAATACGTTCCAGTATATTTCGACTATAAATACAGGACCTAGATCTATAGCACACCACATCCCTATTATTTTACAATAACAGGTTCAGTTTGGGCTCTTCCGTTTTCGCTCGCCGCTACTAACGGAATCTCTTTGATTTCTCTTCCTCGTCCTACTCAGATGCTTCACTTCGGACAGTTCGTCCTCCCAAGCGTAAGCATGGGAGTTATTGAGAGACCTCATTCGGAAATCCTAGGATCAACGGTCGCATGCACCTACCCTAGGCTTATCGCAGCTTGCCACGTCCTTCATCACTTACCAAGCCGAGTCATCCTCCAACCGGCGTCTGTGCACCAGCATTTTACCAGATTTTCGATGTACTTCAACTCATTCAATTTTACGGAATTTCCCATATGATCAATTGCCACATTTTCTGTCAGTGGATTTTTGTTCTTTTGTATGACGATCATTACAAGCCTTTTGCTTGCTTCATCCTTCATTTCTTCAAACCATGAAGAAATTGCATATTATTATAGTTACACAATATTTTACACATGACTGTCCGACCTCGAATTTAAGGAGGTGATCCGGCCGCAGGTTCCCCTACGGCCACCTTGTTACGACTTCTCCCTCGTTGCTGATCTCAGGTTCGATAATGCCAAATCGCACTACCTCGCCTAAAACCAACTTCGATGAAGCGACGGGCGGTGTGTGCAAGGAGCAGGGACGTATTCACCGCGCGATGATGACACGCGATTACTAGGGATTCCATATTCATGAGGACGAGTTTCAGCCCTCAATCATAACTGTGGTAAGTTTTGCGGATTGCCTCCTCCTTTCGAAATCGGAACCTATTGTACTTACCATTGCAGCCCGCGTGTGGCCCGAGGGTTTCGGGGCATACTGACCTGCCGTAGCCCCCTCCTTCCTCCGCCTTAGCGGCGGCAGTCCTTCTAATTAGCCCTTCTACTCCGAAGAATAAAAGTAGCAACTAGAAGCAGGGGTCTCGCTCGTTACCTGACTTAACAGGACACCTCACGGCACGAGCTGGCGACGGCCATGCACCTCCTCTCAGCTTGTCTGGTAAAGTCTTCAGCTTGACCTTCATTCTGCTGTCGCCCCCGGTAAGATTCCCGGCGTTGACTCCAATTGAACCGCAGGCTTCACCCCTTGTGGTGCTCCCCCGCCAATTCCTTTAAGTTTCAGTCTTGCGACCGTACTCCCCAGGCGGCAGACTTAACGGCTTCCCTGCGGCACTGAATAGGCACGAAGCCTATTCATCACCGAGTCTGCATCGTTTACAGCTGGGACTACCCGGGTATCTAATCCGGTTTGCTCCCCCAGCTTTCATCCCTCACCGTCGAGCGCATTCTGGCAAGCCGCCTTCGCCACTGGTGGTCTTCAATGGATCAACGGATTTTACCCCTACCCACTGAGTACCGCTTGCCTCTCCTGCCTCCTAGTCTTATAGTATCCTCCGCGGCCCATCTGTTAAGCAGTTGGATTTAACGGAGGACTTGTAAAACCGGCTACGGATGCTTTAGGCCCAATAATCGTCCCGACCACTCGGGGTGCTGGTATTACCGCGGCGGCTGACACCAGACTTGCCCACCCCTTATTCTACACCATTTTTAGAGATGTCAAAAGACTTTCTTAGCGAAAGTCACTCAGAATAACCCTGTCAGGCTTTCGCCTATTGCAGAGGTTTCGCGCCTGCTGCGCCCCATAGGGCCTGGGTCCTTTTCTCAGTACCCATCTCCGGGCTCCTCCTCTCAGAGCCCGTACCGGTTACAGGTTTGGTGGGCCATTACCTCACCAACAGCCTGATCGGTCGCAGTCCAATCCAAAGGCCATATAGATTTTGATCAAAAACCATTCCAGGTATCTTGGTCTATCGCGGTTTAGCCTCAGTTTCCCGAGTTTATCCACGTCCTCTGGTTATGTTGACTACGTGTTACTGAGCCGTGTGCCACGTATTGCTACGTTGACTCGCATGGCTTAATCTCATTCTGATAGCAGTCGGGTCCGGCAGGATCAACCGGAGTCGATCCTTAATCTATTATAAAATAGTACGGTCGGACAATCAAGTTATTGTGCATATTGTGTAACCATGTCAGATTCAATTTGTTGTCGAATCTCCATATTATGAGCGCAACTGGAGGTCGATGAATCATGGAATGGCCAACTGACCAAAAATCATCTACGACGCCGCCTATATGATTGCGTTCCTAGAAATTCTTGTCTAATTTAGATATAAACGTTCGCTTGACAATAAAATTAAGAACTTTCAAAGTAGAAATCAAATGTTTGTTTACTTAAAATCACGACGAATTTGGTTTCAGAATAAAAAAGGTACACTTAAAATATTCACGCAGAAGAATTACTTGGTCTATGAAGAATAAGATTTGTATGTCGCATAGGGAAGATGTTGACGGGGTATCTTCTGCCGCACTTATCAAAACCGCGTTTGATGTTAACACTATAATTCTTGTTGATTATGCAAACATGATCAAAACATTACGAAGTATGGTATCAAACGTTCATAATGGCATCAACAAAATTGATGAATTATTCATTTGTGATTTAGGATTAAGTAAAAAGAATGAAAATGAATTTGTCAAAATACTGAAGGAAATGATCGAAGCAAAATGCAAAGTTACATACATAGATCACCATGACTTGGATAAGAGAATTTTATCTGACTTGAAAAAAAGTGGAGTGAAATTAGTGCATAGCACTGATGAATGCACGAGTATTCATATTTATAACAAATACAAAAAAAGATTTGGGTCTTATTCAGCTTTTATTGCGGCAGCTGCAGCACTAACGGATTATTTGGAAACAAAACCTATCGCATCTAACCTATTATCAAGATTTGATCGTCAGTTTCTGATGCTTGAAGCTACTGCTTTATCCTACATGATATCCTCAAGCCAGCATGATAGCGACTTTTTAATGAAGATCGTAGATGAACTCTCACAAAACAAATATCCACACGATATTGAAGGTGGATTTTTAAGGGCTGAAAGACACGCAAAGAAGGTCCTATCAGTAGTAAAGTCTATTGAAGACTCAATAGTTTTGAGCAAGAATTTGGCATATGTTGAGATTAATTCAGAATTACCGTCCAGTATGGTTGTTAATTTCGTGCTTGGTGCATCTGGAAAACCAGTTGCATTTGTGTACAAGACTAAAGAGGACATTAAATCTTGTATTATCTCCATTAGAGGATCAAATGAATGCAAAGTGCATCTTGGTAGAATTGTTAACAACCTATCTTCAGCACTCTCTGGAAGCGGAGGAGGTCACGAGAAAGCTTGTGGGGCTGTGATACCAAAAGATAAATTTTCAGAATTTATCAAACAATTAGATAAAAAATCAAAGTAACTACGAACATTATTTGTGCATTTGAGGAATAGAAAAACATAAGAATTATTCTGGACAGGCGATTAAGCCCATCCAGAATATGTTCCCCATCGGTTTGGTCGATGTATTTTAAGAGTCATTTGAAAGGCAATTTAAATGTGATGCCCTAATTCAATGGTGTCTGGCCAAGGTCTTTTGAACTGAGTTGTGGATTACTTGAAACATTGCCATCTGACAACTATTGTTTCGTAAATCAGAGGTTAGCCTGTTACTATATATAGTTAAACACTAAAACCAGCAGATTTCATTAATTTGTAATCCCATCAAATTTTACGTATGCCAACTTGGGGTTTTAGTAAGTTTAAGAACTATGAGATGTAAACTTCAAAAGTGAATATTCCTGATTTTCGAAAGAAATTTCTTAGGGATTTTAAAGTACTGCAAGACCAATTTGAGTCAACGCATGATGACAACGATAGTATGCGAACAATTATTGAAAAGCAATTACAATTATGTAATGCTTACAAGCCACTGATTAAGAATCTACAAGAATCAAATGAGGTTGCAACTATGATTCACGATTTAACGACAAAATTGCTAGTACTCAGACTAACTGGCGATCTTCAGAAGAATGTTGCCAAACTAACTAATCGTGTTGATAATTTAGAGGAAAAATTGAATCGATAACTTTTTGATCAAAATCCAGTTTAATTATTGCTGAGTAAATCTCGTGTATAGTTTCTGTATGGTTTTTTTCTACGTATCATTCAAGACATGAAGAGAAATACCATTCACTAGTAACTGGTAACGTGAACTAACTTTTGATAGTCAATCCAGCTGATACTCTAATTTGTCTGAACGTTCGATTCTTTAAACTAAGATTGACTTTCTTAGTTAGTTTATTTGCAGGAACAAGGATTCTATTTGGGAGAAGTTTATCCAGAAACTGTGCAGCTCTTGTTACTTCGATATTACGAGCGCAAATATTATACCTCGCTTGAGGTGTAATTTTAATTCTATTCTGATATGAAACCTTTTTTCCTGCTGGTTTGGTAGATGGATCCGTGCAGTCGCAAAAACAGTCATGAGGAATATCTGCATTTGCAAATGCAGATACAGCCCCCACTACAGTCAACTGTACAGTCTCCAGCGGTACATGTTGTTACCATTTCATAATTTATTTAATATATGATATATAAGGAATTATCCCATTTAGGGGACAATTAATACTAAATTCGGTAAAATTACAATACGAAATTGGGTCCATGGAAAATGCGGATAGAGTGTTACAAAGTTTGACTGGGTTCCGTTTGAACTAGTATACATCTTTAGATATGAACTTAACTTAAAGAACTAAAGATTTAACTAGTTTTATCAATCTTTTATCTGAAGTTTATCTAGAATTTTGTCAATCTTTGCAATGGGATTATTCTTATTATCCGATATTTCCTGATGAGAAGGGGGTTTTGCAAAGTATTCCTTGTTATTTTCAGCAATTCTTTCATGATAAGAAGGAATTAATTCGTTCTGATAAAAGATACCGACTGGAATCTTATCTCCCCATTCGCTTGAAAATTGTAAAATCCTTGTCATCTTTTCATTAATTTCTGATTCGTCTTTTATCGTACCATCATAGCCGGTTTCCTCAATTTTATAGATTCTAGGCATAGCCTTACCTGTCTCCTGTTTGTCTATACCCTGATACCATTCCCTAGTGTGGATGTCGTCATATGTTGGACATGGTTGTAGAACATCTACAAACGCTAACCCTTTGTGTGTTATTGCCCTTTTTATTGTGTCTTTCAGATGTTTAACATCATATGAATATGAACGCGCGATAAAGGTAAATCCAGAGACTAATGCTAATGCTATGGGATTTACAGAATTGCTTGTATTGGGTGTTACAAGCGATTTTGTCTTTTCGCCTAACCTCAATGTAGGTGAAGCCTGTCCTTTGGTGAGACCATAAACTGCATTATTAAAAATGAGATAGGGAATGTCAACATTCTTCCTTCCTGCTCCAACAAAATGTCCTGCCCCAATGCCCAAACCATCACCATCGCCTCCAACAGCAATTATCTCAAGATCTGGATTCGCAATTTTTGCACCTTGGGCAAATGGTAAAACCCTTCCATGTAAAGTGTGAATACCATATACATTTATGAAATGTGGTGTTTTGCCAGAACAACCGATTCCTGAAAAAATAACCGCTTTATGTCTTGGAATCTGCATTTCACTTAGTGCCATTTGAATTGCGTTTAATATTCCAAAATCTCCACAACCAGGACACCAATCATTATGTACTGTTGTTTTATAATCAGCTAGTTTAAGTTCCGCCATCTAATACAATCCTCCTTTCATTGTTACCAGATAATATAGCCTTAAGTGCAATATAAAGTTCTGTAGTGGATATTGGTCTACCATTATATTTCACAATTTTATAATCAACTTCGCGACCAGTATTTTGCTGTACAAGTGATCCTAATTGAGACGTGTAATTCATCTCAACATCAATAACCAATTTAGCTTCCTTCAGGAAATTTTTCACAGTTTCAGTAGGAAATGGATGAAGCAGACGAATTTGAACGAATTTCATTTTGTTTCCCTCTTCAGATAATTTTTCTAATGCTTCTAAGATTGCACCTTTTGTGGAACCCCAACTCACAACAACATTTTTACCATCTGAATCAAAATCATGACATATGGCCATATCGTCTTGATTTATTTTTTCCAGTGCTAGGTCGAGTTTTTTCATTCTCTTGTCCATCATTTTGTTCCTATTTTCAGGATCTTCAGATATATGACCTTCTTCTGTGTGTTCATCGCCAGTATTCCAGAATATCGCGTTTTCTGTTCCAATTGGCACCCTCGTAGAAATAGGCGAATCGTCGAGTTTGAATCTTTGAAAATGACCGGCTGCACCTTCGCTTTGATTCTTGTCAATAGTATTCTTGAATTCTCCCCTTTCGATTTTGAGATCATTGCTAAATCTTTTGCATGTTTGGATACTGCTACTAATTGCCTTGTCTAGTAAATGAATTACTGGTAGTTGAAAGATTTCTGCAAAATTAAAGGCCTTTATTGCATCGTAAAAAGATTCTTCGATATTCCCAGAAGCTAATACTATTTTTGGAAACTCACCATGTCCAGCGTTAATCGCAAACAAGAGATCACTTTGCTCGTGTCGGGTTGGCAAACCGGTTGACGGTCCCGCCCGCTGATACATTGTAACTACCAAAGGAACCTCGTTCATACCAGCCCAACCAAGTGCTTCAGCCATAAGTGAAAAACCGGGACCTGATGTAGCTGTAGCTGTTCTAACCCCTGTTAATGATGCGCCAATTGCCATAGTTATAGCAGCAATTTCATCCTCTGTTTGTACTACGACAATGGAACCACTCTTACCATCGACCTGATCTATGATCTGATTTGATTCTAAGAATTCGCTTTCGTCACTTGCTGGTGTAATTGGATAATAAGTTTGAAATCTACAACCGGCCACTATTTTCCCAATTGCTGCAGCCTGACTTCCTGATAGCAATAAATAATCCTTTAGTGCATCTTTGGGGGTCAGGTTATATGTAATATTCTTAGTATCATATTTAGTGCCTATGTAGGAATACGCATACTCTGCGGCCTCTATGTTACTAGCAAGTAGTTTAGGCTTTGATCCAAATACCTCTTGAATGGCGTTAATCAACTTATCTTTTTTGATACCTAGCAAAGAAATAGATGCGGATATTGCCATAACATTAACTACTCTAGAGATCTTACTAAGTTTAGGATCGTTCATTTTTTGTGCAACCGTTTCTAACATTTCAAAATAAGGTAGCCCATAGACCCTGCAGCCTCTCGACTTTGCGAACTCAAGCATTCCATTCAAATTCATAGACTGTCCAGAATCCTGTAACAATTTGCGAATTCTGTTACTAGCTTCAAAATCAATTGTAGGTACCTCCTCTAACACCGTTTCGACAAGAGAAGAGTCATAAATTATCATCCCACCCGCAGATACTTTGTCTGCATGCCTGAAGAGGGTCTCAGCATCAAATGATACAAGCACATTGATTTCTTCCAGGTGCGAATTAACGGGCTTGTCTGAAATTCTTATTGTAAAATAGCTATGTTCTCCCTTAATATTAGAATAAAATTCCCTCTTTCCAAAAATATGAAAACCTTCTTTCGCGCACGTTTTAGCAAAAATATTTGCAGCCGAATCTACACCACTTCCTTGTGGTCCACCAATTAACCAGGATATAGAATTCACACTAGTCAAAAAGGACAATTAATTACTTCTCCAAGGTATTAATCAAATAATAGATATATAAAATATGAAATCTAAAATTATCCGCCGCCGGTAGCAGCGTCGTATAAACAGCATTCGCATGAATCACGTTCTCCACAGTAAGGACAAGAACATGTGCATGCATCGATTGGGATCCCACAAATGTCACATGTAATACCATCATCGACAGAAACTTTCTTTGCAGACATTCTTGTAAGAATAAAAATAAGCTAGCTAGAACTTATACTTTGCATTCAAAAATTAATTCCATTAGACTCTTTTTTGATCATAAAGAACTTAAAGTACTGGATGATAGCTGATTTAAAATTCTAAATTCTAAATAAAAGAAAATAAAAATAAAAGAGGATGTGGTTTTAATCCCACTTAGACCACGCGGCCATCCATCTGTATGTCCAGGTATTTAGTTTTGCGCCCAATGCAGCGATTGGAACGCTCAGTACAGCTCCCGCCCCGGATCCTAGCGCCACGGGACTATTGTAGAACTTACCGACCTGAGGCTCAATAGGTGTCATGTATGGAGGCAATGTTGGACGAGGATACTTGAATGCCATCTCTAGAGGGTCTTTGACCAGCAGTAGATTTATCATGTTGAATATGGGTAATGAAAGTCCAACCAATGTTCCGCCAATAATAATGGCAGCATGTTTATTCCTTCTAGTTGCCCAATATGTCAAATCTAACAACATTGCTGAAGGTATCCAAACTGGAGTTACGATGAAGTCGTATGGATATCCTAGTGCAAACCAAGCTCCTTTGGCTACCCATGTATAGATAGTCATGATTGTTGCATAATATGTTGCAGTCCCTGGTACACCGGTGAATAGCATGTAATAGATTGCTCCCACTACAAGCATTGTTGATTGGGATACTGAGAATACAACAAATGATGTCCATGCCCAATCTGTATAGAATATGTAGTCTCCTGCGTTGATTGTCAATAATGTACTATTTACAGCAACTACAACTATGAATAGATAGTGTGTAGTGCGTCTAAGCCAGACCATTACCAAATGTCTGCTAAAGGTTCTATATAAAATTTTATTTTGATATTCTTAATTAATCCCCGGGAAAGATTCGATACATTTGGAAATTTATTCTAAAAATAAGCTTTGTAAAATATAGCAAAGAAGGAGTTAGATTACTCTAATGGTCCTGTAATTGCTACCAATTTCTAAAATTATCAAAAAAATAAGAATTAATAAAAAATAAAGTTTAGGAGTGACCCAGTCTTTCTCTAGCGATTTTCATTATGAAGAAGAATCCTAGTGCTTCAATGACTGTCAATACTGATAGAGCATAAAGTCCACTTGGTAACGGATATGCCCATGGGTAAACAGTTACACCAACATAAACACCACCAGCTGTCGCAACCCAACAAAGTATGAAGCCTATGATGTAAACTGGCGTCATCTTTTCTACACGTCTACCGATCATGTGTTCGACTTCGTCGCTACTGCCGCCTGTACTGGTACGGCCACCGCCGCCACCACCGCCACTATATCCCTTTGGATAGGTCATTATGTTTACCATCAAAGGATTCCTTTTTAAATTTTGCGTATGAAATCTGCAAACGTACTTTTTAATTAGAAATTTCTACCATACCTTTTCATGCTTTAAGAATTTAGGCGTGTTCCAGATAATATTATCGCTAAATAACAATTAAATGCACAACGAGAAGGCAACGTCATAGCAAAGCATATATCTTTGTTTTTTCTGGTAAGGCTAGGTGTAAATTATACGTCGAACACAAAGATAGCCGTAGTTGCACTATTTGCAATAGTAATGTCCACTTCGACAATGATAGCAATTGCTCAAACTGCTGAAGGACATGGAGTTCAAGCTCAGCTTCAAAGCAGATTCGTAAGAATCCAAGATGAAGCCTTCTCAGCACAAACATTGAATACAGGAGATCAGCTGGTTGTGACTGGAAATCTACAAAGTCTTGTAAATAAACCACTGAGAGCATGGTTATCACTCTTCAGTGAGTCAATCAATGCTGGTAACAGATGGGAGTTTATAGCAAGAGATCCTCCAGGAAACATATTTGATATTCCTCCACAAGGAACAATTCCATACTCAATTACTGCAAGAGCTCTCGAACCAGCTGTTTACCATGTTCATACACAGTTGAATGTCGAATCTGTAGGTCCTGGACTCGGACCTGGTCAAACTATACAGGTTTCGGGACCAGCAATATTGAAACCAGTTCCGTGGGGCAATGTGTGGTATCAGGTAATACTGATTGGTGCTGGACTTGGAGTAACGTTTGCAACAAGACCGTGGCAAGTAATTTAAAAAAATCCACTATTTTTTATCTATTTTTTTAGTTCTTCTATTCAGTAACTATTTGTTTAGGTTTCAAAAAACAAAAAAGTACAGAAGTATAAAAAAATTATAGTTTTATAGTTTTAGATGTATCTTTAATCCTTTGTACCTATTTCTTATGGTTACTTCGGTTACCCCGGCAGCTTCTGCGACATCTTTTTGAGTTTTATTTTCGCCATTCATTACACAAGCTACATACAAGGCAGCGGCAGCCAATCCCATAGGATCCTTTCCTGCAGAGATTTTTCCCTGTTCGGCCTTTTTCAATATCTCTAAAGCTTTTCTTTTAGTTTTTTCAGAAAGTCCTGACTTGCTTGCAATTCGTGCTACACATTTAACAGGATCTACGACAGGCATTTTCAAGTCAAGTTCTCTTATTAATAGTCTATAACATCGGGCTACGTCTTTCTTCTTAATGTTACTTGCATGAGCAATGTCCTTTAATGTTCTTGGAGTCTCGGTGTCCCTACAGGCAGCATAAAGTGCAGCAGCCACCAAGGCGGAAATTGATCTTCCTCTAACAAGTCCTTTCTCAAGTGCTTTTCTGTACACATATGCAGCTTTTTCGATGACAGCATCGCCTACTGCAAGTTTATCTTTTAGCCTATCCAATTCGCTAAAAGCTTGTCTAAAATTACGATCTACCGGTTCATGTACCTGACTTCTACTATCCCAAGTTCTTAATCTCTCAATAGTACTTTTCATGGATGCGGAGAGTGGCTTTCCAGAGGCATCCTTATCAACAGGTCCAATTATTGTAGCAAGTCCCATATCATGCATAGCAAGAGACGTTGGAATGCCAGCACGACTGCGATCTTCATGCTCTTCCTTTGAAAAAGCTCTCCATTCTGGACCAGTTTCCTCAATACGCTCGGTAACTACAAATCCGCAATTGCCACAAAACATTTCTCCACTTGAATTATCTGTGACCATTGGACCTTTTCCGCACCTTGGACAGCGGTCACTAAATAAAGAAATATCTTTAACCAATTCTAATACCCCACAAAAATTGAGACAATGTTTGTTCTTATATTTATGTTTTATTCTCATATATATGCATTGTCGTAAATAATTCGGAGCCGGTGATATAGAGGAATTTTTAGATCTTTTCCAAAGTAGAGCTCGATTTTGTGCTTTTTTTCTGGTTTATAGGAGAACTATTAAATTTATCAGTGTCGGGGAACGATTCGTTTTCTTCTTCTAGACTTTTCAACTTTTTTACTTTCATTTCTTTTGACACTGTATGCGTGTGTTCTTTTTGATAGTTTCACAAGACCATTACAATTTGGTTCAATATAAAAACCATGTAGCATCAGCTTTGCATACCAACCATTTTAAGGGATTATCACAGTGGATGTATATGACGAGTATTGATGGACATACAGACGAAGAAATTAGAAAAATATACAATTTCAAAAACATAGCTGTAGTGGGAATGTCAAGGGATCCTGCTAAAGCTGCTCACTTTGTTCCTAAATATATGATAGAAATGGGATATCACATAATACCAGTTAACCCTTCAGTTGCCGAAATATTGGGTAGAAGAACATATTCACGGGTATCGGATATCAAATCAGAAGTAGATATAGTAGATGTATTTAGACCATCTGAAGACGTCTATCCAGTTGTGGAAGATTCTATAAAGAAACCTGGCATAAGAGTAATCTGGTTGCAGGAAGGTATTCATAATAGTGATGCGGAAAAAATTGCCCAAGAAAGTAATATTGATTTTGTATTCAACAGGTGCATCATGGCTGAACATATGAGACTATTCGATGATGAGTAGTCAAAGCTGACATTATCACTACCTTTTTCAAGGATATATTTGATTTCCGGTATATCTATCAATTATCTTTATTGCCTTCGTTGGACAAGCTTGAGCTGCCATAACGATTCTCTCTAGCGTATCGGCCGTTTCTGATTGGACTCTTGCTTTTGGATTAATATGCTTGCTTTTATCAACCACGAAAACTTTTGGAGCGATAGTTTCACAACCACCGAATGCCAAACATAAACTTGGTTCTATTAGAATATGAAATCTGCTTTTTATGGTGTCTAGAAGCAAGTTATCATAACCAAGATTACTTGTAGATTCAGGTTTTGCAAAATTATATGAATTCCTTTGCATTTGACCTGATAAATTTTCCTCTTTTTCTTCGTAAATGGAATCATTTGCATCGTAAATATTAGATGCTTCCAAGTCGTATTGTTTTCTTTTTCTTCTATCAGATAGAATTTCGAATGCTTCATTAATTTTTTTAATTGTCTCTTCTGCGACTGAAGACTTGTTTTTGTCAGGGTGATATTTTTTTGCAAGTTTTCGATATGATTTTTTTATTTCTTGAAAATTGGCGTTATGCGAGACTCCAAGAATTGCATAATAGCCCCGACTATCCATCTGACTAAAGTACCAATACCCATTATTTAATTACTTTTCATAAACTAGTAGTTGAATAATAGTCGGGTATGGATATTATCATTCTGTCAAGCTTCATTCTAACAACACCGAAAACATTATGACTTCTTGCCAATGACAAATGAGTTGGTAACTTCATAATATTTTTCCAGAGGCGTTTTATCATTATAGCATCTCTTGCACATACATAGTTGTGAAACAACAGATCTATCACATACCTTCTCAAATTCACATTCAGGACATCCGGCCAACGAACCACAGATAGCGCATTTTAGTTGTTTTAAATTAACCAAAGCAAATGCTGGATTTGACAGGTCTCTAGTATGGCATTCAACATGCTTTATTGATTTATTTGATCTTGACCATAATGCTAATTCACCCTTTGCTATTTTCTTTCCACATGTCTTGCAGTTACTACTAAACTTAACCGTCAGATTGATCCAATCATTGCCATTTGTTTGCAATGGTTTGAATAATGTAATCAAAGATAATAATCTAACGAAATCTTGTTGATTAGTACTTAATGATGAAAATGATCCAAACTCCAAACTCAAAAATAAAACCAGTTATCTGAAGATTACTTTAATTTTTATTACATCGGTTTTTTTTCCATCAAGTATAGTCATTACTTGTTGAAATAAATCAGATGCTTCTTGTTCAAAGGCCTGTATTAGGAAATGATTTCCGTTTATTGTTACTTCTATAGAATAATATCTTAATCCATTTAACATGAGTGATATATGAGATGGGGCCTGCGTAATTTTCCCGCCCAAATTCAAAATTGTTAAAAGGGCGTCAAGACTATTTTTGTAATTCAAAGATATTACTCACATCGTAGAGCCAAAAATTCATTGAAACGACTAAAGGAGTAAATTAAAGAATTTTTCTGTGATATACCGATCATCAATGAAAGATACTGAAAATATGATATAGTTATTGGATCATCTAGGAGAGAGGGAGACGATAAGAGAATAAGAGGATTTAGTCAAAACAATCATACTAATTAAAATTAGTGGTTTTTATTTGATATGATCAACTGAATAAATGTTATTCTCATTACATTGTTTACAGATGCCAAACCACCCTGCGATTCTATTTTCCATCTTTTCTTCAAGAACGTTTGTTCCACATTCAAAACAAAAGTATCTTTTTTGCATATGTCTTGTCACTCCATTAATCGAAGGAATCATAGTATACCTTTATGATACCGCAGGCGCATGATCTGAATGGACAAAAAGAGTTCTATTAGAAATCATCATTCTTCTTGATACTGAATACATTTTCTACTTAATTTTGTCTAATAGAAACTCAAAGCTATGAGATAGAAATTTCTAGAGTTATTTTTATTCTCGAATTGTATTAATGCGAATTTACAATAAATAGTTTTGAATTCTCGCCATCATATCCTAAAAGATATACTTGGTTTGTTGAGGAATTAATGAGGATGTTCTCAACTATAAAACCTGTTTCAAATTTATTGATAACGTTGTTAGTTGTGTTAACTGCTATCGCCATGGTTTTAGTACCATTTGAATTTTTAGATAAAATGTTAGTCATGTTTTGGTCAACTATATAGAGTAACTTGTCATTTGCATTATACAAGATATTTTTTACATATTCACCCTGTATACTTGAAATGTTTTTCTTGCTTGAGAGATCGATTGCATTAACTTTCCCATCACTACCTGCTTCGTATAGAATCTTTTCCTCTGGATTAAGAGTTAGTGCTATTGGACTCTGTACTGTTATATTCTCAATAATTTCGTTATTTGACTCATCTATTGTTGAAATCAAATTGTCGTATTTTGCTCCAACATACAACAAATTAGATTCTGGATCTAATTGTATATCCTTAATTCCATATTGCCATTTTTCTAAGTAAACAGATTCTAATGTATTTCCATCTACTATATACAATCCCGGCTTACCCCCCTCAGGATATAACGAGCCAACGTATATTTTATTGGTAACAGGATTAACAGATATCCCCGCCAGGGAACCTTCCTTGCCCTCTTCGGTTTCACCGTATAATTGAATTCTCGTGAATTTATTGTTCGTTGAGTTTATCAAATACAGTGTATCGTATGCAATTGTGGTGTCGTTTTCATTAACCAAATGTTGGCCTGCCGCATACAGTATCCCCCTTTCAGGGTCAAATGCGATATTGGAGAGATAATCATTCTTATCGGATCCAATCTTAATGGTATCTAGTACCTTGTTCTGAACAGTGTCAATAACGTAGATTAAATTTTTTGCTCCTTTTTCAGTCGCAAATATCCCATAAATCTTGCTCGTTTTTTCATCAATTGTCGCAGAGATTGGTTTATCATTTCCAAGTATGATAGATGATACTGAAAACGTGGAAGGAACTTGTGAATAAGCTGCTTGAAACATGGTGATTCCCGCCAATATAAAACTCAGTGATAATATAGTAAGAACTGCAGTATAGGAACTCCTAAACATAGACATATCAATTATTATTAATTTGCTTATTAAAGATATAGAAACTTAATGAGGGAAAAATGTTTGCTTCCATCTTAACACTCAAAAATTAGAATTATTGAATCTAAAGGATATATCGAATCATGCTAATCACTAAAAGAGCATGACTACGGCTAACTACATTGCAATCAAGAATCAGGTTCTATGGCGCACATGCAACAAACTCAAAATTAAATCAACAGTAAATTCTTACAGGTTCGGCCATTGTAAGATTTATTAAATAATTATTGCTATGTCATATTATGATTAAAAAAATTAGTGCGGTATGTTTTCTAATTTGTTTCTCCTATACAATACTTGTCATTATGCCCACATTAAGGGAATCGGGTTTCGGTTTTTCACAGCTCCAGGTTTTATCGGATAATAGAAATACTACCATAGCTAATAGCACGCAAATTTCAGCCAATGATACTACGGCTACTAGCACGCAAATTTTGAAAACTGTGCAAATTACTGCTGCCGATTCCAAAGCACCTACAGATGGAAATAGCCTAAATATTGATTTACAAATTCAACCTTTTCCAATTGTAAAAAATATAGACTCGCAATTCATGATTTCATTTTTACAACCATCTTCGCAAGCAGTGCAAGTTCATGTTGACTATGATTTTGCAATAACAAATAACAACAATGAGGTCTTTCGAGCATCCTCAATTACCGGTCAGCCGCTGCTTCACACGGCTGAAGGTATTGTGAAAATTCCATATAAATTCACTCAAGATGGACAGTATTCATTGCAAGTAAGTGTAATGGGAATTAACTTTATCCCAATAAAAACTGAACAAGCACTATTTGACTTGAATGTAAGCTGAGATATCTACTAGTTGATGTTATCCAAATTAGGATTCAGTCATCTAGATTAATAGTAATTGAGACTATTGGTTTTCCGTCTCATTGGCAGTTTCATTCCCAGATAATGTATCAATTTCTATACGAGTATCAGAATTTGAAATTTCATCAATCAATTTGAAATCGCTATTGTTGATAAATGCATAGGCGATAAATAGTAATAGCATTACGCAAACTATCGCACTAACTATCAGAAGGGAATTCAATGTTTTATTGAATATTTTTGAGTAATTTAAATCAGTATTAGAACCTGAGGAGGATATGCAAATCCAAACACATGAGTTAGTATCTGTATGAAACAATCTCTTGAGATACACCTAAGGATAAAAATTTTAACAAAAATTGTAAACATTAACTGAGCTCAATGAATATGAGCCAATAATATCATCACAATGTCCATAAACCAAATTGAATTTATCAAGATATTTAGAAAGATTTGTGGATAGATTTGACTGGACAACCCTTGATCTTGTGTACCTGAGAAAATGGACAGTTATCGGAATAATCATAGGAGTTCTATCTGGATTATTAGTAATTACTGCTTATGAGGCTATGAGGATTTTTTCATCTTTCTTCCTTAGTGATGTGGTGAGATACATCCAACCATATCCAGAAGATGTGGCCAACCTGTCATCAGAATATTCCTTGTATGTGTTAAAACCCTGGCTTATTCCTGTGATTTTAGGATTAATTGGTCTAGTCATAGGGTTGCTGTCAATAAAATTATCAACTTCGCTAGGCAAAAACGGAATAGATGAGATTAGTGATGAATTTCATAACAAGAAAAACAAATTAGGTCTAAAAAACTCATCATTAAAAACATTCTCCAGTTTTCTGGCTATAGGAAGTGGAACTAGCGGTGGAGTCGAAGATTCCTTAGCACATACTGGTTCCACTCTTGCATCTATTATTGGTAGAATTTTCAAACTTGACCAAGAAGAAATTCGTATTGCAATTGCCGCGGGAATGGGTTCGACAATTGGGGGGATCTTGAGGTTACCTTTTGGTGGAGCAATTTTTAGTTTAGAATTACTATATCGGAGAGACTTCATTATCAAATCTCTGTATCCAGCGTTCTTAGCATCAATATCAAGTTATATCGTTTCAGGAGTAGTCTTGGATTGGCCTTCTTTCTTATATATCCCACAGGAGTTTATCACAAAAACAACACTTCAGTCTATAGCAGCTTATGGTGTAATTGCTGCCATCGTAGGAATAGTTGGGATAGGATATGTGAAAACAGTTCAGATTTTTCAAAGACATTTTGAAAATATGAAGATTCCACTTTACTTAAAGCCTGCACTAGGTGGAGTTATTATTGGCATATTTGCAATCGGTTTTCCCGAAATATTAGGCACAGGCTATGGGTGGTTACAACTCGCAGCGCTGGGTAATCATGAAGTCTTTCCACTATGGATTATGTTCCCAGTAATCGCTATGAAAATATTTGCTACTTCAGTTTCTAATGCCTCACGCAATACTACTGGATTACTTGGTCCTTCATTGGTAATAGGTGGTCTTATTGGATCCGCATTAATTACATTGTTTCATTCTTTTGGAATTTTCCTGTTCATAGACACAACATCTGCTACATTGATTTCAATATTCGCATTCTTTACCGCAAGTACTAGAACTCCTATTTCTGCGATAGTAGTAGGGGTTGAAATGGTTGGAAGCTATACATTGCTTATCCCCACCGTCATATCGGTGATAATATCAAATATTATCTCAGGTAAAAATAATTATATCTACAAAAATTATGTTTCCAACATAAGAACACAATTGTTAAGTATTAAGAAACATGACTCAAATTTAAGAAACTACCTTGTAAGAGATGTGATGAATTCAGATTTCTATAACATAAATCGCAATACAACCATTGCTGATGCTGTTCAGATAATGAGAGATCTTAATACCAAATCACTCGTAGTTACTAATAATGAAGATAGATTTGAAGGAATGATTTATTTTGAGGATTTAGTAAATGTTACAACCATTAAAGAGAACATGACTGTTGAATCTATCATGATTTATGATCCACCCATGCTTCGTCCATTGGATCCAATTATGGATTACTTTGAAATAGTAAGTAAAACCGCCATATCTGAAATTCCTGTAATATCACCTGATGATAATAAATTAGTCCTTTCAATATTGTCACTACGAGATGTAAATAAATTATTGGACAATCTCAATGATCCAATCTTGCCTGATCTAGAAAAGAGTAGTAGCAAATTTCAAAAGGAAATCAATATCAATATTGATGCACTTCGCAATTTGTCCGAAGATGAAGATCCCGACAAGCTTGGTAAGGACAGTAAAATCATGAGCAGATTAAAAGACTATCTTGCTTGATAATACAAACAAAAAGAACTTTATAACTTGAAAATTTGAAAATTTGACATATTTCAAACCTATATCACAATCATAGGTTTATCGGTTGTAGATGACAGATAGTTGAAGATTGTACTATGGACAATAATTTCTGAGTTTTATTTTATAATAAAAAAGATAAAGAGGAGTTAGTTTACTACAACTTGACCCTTCATGAAAGGATGAAGAGTGCAATAGTAGTCAAATGTCCCTGCGCTGCTAAATGTATGTTGAAATGTTTTTCCTGCTGCCATGTAACTTGAGTCGAATTCTGTACCTGATACGCCGGTTTCAGCGCTGCCTGAAGTTACAGTATGCAGTGTAGAATCTGCATTTTTCCAACTTACCGTGCTACCTGTTGGTACTGTCAGAGTTGGAGGGACATAAAATTCGGCAGCAGTTGGAGCAGATGATCCTTGAGCAATGATTACTTCAGTGCCAGATGATGCTGTTTGGTTTCCTGCTGCATTTGAGTTTCCAGCCATCGTTGTTCCGTTTCCAGTCGTGTTACCGCCAGTGGTATTGAGCATTGTTGCATTTTGTGTTACTTCGCTTTCATCGTCTTGTGCTTCATTTCCATTTTCATTGTTGTTTGCACCGTCGTCTTCTGCTTCATTTCCTTCATCATCGGTTGCAGTTTGGTTTTCTCCAGCGGCACCTTCAGCTTGTGCGTCTTCTTCTGCTGCGGCTGCTGTGCATACTACGCCTTCACCTTTTGCCGAGACACATGTTCCTTCTGGATGATCAGTTGCAGTCGAGTTCTCCACTGCCAGTACTGCAAATGCGCCACCTTTTACAACATCGGACATTGCGTGGTCAACACCCACA